>NZ_DASXHN010000451.1:0-22779 GCF_036488505.1 Paraburkholderia sp. | reverse complement strand
CCGTCCGCAGTGGCATAGATGCCGTACGGCGCGGGGAAGTACCAACCTGAGACACGCCCGGCCTGTCGCACGTCGTCATGGCCGTCGCCGTTCAGAAAACAGGTCAGCGACTCCTGTTGCAGATCGAGCGCAGCCGAGAGCAGGCTGACGTCGACCCGGCAGCCCTCGCCGGTACGCTCGCGGTTAAGCAGTGCCGTCAGGATGCCGTTCGCGTACAGCGCCGCGCCGTGATGATCGACGACAGACACACCCACCGCGCGCGGACCGTCCTCCACGGTTCCGGTGATCGTCGCGATACCCGACATCGCCTGGATGATCAGGTCCTGCCCCGGCCGGCTGGCATAGGGTCCATCCGGGCCGAATCCCGAGCCGGACGCATAGATGATGTCCGGCTTGACCGCCTTGAGTGCGTCGTAGCCCAATCCGAGCTGTTCCATCACACCGGGACGGTAGTTCTCGGCGACCACGTCGACTTCAGGCAGCAAGCGCATGACGATGTCGATCGCCCGCGGGTCCTTGAGATTCAGCGCCAGACTGCGCTTGTTGCGGTTACCCATCAGAAGCAGCATCGTCTGTTCGTCGATGGTGCGATTTGCGCCGCCCCACTTGCGCTGAAATGCGCCGTCGACAGGTTCGACCGATATGACGTCGGCCCCGCAATCGGCGAGGTGCTGCACGCCCAGAGGGCCCATCAGAAAATGATTGAAGCTGAGGATGCGGATACCATTCAGCGCGTTCATATGATCTCCGTTACGTCGTGATTCCGGCCGATCAGCGACCCTTGAAGTGCGGCGCCCGCTTTTCGACGAATGCCCGGTGGCCTTCGGCACGGTCCTCGGTCTTGAACACGTCGAGATTCGCCTGATGCTCGCGCGCGAGGCCCTGCTGAAGGCTGGTTTCGAACGAATCGAGCACGGCGCGCTTGGCCAGTCGGACCGCGAGCGGCGCACGCGAGGCGATCAGCGATGCGATCTCAACAGCGCGCGCGACGCTTTGTGCCGGCGCGACGACCTCCGTCACCAGTCCGTGACGCTCGGCCTCGGCTGCCGTCAACGGCTCGCCGGTGAGCACGAGTTTCATCGCCAGTGTCTTGCCGAGCACGCGCGGCAGGCGCTGCGTCGCGCCATCGCCCGGGAGGGCACCGATGACGATCTCTCGCTGCGAAAAGGTCGCGTCGTCCGCCGCGATGACGATATCGGCCAGCATCACCAGTTCGTGGCCACCACCGATGGCGAAACCGTTGACCGCGGCGATCAGCGGCTTCGGAAAAGCTTCAATCGCCTTCCAGCTCGCGAGGCGCGCCAGGTCCGCATACGCTGCGACCCCGCGTGCCGCCATGTCGGCAATATCGGCGCCGGCGCTGAAGAAGCGCTCGCCGCCGGTGAGCACGACGGCCCTCACGTCGTCGCTGGCTTCGGCCGCCGCGAGCACGCGCGCCAGTTCCACCAGCAACGGCACACAGAGCGCGTTGCGCTTGTCGTGATGATTCAACGTGATCAACCAGACGAAACCAGTGGGTTGTTCAAGCTTCAGGTATTGCAGGTCGTCGAATGCGGTTAGCGGAGCCGGCGCCGCGCCGCTTCGCTCGATGTGAGTCGTGTTCATGATGAGCCTCTCGGTAGTCCGATCGCTTTTCGCGCGCGGACAATCGACGCATACGGAGTCGTGGAGATGGGGCCAGTGGCGCGCAGCCACCGGCCCATCGTTCTCGCGTTATTTGATTGCCAGCAAGTCCGGCAGAAAGCGTGGAATATGCGGGAAGACGATGATCAGCAGCAGATCGACCGCCAGCGCGAAGATGAACGGCATGATTGCCCGAGTCGCCTTTTCGACGGACACGCCGCCGATGGAAGCGGCTGTAAAGAGGCAAAAGCCGATCGGTGGCAGGTTAATGCCGATGGCCGAGTTGACCAGGACGATGACGCCGAACACGATCGGGTCGATATGCATCTGCACGACGAGCGGCAGAAACACGGGGATCACTACCGCGATACTCGAGATCGTTTCCAGTACGGTATGGGCTGCCAGCAGGAAGAGATTGATCAGGATCAGCAACACGAACGCGCTGGTCGTCACGGCCAGGAAGCTGTTGGCGACGTGCAACGGAATTTGCGCCTCGATCAGATAGCGGCCGAGCACGAACGCAAGTCCGAGAAGAAACGAGACCCGCGTGGTATTGATGGCCGTGCGCGTGAGTATTTCCCTGAACTGCGACAGCTTGAGCGACTTGAAGACGAAGGCGCTTACCAGCGTCACATAGAACGCCGCGACGACGCCTGCTTCAACCGGCGTAAACACGCCGCCGAGGATGCCGCCCAGAATGATCACCGGAGTCAGCAATGCCAGGATCGCCTGCCTGAACGTGGTCCACAGCCGACTGGCGGAGAACGGCTCCACCGCTGTGTAGTTCTGGCGCACGGCAGTCAGGTAATTGACGAGCATGAAGGAAACGACCACCAGAAACATCGGCAGGATGCCCGCGACGAACATCGTGCCCACCGAAACGTTCGCGGTGTACGCGTACACCAGCATGCTCATCGACACGGGCGACAACAGTCCGAGCGAGCCCGCTGCCGACTGCAGCGCCACTGCGAACGCGCGTGAATATCCCTGCTTGACCATCCCGGGGATCATGACCGAGCCGATCGCGGCGGTATCCGCAGTCGCCGAGCCGGAAAGGTCGGCGAAGAACATGCTCGCCACGATCGTCACCTGTCCGATACCGCCGCGCATGAACCCGACAAGGGCCTGCGAAAAGTCGATGATCCGGCGCGAGACGCCACCCGCATCCATGATCGCGCCGGTCAGCATGAAAAACGGGATGGCCAGCAGGCCGACGTTGTTCAGGTTCGAAAAGAGCTGCTGCGGAATCACCAGCAGCGGGGTTCCATTCAGCGCCAATGCAATCGTCGCCGCAATGCCGATGCAAATGGCCACCGGTACACCCAAGCCGAGGAAGCCAGCGCCTAGAGCGAGTGCCCACATGTTGATTCACCTCAGGTATGTTCGGAGACGCCCTGCAACAGCGACGGCCTCGTTTGTGCGCCCGGCGCGAGATGGGAAACCGCGACTCGCACCGCGGAATGAAAAACCAGCAACGCGCCGCAGACCGGAATCGACAGATACGGGTAGACCATCGAGATTGGCAAAGAGGTCGCGGTTTCGGTGCCCATCAGCTCGAGCATGTCGCCGCCGTACATAACGAACACCACGCCGAGCGCGAGGACAGCGCAGTCGGTCAGGTCCGCCAGCATTTGCGCGAAGACCGGCGGACAACGGTCGGCCAGTATCCGCACCTCCGGATGAACCCGCAGCTTGGCGCCTGCCGCCGCACCGAGGCAGGTGAGCCACACGAACAGATAAGCCGCGAGCTCGTCGGACCACGACAGCGAGTCGTGCAGGATGAAGCGAAAGACCACCCCGAGGCCAGCGACGCACACCATCGTGAGAAGCAGTCCACCGCATAGGAACAGCGTGATCCTCAGGACCAGGTCGTCGATAAACAGCAGATTACGCGCAAGCTTTTCCATGGCGCTCCTCCGTTTATTTCGAAGCGACAGCGGACTTGTCGGCCGCCTTGATTTCCTGATAAAGCGCGTTGCCATCGGGAATGTCGCTGAGCAGGCTGTCGCGCGCCTTATCGGTGGCGGCGGCCCACGGCGCCGTGTTGACATCCGTCACCTGGGTGCCATTCTTCTTCATCGTTGCGAGCGCGTCGTTGTATTCGTGCTTGTACTCTTTGATGTCATAGTTCGCGGCGATCGCGGCAGCGGCCAGAAACGCCTTCTGCTCGTCGGGCGAAAGACGCGTCCAGGCGCTCTTGCTCATTGCCAGCACCACGGGCAAGTAGTTCACGTGGGTCAGGTAGTAATGCTTCGCGACATCGGAGAATTTGTCCTGGATGAACTGCTCCGGCGACGTATCGCCGCCGTCGACCAGGCCTTGCGACAGCGCCAGAAACAGCTGGTTATAAGGCAACGGAGTCGGGTTTGCGCCCAGTGCCTTATAGCCCGCGATATAGCCGCGACTCTGCATCACTCGCACTTTCATATCCTTCATGTCACCGAGCGAGCTGACGGGCCTTTTAGCCGTGAACAGATTGCGTTCCCCCACCGACAGCCACGTCAGGCCTATCATGTTGGCCGCGGGCATCATGTCGAGGAACTTGCGGCCCACCGGTCCTTGCAAAACCCGGTTAGCGTCGTCGATGCTGCTGAACAGATAAGGCATATCGAAAATCTGCCACTGCTTGATCGTGTTTCCGATCGGCGCCTGTGCTGAAATCATCAGTTCCTGCGTGCCGGTGCGCAGCGCTTGTGCCATCTGCACTTCGCCGCCCAACTGCGACTGCGGGAAGATCTCGATCTTGACTTTGCCGTGGGTTCGTTGCGCGACTTCCTTCGCGAATACTTCGGCAGTCAGCTGATAGTGGTTATTCGGGGCGAGGGTGTGGCCCAGCTTCATGACGATCGGGTCGTCGGCACGAGCGCTGCTTGCTACGACGACGCCTGCTGCGAGCAGCGTACCTACCATCATGGCGCGCCATGCGCGCCGCGCGCTAAGGAATGATTTCATCTCGTCTCCTTCCGTCCTGGAATGTAATCGTCGCGCTGCGTCAGGTCGATCCGTCAGCAGGCGTTTCAAGTATTCGTGAGTGCCGCCAACGGGCGTTAGGACCGCTCGCCTGATTTCTTGTACTTTTTTACGGCGTCTTCGATGCGAGGCGTTTTGCAGACCGCGTGGCGGTCTGCCCGGCGCACACGGAGAAAAGCCCGTCGGGAATATTGACTAATGGCTGACAGGGCCGCTCCGCGAGCCGCTTGCGCAGCAGCCGAAGACCGCAATCACTGCTTGCGTGCAGTCAAAAAAGTCCAAGCATTCGCCCAAACCGTCCTAACGGTCGGCAACGCGCACTCATTAAATTTGAGTCACGCCCGCCGGGCCCAATCAGCAAAGAAAAGGCCGGCTCCACAACCGACACCTATTTCCACGACCACCATGGCCAAACGCCCACACATGGATTGCTACGCGGTCGGCGACACTGCCGATTTCGCCAAGACCGTCACTGAATTCGATATCTACGGCTTCGCCGGGATCGTCGGCGATTTCTATGCCGTGCATCTGAACGAGGAATTCGCCAAAACCACGCGCTTCGAGAAGCGGATTGCGCAAGGCTGTCTGTCCGTCGGCTTCTTATCGACTGTGATGGGTTGTATGGCGCAAAAGGCGCCGAGCCCCGGTGCGGTTTCTTATCGCTACGACATCACGTTCAACGCGCCGGTGTTCATCGGCGACACGGTCACTGCCCGGCTCACGCTGCGCGAGAAGAACGACGATCGCAACATCTGCGTGTTCGGCGCGGAGGTGACGCGCCAGGACGGCACGGTGGTCGCATCTGGCGATACCTATCTGAAGGTGCTGTAACGCAGCGCATCCGATCCAACCCATCTCCCGCTTTTTCATAGAGTCCGACATGCCGCATTGGTTAAACGAACAACACACCGCGATACGCGACGCCGTGCGCCGTTTCGCGGAGAACGAAATCGCTCCTGTCTCGGAAGAACTTTGGGAAGCGGAAGCGTTTCCTTACGACATCTGGAAGCGTGCTGGCGAGCTCGGCTTTGCCGGCCTGCCCTATCCTGAGAGTTGGGGCGGCGGCGGTGGCGAATGGCTCTCGTATGTGATCGTATTAGAGGAACTGGCACGGGTCGACTGCGCAATCGCCAACTCGCTAATGGCCAATTCGACGGTCGCAAGCCTGCTCTCCAACTATGGCACCGATGAGCAGAAGGACCGTTTTTTGCGCCCTATCCTCGACGGCCGCAAGGTCGGCGCAATTGGATTATCGGAGCCCAACGCGGGCTCCGACGCGGCCAACATCGCGACGCGCGCGACGCTGGAAGGCGGCCAATGGATCATCGATGGGTCGAAGACCTTCATCAGCAATTCCGGCACGGAAGTGACGGGACCGGTCGTTATCGCCGCGGTAACGGGCACGCGCGCTGACGGCCGCAAGGAGATTTCCAACTTCATCCTGCCCAACGGCACCCCGGGTTTCAGCTATGGACGCAAATTGCGCAAGATCGGCTGGCGCGCATCGAGTACCTACGAGTTGTTTTTCGAGCGCTGCACGATCCCGGCCGCCAACCTGCTGGGCGAACGCGGTGCGGGCTTGCGACAGACGCTCGCCCAGATCAGCACCGGCCGAATCCTGATCGGCGCGCTCGCGCTGGGCATCCTGCAGGGTTCGCTGGATCGGTCGATCGCGTACATGAAGGAGCGGCGCGCATTCGGCAAGCCGATCGCCGAGTTCCAGGCGCTGCAGTTCAAGATCGCCGACATGGCGGCCCACGCGCACGCCGCGCGACTCATGCTCTACGATGCCGCCGCGCTGAAAGATGCAGGCGTTCGCTTCGATCAGCAGGCGTCGATGGCCAAGCTCTTCGCCACCGAGCGCGCGATGGAGGCGGCTCATCAGGCGTTGCAGATACATGGTGGCTACGGCGTGATGAGCGAGTACCCGGTATCGCGCGCATTCGGCGACGCCAAGGTGCTGGAGATCGTCGAGGGCACCTCGGAGATTCAGCGAATGATCATCTCGCGAAACCTGCTGGCCTGAACGCCTCAGTGACACAGATACGGACACGCGCTCAGGAGACAAGTCATGCTGGAAGGCATCAAGGTACTCAGTTTCACCCACTTCTTGCAGGGCCCCGCGGCCGTGCAGATGTTGGCCGACGTCGGCGCCGACGTGATCAAGATCGAACCGCCGGGCGGCGCGTTCGAGCGCAGTTGGACCGGCTTCGATGCGTATGTCGAAGGTGTGAGCATGTTTTTTCTGCTCGGCAACCGCAATCAGCGCAGCATCTCGCTGGATCTGCGCGACGAGCGCGCGAGAGAGATCGTCTGGCGGCTGATCAAGGAAGCCGATGTGCTGATCGAAAACTACCGGCCCGGGGTCCTGCAGCGCATGGGCTTCGGTTACGACGATGTCCGGGACGTCAATCCGCGGCTCGTGTACTGCTCATGCACCGGCTATGGGTCATCGGGACCGTATCTGAAGCGGCCAGGGCAGGACCTGTTGCTGCAGGCCATCAGCGGCATGACGATGCTCTCCGGCGAGGCGGACTCCCCGCCCACGCCAGTCGGATCCGCGATCGTCGACCAGCACGCGGCGGCGTTGGCCGCGTTCGGCGTCGTCGCGGCGTTGCAGGCCCGTGAACGTACCGGAAAAGGCACGCTGGTCGAAAGCAACCTGCTCAACGCGGCGCTCGATCTTCAGATCGAGCCGTTCACCTATTACCTGAACAAGGGACCGCTGTGGCCGCGCACGAACCCGCCGACCGGCAGCCGGTTCCACCCGTCGCCCTACGGCATTTACCGCACTCTCGACGGCTGGATCGCCGTTTCGCTCACGCCAACCGAGAAGCTGGCGGCGGCCTTGCGCGAGCCCGCGCTGGCCGGGTTTTCGCACCCAAAGGATAACGTGCGCCGCCGCGACGAATTGAACCGCATCGTGTATGACGCGCTGACCACGCGCACCACGGCCGACTGGATGGCGGTCTTCGACCAGCACGATATCTGGTACGCGCCCGTGAACGACTACGACCAGGTGGAGGCCGACCCGCAAGTGGCCCACAACCGCGTCATCATGGAAGTCGACCATCCGCAGGCCGGGCCGATTCGTTTGCTCGCGCATCCGGTTCGATACGACGGCGCCGCACCGCCGCTCACCCGTCAGCCGCCGCGGCAAGGCGAACATACTCGCGAGGTGCTCGCCGAACTGGGCTACGAGCCCGACGAAATCAATACGCTGGTCGAAGCGGGCGCGGCGCTGACCGGGCGGAGGACCGCATGAACACTCATCTGAATCAGTGCCACGACTTGCTGCGCTTCGACGATATCCAGATCGGCCGCGCTCAGGTGCTCGTGCATACCATCGCGGAAAGTGACGTGAACGCCTTCGGCCATCTGTCGGGCGACCTGAACCCCTTGCACATGGATCAGCAGTTCGCGGCGCGCACGCCATTCGGCCAGCGCGTCGCGCACGGCCTGCTGACCGCGGCGCTAGTGTCGACGACTCATACCGGCTTGACCGGTCCCGGCTTCGTCTATGTCGGGCAGGAGCTGCGCTTTCTCGGCCCCGTCTTTATCGACGATACGATCAGAATCCATGTGACGGTCATCGAGAAGAAACCCGCCAAGCGCATCCTCGTCATGGACACCATGGTTCGCAACCAGCACGGCAAGCCGGTGCTGACCGGATTGTCGGCTCTGAAGGAATTGCGTTTCCAATGATCTGACAAGAGGCAGGCAAAGCCCACCCTGTGCGGGTTTTCGACAACAGCGGTCCAGCCGCTTTGCTAATTACAATCACACTACGTTCCATGCCGAAGCGGCGAAGGAGAAACAGCAGCCTTGATTTAACCAGGCAGTCAGCTGGATGCAGGAGACAAAACAAATGCTTAGCGGTTGTAGTTGTCAGTTGCCCGTCTTCAAGATAGCCAACTATGAGTACGGGTCGCGAATCAAGTCGATCGACTTTCATTTCGCGCCGCTGGAAGATATGAAATCGACGTTGCCGTATCCTCATCGGCACGAGTTCTATCACATCGTCTGGGTCGTGTCGGGCAGCGGTCATCACATCATCGACTCGGTCCGTTACGAGGTGCGGCCCAATACGCTGTTCTTCATGGCGCCCGGCCAGATCCACGATTTCGTGTTGTCCGAAGACACCGTCGGGCACGCAATCAGTTTCTCGTCCGAGTTCTTCGCCTTCAAGGTGCAAAACCGCCATTCTCAGACCGAAATTCCGGTCTACGATTTCGAGCGAATTCCAAACACGGTTTATATGAGCGACGCACAAGCTCAGGACCTTCATCGTGTGCTGGACGGAATCGATGCGGAATATCAGGGCGAAGAGGCAGGCTACGAAGACGTGATCTGGTCATATCTGCGCGTTCTGCTGATCAAGTCCGCGCGCCTGGGCGGCGAGGCCGTCACCGACGTCAATTCGTCGCGCAGCGTGCTGTTGTCGCGACGCTTCAAAAGCCTGCTGGAAAAACATTTCACCACGGTCCACGACGTCGCTCGCTACGCATGCCTGTTGAACGTCACGGAACGCGCGCTGAACGATGCAACGCGCCAGGCGCTCGGCAGCACCGCGGCCAAGCTGATTCGTGAACGCGTGATGCTGGAAGCGAAGCGTCTGTTGCTTCATTCGGAGGTCAGTGTGGCGGAGGTTGCCACACAGCTTGCCTTCGACGACCCAGCGTACTTCAGCCGATGTTTTCGCAAGCACACGGGTCGCTCGCCAATCGACTTCCGCCGCAGCCTGGAGAAACTGAGCATTTGAAGCAGTGGGACGACAGGCGTCCCGGTGCGTCGTAGAAAAGTCCAATATAAGCCGCGCTTCGTCCTAACCGCTGGAACCGCCGCACTCCTAGAATTTTGTGTGCCCCCGTCAGTCGGGAAACGCGAAAGTTATCAGGAGACAAAGGCGTGAATGCTTCGTACCAAGACCAAGGACTGTCCTCTGAGCGGTCCGCCCTCTTCACCGCTATCCTCGATCGCATTGCGACCAAAGTTGCAGAGGACGAGCCGACGCTCGGCGTCGAGTTCCCCCAGATCACAGCGCCCAATGGAAAATGGGTGCTGCTGCCGGCGTCGCTGTCGGCAGGCTACAGCGGTTCAGCGTGGAGCCACGGCAATTGGTTTTGCGGGTTCTGGGTCGGACTATTACTGACTTCGTATTTGCACACGGGCAAGGACAAGTACCTGTCGTGGGCCCGTGAGCGCATGCGTCTCGTCGCGCAGCGCGCACAGGACCCCAACACGCACGACATCGGCTTTATCTTCGACAGCAGTGCGGTCCCCGGCTACGACATCACCGGCGACGCGTGGTACGCAGACATTGCAATGGAAGCCGCGGACAAACTGCGCGCGCGTCTCGTCACGACGCGCAGCGGCGCCTATCTCGCTTCCTGGGGCCCGCTTGACGATCCGCGCGGACGCAGCGCGTCGGCGATCGACACGATGGCGAACCTATCGTTGCTTTACTGGGCGGCGAACCATTCGGGGGACGGCAGTTATCGCCTCGCCGCCGAAGCGCATTGCGTGATGACCGCGAACGCGTTTATTCGGCCCGACGATTCGACTTATCACGCGGTCGAGTACGACGTGATAACCGGTGCGCGCAAGCGCGGCTACACCTTTCAAGGCGCCTTCGACGAGTCGGCGTGGAGTCGGGGCCAGGCGTGGGCCGTCTATGGCTACGTCAACACGGCGCGCGAAACGGGCAAGCGCAGCTGGCTAGACCTCGCGGGGCGGCTAGCGGCGTACTATCTGCGCCGGCTCGATGGAAGTCTGGTCCCGCCGTGGGATTTCGACGCCACCGGCGCGGACGCGCAAATCAAGGACACGGCCGCCGCGGCGGTGATGGCGTCAGCGCTGATCGAAATGGGCCGTCTACATCCCGATCCTGCCGAAGCGCTCCGCTGGCGCGAACACGGACTCGCGATGCTCGAAGCGCTGTGTCGCGACGAGTTTGCCGACGAACCGGCGCAGCGCGGACTGTTGAGGAATTCCTGCTATTCGAAGCCGCACAACGAAGGCGTCGATGGCGCGACGATGTTCGGCGACTTCTTCTTCGCGGAAGCGCTATGTCGCGTGATGCTACCAGGCAAACTTCGGCCGGCCGACACGCAACGCCTATCGCTCGCCTGAAGCGCACATCCAACGTGGTTCTCAACTCTCGCTACCCCGGCCGTCCACGATATCGAACGATCTTCCGCATTTTGTCCCGACTGACCTGCCCGGGGCGCTGCTGATCGGACGGATCTGGCGAAACACCCCGATAGACGGCCGTCGGTCGTCGTCGTTCGTAAAGGTCACGTCTACGACATCACCGCCTCGGCCGGGCATGCGCCGGGCAGCGGCTTCACGCATCACCTCGGGGACAAGGTGACGATTGGAACGCCGCAGCTCGGCGCACTCGCCAACACCGTGCAGTCGTCAACTGAGATTGCGCCCTGACGATTCAGCGTTCGCGCTCCTTACGAGGCCCTTGCCGGCAAGGTGATTCGGCTGCTGATCGCCGGCGCAATCCAGGATCCCGAACTCGCGACCCTGTTGCACGAACGCTTCATTCTTCCACGCAGGCGCTTGGCCGTTGCGATCATCGATCATGCAATCGAGCGTGGTGAATTACCCGATGGCGCAGATAGCGAGACCGCCATTGATATGCTGATGGGGCGCACGTGGTACCGCCAGCTCGTGACCGGTGCGCGGATACGCGTCGCGGATAAAAGCAAGGTCGTCAATCTGCTGATCGACGGCCTGCGCAGAAGTGGCAAGGGCGACGCCACCGGTAGCTCATGGTGAAGGCGTGCTGTTCCCGCTCACGCGGTTCGCGCGGCAAGCCTCACGCGCCGCCCCATTGCATCGACAAGCCGCCGTCGATCGTCCATGTTTGCCCGGTTACGTAATCGCCATAGTCGGACGCAAGAAACAGCGCGAGCCGCGCGATTTCTTCCGGCTGTCCCGGCCGATGCCACGGAATCACTGACATCGATTTCTCCCGCTTGTCGGGGTCGTCAAGCCGCTGCTGCGTCATCGGAGTCTGGATCAGCCCTGGCGCAATGTTGTTGACGTTGATGCGGTCTTCCGCGACTTCGCGCGACAGGCTGCGCGTGAGCGAGCCGACGCCTGCCTTCGCCATCCCGTACGGTGCGCTTTCCGGCGTCGGCAGATGCTGCGCGACGGATGAGATATTGACGATGCGTCCACCGCCGCCGGCCTCGCGCCGCTGTTTGACAAATATCCGGCAACAGTAAAGCGGGCCGAGCAGATCGGTGCGCAGCACCGTCTCGATTTGCGCATCGTCGAGTTCCGCAACCGACGCGCCGCCCGCGCCCACGCCCGCATTGTTCACCAGCACATCGAGTGTGCCGAGCGCTTGCGTCGCTTCAGCGAAGAAGGCCGCCACCGACTGAGGATTGCCGACGTCGCCCTGAATCGCGCACGCGCGCCGGCCGGCTGCTTCGACGCGGCGCACGGTTTCCTGCGCGCCCTGCTGGTCCGTGTGATAAACGATGGCGACGTCCGCGCCTTCCTGTGCGAAAAGCGTCGCGATTGCCTGGCCGATGCCGGAATCCGCGCCGGTTACAAGTACGTGCCTGTCTTGCAGTTTCATTCCCTTCTCCTTCACAGCAGTTGTTCGATACGCATCGGCAGTTCGCGGACTCGCTGTCCGCGCGCGCGCCAATACATGCGATTCGCAAGCGCCGCGTGCGGCATCGGATGCACTGCGGTGGCGGCGCGCGTACGCGCCGGAGCGAGCAACCGGTATGCCTCTGCGCCGCGGCGGCACCTGGTTCGATGGAACGAGGCTTGCGCAATGCCTTTGTCGTTTTCGACCGGCGTCGTTATGCGCGTGCGCTGTCACTCCAGCGCGGCGCTGACGAGGCCGCGAGCGAGGCATACCGCTTGCGTCCGTAACGCGCCCAGGCACGCCAGAGCGGTCTACGCATGTCCCCGTTATTCGTTATTCAAGGAACCAGACGATGGCCACCCAAAACCAGTATTCGATGCAAGATCCGTTGAAGCAATATCCGGGTCCGAATTTCGAGCGCCAACCGCAATCGCCCCCGGGGCTCGCGAAGGACATGAATCCGCGCCCGGACCATGGCGAACAAAGCTACCAGGGCTTCGGACGATTGAAAGGCCGGCGCGCGCTGATCACGGGCGCGGACAGCGGCATTGGGCGCGCGGTTGCTATCGCGTTCGCGCGTGAAGGCGCTGATCTCGCACTCAACTACCTGCCGAGCGAGGAAGCCGATGCTCAGGAAGTCAGGAAGCTCGTCGCCGATGCGGGCGTGAATGCCGTCGCGCTGCCCGGCGATATCAGCGACGAAGCGTTCTGCCGCGAGCTCGTCACGCGCACCGTGTCGGAGCTGGGCGGCATCGACATTCTTGTCAACATCGCCGGTAAGCAGACCTCGGTCGAGTCGATTGCCGAGCTGACGACCGAGCAGTTCGAAGCCACGTTCCGGACCAACGTCTTCGCGATGTTCTGGCTGTGCAAGGCCGCGCTCGAACATATGCCGCCGGGCGCGACCATCATCAATACGACGTCGATCCAGAGTTATCAGCCGAGTGCGTCACTGCTGGACTACGCGCCGTCGAAGGCGGCCATCACGGCTTTCACGCATGCGCTCGCCAAGCAGGTCGCGCCGAAGGGTGTGCGAGTCAATGCGGTCGCCCCGGGCCCGATCTGGACGCCTTTGCAGCCAAGCGGCGGCCAGCCGCAGGAGAAAATCGAAGTCTTCGGTTCCGAAGTGCCGATGAAGCGCCCTGGGCAGCCTGCCGAACTGGCACCGATCTATGTGGTGCTGGCGTCGCAGGAGTCGAGCTTCGTCACCGGCGAGGTGTATGGGGTGACGGGCGGCAATCCGATTACCTGAGGCGCGGATGAAGTCCGATATCACCGCAAGCGACGCTGCGCTTGCCCGCCCGGACGGGGAGCTGCCGCTGGAATACTACGGCGCGATCGGTGACGGGCGCAGCGTCGCGCTGGTCGGCGCCGACGGCTCGATCGACTGGTGGTGCGTGCCCTCGCTCGATAGCGTGCCGTTTCTGGACCGCTTGCTCGCGCCCGGCAGCACGAGCGGACGCTTTTCGATCACACCGGTCGAGCCGTTCTCCGTATCGCGTTGCTATCGCCCCGACAGCAACGTGTTGCAGACCGTCTTTTCGACCGCATCGGGGCGGGTGCGCATCACCGACTCGCTGAACAGCGGCATCTCCGGGCGCTTGCCGTGGAGCGAGCTGGCGCGGCGGGTCGAGGGGCTCGACGGGATCGTGGAGCTCGCGATCACGATGCGTCCCGGCGAGCGCCGCGACACCGCCAGCGCGTGGTGCGAGCGCACGCGGGAGGGACCGGTGTTTCATGTCGATGGGATCGTCGCCGCGTTGCGCATGGACTGCGACGCCGCCGAAACCCGGATCGACGACCGGCATGTCGCCGCGCGCCTGAGCGTGCAGGCCGGTGTGCGCCACTGTGTCGCCCTGCTGTGCGCCGCCGACACGCCGCTGATCCTGCCGCCGCTCGCGAGCATCGATGAGCGCATCGACCGGTCGCACGATTCATGGCGGGAATGGACGCGCAATCTGCGCATCGAAGGTCCGTACGCCGACGCGGTTCGGCGCAGCGCGCTCGCACTGAAGCTGCTGCTGTTCGCACCGACCGGCGCGATCGCGGCGGCGGCCACGACATCGCTGCCCGAGCGCATCGGAGGCGACAAAAACTTCGACTATCGTTATGCGTGGGTGCGCGATGTCGCGTTCACGGTCAAGGCGTTCCTGCGTATCGGCGCGATCGAGGAAGCGAAAGCGGCGTTCTCGTGGCTGACCGCGACGATCCGGCGCCACGGTGGCGATCTGCGCACGATGTACCAGCTGGATGGCGAACTGGCGCCGGGCCAGGATGAACTCGACAACCTGCCGGGCTACCGCCACAGCCAGCCGGTGCGGCGCGGCAACTTCGCGCGCGGCCAGGTCCAGCTCGGCATGTTTGGCGACCTGATGGAGACGGCGGCGCTCTTCGTCAGAAGCGGGCACATCCTCGACTTGTCGACGCGCCGTTTGCTCGGTGAGCTCGCCGATCGCTGCTGCGATATCTGGCGTCGTCCAGACTCGGGGCTATGGGAACTGCCCGAAGTTCAGCAATACACGATGTCGCGGATCGAATGCTGGACCGCGCTCGACCGCGCCGCCGAACTGGCGCGAACGCAGCAGATCGACGGCCATCGCGTGGAGCGCTGGCTGCGCGAACGCGATGTCATTCGCGACTGGATCGACGCGCACTGCTGGTCAGAGGCCAAGCAGGCGTACGCGTTTTATCCCGGCAGCGACCGGCTCGACGCGGCATTGCTGCTGGCGTCGCGGCTGGGTTTCGAGCGCAAGGACAGACTCGCGTCGACGCGCGAAGCGATCGTGCGCGAGCTGACCCGTGGTCCGCTCGTGTATCGCTATTCCGGCGCTGATAGCGAAGAAGGCACCTTCACCGCATGCGGCTTCTGGCTGGTGGAAGCTTATGCGATCCTCGGCGAGCGGGCGCGCGCCGAAGACCAGATGGCGAAAATGATCGAGGCGACGTCCGGTGATCTCGGGCTATTCAGCGAGCAGGTGGATCCAGACTCCGGCGCGATGCTCGGCAACCTGCCGCAGGCGCTCAGCCATCTTGCGATGATTCACGCGGCGTTGGCGTTGCAGGGAATCTAAGCGCCGCTATCGGCGCGCCGCGCTGGCGCCGGCGAGCGCTCGTGCGGAGTCAGACGCGGCAACGCGCGCGCCGACGACTGCAAAGGACCAGGCGAAATGTGCGACACATTGTTCGGGCCTTGATCTGGCCAGTGCGGGCCGCGCGGGCGAACGCCCGCTGCGTTTGTTTGCAAGCGCTTTAAAGCCGCTGTTAGTGCAGCATCCCTGGCATGGAAAGACGCATCATTTTCTATCTGCAGTGCGCCTGTGGAAGCCGTGGCTCCATTGTCGAGTTCTGCGCGGCGCCGGCTGGCGCGATGGATCGCCAGCATTCCCGCTTCCTGCTTCGTGGGCTGTCTCAAGGCGGTGAATATTGCGGAGAAAATGAGGTATTTGCCCGGTTAAAGCCTGCCTGTCAGAAGTGCGGGCAAACCATGGGGCCGGCCAGCATCGTCGGCGTGAGTGAGCTCGGGCAGACGGCTGTCATTGCACCACGGGCGCATCGAGCGATCCACGACGCATACGTGCAGCGATAGCGCGCTGCGCGAAACGGTGCGCCACCTCTGCTGCGCGGTGAGTTCATCGCGACCATTTCCCACAACGTCGAACTGCGCCGCGACAGGAGTGTGGCGAGTAGATGACGGCGATCGTCCCGTTCAGATCGACCGCCGCGCTGGCGTGCCATCACGGCTGGCGTTGACCGCCCTGATGCATCGGTTGCTTCTGCTGGTTCTGTTGTTGCTGACCCTTGACCTTGCCCTTGCCTTGATCGTTGCGCGGATTGGTCGGGTTCGCATTACCCTGTTTCGAGTTCGGCATGACGGCTCCTTTTAAAGTGGACGTGCGGTGAATGCCGAGCATCGGCTGTTCCCGGCGTGCGATGACAGACGCTTCGGTAGTCGAAGGACGTCCAGCATCCGGCATCGCAGCGGACGAAACTGGAGGCTCGCCATGCCACCCGATGCTTTCGTATCCGGCAGCGCGCGCCATCGGTGTAGCAAGCACACGGCCGACTCGTAAATCCTTCAACAGCACGCTCGAAACTGCCGCACTGGCAGGTTCGCATCGCAGGGCCGTCCAACTTTTCCGCCGGTTTCCCTCTTGCGCTCGCCCTGCGCAAGCACCCCAGCCCTCGCATCGCGTTGCCACTGCGCGTGCGTACCAATGCTCACGTTTTCCACTATTTTTGTCCGATTGCACAAATTATTTATAGGTACATATAATAAAAATACGTCGAAAGCGGTGGGCCCCCGCTTCGCGCATTCCGGCAACTGCCGGCCCGAACGCATTCCTGGACGGCACGCGCCGTCGACAACGAGGAGTTGTACATGTCGCAAGCAGAGCTTCAATCGGGGCCGGCCTTCCCGCCGCGCACGGACGATCCGCTGGCCGCCGGCCGCGGCCAGACGTGGAGCGGCAACGTCGTCGTCGAGCAGTACATCGACGCGCATCCGTTCTCGCGCTTCCAGTGGCTGCTGATGGGTCTGTGCTTTCTGATCGTGCTGGTCGATGGGATGGACACCGCGGCGATCGGCTATATCGGGCCGGCGCTCGTGAAGGGATGGGGCATCAGCAAGGCGGCGCTAGGTCCGGTACTGAGCGCGGCGCTGTTCGGTCTTGCCGCGGGTGCGGTCGTATCGGGGCCCGCGGCCGACCGTTTCGGACGCCGCGGCGTGCTCATCGCAGCCACGCTGTTCTTCGGCGCGATGAGCGTTGCGACCGCGTTCTGCGGCTCGGTCGAATCACTGGTGACGCTGCGCTTTCTGACCGGCATCGGGCTCGGTGCGGCGATTCCGAACGCGATCACGCTCGTGTCGGAATACGCGCCCTCACGCAGCCGCTCGATCGTCGTCAACACCACGTACTGCGGCTTCTCCGTCGGTGCGGCGGTCGGCGGCTTCGTCTCGTCCTGGCTGATCCCGAGCTTCGGCTGGCATAGCCTGTTTCTCGTCGGCGGCATCGTGCCGCTGGTGCTCGCCGTAGTCGTCATGCTGTGGATGCCCGAATCGGTCCGCTATCTGGTCAAGCGCAATGCGCCGAAAGAACGCATTCACGCGCCACTTGCACGCATCGCACCGCTCGATCTGTCGCGCGTCGAGTCTTTCCGGACGGCCGAGCGGGCGGACAGCCAGCCGAAGACATCCGTCGCCGCGATTCTGTCGAAGAGCTTTCTGGTCGGCACGATCATGCTGTGGCTCACTTATTTCATGGGCCTCGTGATCTTCTATCTGCTGATGAGCTGGATGCCGCTGCTGATGAACGAGGCCGGCTTCACGCCCGAACGCGCCGCTTTGCTCACCGCATTGTTCCCGCTGGGCGGTGGCATCGGCACCATCGCATCCGGCTGGCTGATGGACCGCTGGAACGCCAATCTCGTCGTCGTGCTCGGCTACCTGCTGACGGCGGCGTTCATCTTCGTGGTCGGCCAGGCGATGGGCAGCATCGGTCTGGTCAGTGCGCTGATCTTTCTCGCCGGGACGACGATGAACGGCGCGCAATCGTCGATGCCTTCGCTCGCCGCGATCTTCTACCCGACGCAAACCCGGGCCACCGGCGTGTCGTGGATGTATGGCGTCGGACGCTTCGGCGGGATCGCGGGCGTCGCGTTGGGCGGGTTGTTCTCGGCGTGGAAGCTCGGTCTGCCCGCGGTGTTCGCGCTGCTCGCCGTACCTGCGGTGATCGCGGGCCTGGCGATCTTCGTCAAGCACCGCGCGCATCCCGAGCGGGAACTCGCCTGAGCCTACATGCGGGCCGCTTCGGTGGCGAAGCGGCTCGCTTCATTTTTGTTAGAAGCCAAGGAAGCAATATGAGTCAGGAACTGGAAGCACTGAACGGCAAGCTGCATGGTCTCACCGCCGCCATCAGCGTGATCGCGGCGGCGCTGCCGCAGTCGTCGTCCGCCGATGTGCAGGAAACGCTGCGCGATCTGATCGGCGAAACGGCGACTTCGGACTTGCCCGGCGTAACGCGCGAATCGATGCACGCCGTCATCCGGCATGTCATCGATTCGATGGACATCGGCCTGCGCCGTTAGCGCGTTTCAAGCCACCCGTGCCGCCGTCTTCTTCGCGGCGGCACGCGCCGTCTTCGGTGTGGTCTTGGGTCTGGTGGCGGCGGCAACGGGCTTGTTCACGCGTGGGCCGTTCACCGCCAGGCTCGCTTCTGCTTCCAGTCCACCGACGATGAAGCTCGTCAACTGCTCCAGCGTCTCGTGCGCATCCGCCGGATTGCAGATGTTCTTCGACAACACGTCCAGTCGATGCGTATCCGAAAACGCGTACAGATAGGCACCCACCATCGCCGTGACGCGCCAGTACAGGTCTTTGGCGGGCAAGCCGGGCAACGCCGCGCGCAATGCGTCCACGTAGGCGTCGGTCGATTCGCCGTAAGCGCTGCTTCGCAAGCTGTAGGAAATCTCCGGCGGCTCGGTATGCAGGCGCGCCTGCAATCGAATGAACGCGCGTCCACCCTCGGTCTGGCGCAGCGCAACGAGCGGCAATAGAAACGCGCGCACGATGTCGCGCACGCGCACCGTGTCGCCGCTGTCGGCCAATGCCTGCAGACGCTTTACGCGCTCTTCCGAAACCAATGTCGCGCGCCGCAGAAACACCTGCTCGAAGAGCTGCTGCTTGGTGCCGAAGTAATAGGTGATGAGCGCCTGCGTGACATCGCAGGACGCCGCGACCTCCTTCAGCGACGTGCCTGCATAGCCGCGCTGCGAAAAGTCGACTTCGGCGGCATCGAGGATGTTCTCGCGCTGATTCATGTTGCCGGCCGGACGGCCGAGCCGCTTGCGCGTGCCCGATGCGCGGTGCGCGCGGGCGGGAGTGGTGTCGTCTTGTTTCATGCCCTTCGGGTTCTGTAGCGCCTCGAACGAGGCGGTGGAATCGCCCTCATTCTACGGGGCTTCCCGCCATTTTTGCGCGTTTGCGCGACGACCTGCGCATTGGGCCGATTCCGCATTGCATTTATTTATACGGCCATATAATATTGGCCGCATGACCAGGGATTCATTCAACGAAGGACGACACACCATGAGCAGAACACTTCGCGTCGGCGTGATCGGCGGCGGGATCGGCGGCGTCGCCTTGACGGGCGCTCTGGCGCAACAGGGCATCGACGTGCGGCTGTTCGAGCGCGCAGGCGCATTCGGGGAAGTCGGCGCGGGCATCCAGATGACGCCGAACGCGGTGAAGGTGCTCCAGGCGCTCGGCCTCGGCAACGAGCTCGCCGATGTCGCGTTCCTGCCGCAAGCCATCGTCGGGCGCAACTGGGAAACGGCGCGCGAGAACTTCCGCACGCCGCTCGCGGGCGTGTGCGAGGAGATCTACGGCGCGCCCTTCTATCACGTGCATCGCGCGGACTTGCACCGCATTCTGACGTCGCTCGTGCCGGCCGATGCCGCGCGTCTGTCGACGAACTGCATCGACGTACGCCAGCAAGACGGAAAAGCCGTCGCGGTATTCGAAGACGGTAGCGAGTTCGAAGCGGACCTGATCGTCGGCGCGGACGGCGTGCGTTCGGTCGTGCGTTCGAAAATGTTCGGCGACGAAGCGCCCCGCTTCACCGGCAACATGTGCTTCCGCGCTGTCGTGCCGTTCGATTCGATGCCCGCTTTCGTCAGCCCGGATTCGTCGTTCTGGCTCGGGCCGAACGCGCACGTCGTCACTTACTACGTGCGACGCGGACAGGCGGTGAACATCGTCGCGGTGGCGGAAACGGAGAACTGGGTCGAGGAATCGTGGAACGCAAAAAGCAGCCGCGAGGAATTGCTGGCGACGTTCGAGGGCTGGCATCCGAACCTGCAACGCCTGTTCGAACGTGCGGACTCGGTGTTCAAGTGGGGGCTTTTCGATCGCGATCCGATGCAGACGTGGTCGCGCGGCAATGTCACGTTGCTGGGCGACGCATCGCATCCGATGCTGCCTTTTCTGTCGCAAGGCGCGGCGATGGCGATCGAGGACGGTTACGTGCTGGCGAAATCGCTCGCGGCGCACGGCGCGGACATCGGCAGTGCATTGCGTGACTACGAAGCCGAACGCCTGCCGCGCACGAGCCGTGTGCAACTCGAATCGCGCGAGCGTGGCAAGACCTATCACTTGCCGAGCGCGTTCGCGCAGCGCAAGCGCGATCTCATCTACAAGTTCAAGTCGTATCTGAATCCGCAAGCGTCGGGCATTCAGGCCAATTGGGTCTACGCGTACAACGCGACCGACTTTGCGCCGCGTGCGCTGGCCGCCGCTTAACCAACAGGTGAATCGAATATGACCACACGAACATTCCGCATTGGCCAGATCGTCCCGAGTTCGAACACGACGATGGAAACGGAAATCCCCGCGATGCTGATCGCGCGGCAAGCCATAGAACCCGAGCGCTTCACGTTTCACTCGAGCCGCATGCGCATGAAGAAGGTCGTCAAGGAGGAACTCGCGCAGATGGATGCCGAGTCCGACCGTTGCGCGGTCGAATTGTCCGATGCGCGCGTCGATGTGCTCGGCTATGCATGTCTGGTCGCGATCATGGCGATGGGGCATGGCTACCATCGCGTGTCACAGCAGCGCTTGCAGGCGCACACCGCCGCGAATGGCGCCGATGCGCCCGTCATCACCAGCGCGGGCGCGTTGATCGAAGGGCTCAGGACGATCGGCGCGAAGCGTATCGCCATCGTCGCACCTTATATGAAGCCGCTCACAGAACTGGTCGTCGATTACATCCGGCATGAAGGCTTCGAAGTCGTCGATTACATCGCGCTCGAGATTGCCGACAACCTCGAAGTCGGGCGGCACGATCCTGCGCGTCTGCCGAACATCGTCAAGGATCTGAAGCTGGATGGCGTCGATGCGATCGTGCTCTCCGCCTGCGTGCAGATGCCGTCGCTTCCCGCCGTCGCGCAAGTCGAAGCGATCACGGGCAAGCCGGTCGTGACCGCCGCCATCGCGACGACGTATGCGATCCTCAAACAGCTTGGGCTGAAGCGGGTCGTGCCGGGCGCGGGCGCATTGCTTTCGGGTGCGTACTGACATGTCCACTTTTCTCTACGGCGGCAACGTCAACGCGAACGGCATTCGCCAACACTATCTGCGCTACGGCGGCGAGAAAGCCGGACGCGATCCCGTCGTGATCGTGCCGGGCATCACGAGTCCCGCAATCACGTGGGGCTTCGTTGGTGAACGCTTCGGGCAGCAGTTCGATACCTATGTGCTCGATGTGCGCGGTCGCGGGTTGTCGAGCGCATCCGATACGCTCGATTACAGCCTCGATGCGCAGGCCGCCGACCTGCTCGCCTCTCTCGATGCATTGGGCTTCGAGCGCGCCAGCATCCTCGGGCACTCGATGGGCGGACGCATTGCCGTGCGCGCGGCGCGCACTGACGCAACTACTGACGGAACGCGTGCGCGCATTGCAAGGCTCGCGATGATCGATCCGCCGGTTTCAGGGCCCGGCAGACGCGCGTATCCGTCGCAATTGCCCTGGTACGTCGATTCGATCGCGCTCGCGCGCGAGGGCATCGACAAGGAAGGCATGCGCCGCTTCTGCCCCACCTGGACCGATGAGCAATTGCGATTGCGCGCCGAATGGCTGCATACCTGCGATGAGCGCGCGATTCGCGCGAGCTACGAGGGCTTTCATACCGACGACGTCCACGCCGACATGCCGCACGTGAAGCAGCCCGCGCTGCTGATGGTGGCAGGCCGCGGCGACGTGATCCGCGATGAAGACATCGCCGAAATGCGCGGCCTGATGCCGCAGCTCGAAGTCGCGCGCGTGCCGAATGCCGGCCACATGATCCCATGGGACGACGAGGAAGGCTTCTACCGTGCATGCGGCGCGTTCTTCGGCGCGACGCTTCAATAAGGCACCGATATGGCAATCAGCGACTATCAACTGATCGAAGCCTGGAAGGAAGTGCTCACGCTGTCGCGGCTCGAACCGGGACAGACGGTGACCATCCTGACCGGTGCCGCGACGCATCCCCAGACGCTCGCTTGTGCGCTCATCGCGACGCAATCGATGGGCGCCATCGTCAACCGGCTCGATTTGCCGCCGGTGAACGGCGACAAAGCACTCTCGCGCGATGCCCTCGCCTATCTCGGCGAGACCCCGCTCACCGGCAACCGCGCCGCGATCGCCGCATTGAAGGCGAGCGATCTCGTGCTGGATCTGATGACGCTGCTGTTTTCGCCTGAACAGCATGACATCCTCGCATCGGGGACAAAGATCCTGCTGGCGGTCGAGCCGCCCGAAGTACTCGTGCGCATGACGCCGACTCGCGAAGATCGCGCGCGCGTGCTCGCGGCCGCCAAGCACATCGAGCGAGCGCGCGAGATGCGCGTCACGTCGAAGGCAGGAACGGACTTGCGCTGCCCGTTGGGCGAATTTCCGGCCATCGCCGAATACGGCTTCGTCGATAAACCGGGCCGCTGGGACCACTGGCCGAGCGGCTTCGCGCTGACATTTCCGAATGAAGGCAGAGCGAACGGGCGTATCGTCATCGACAAAGGCGACATTCTTCTGCCG
>NZ_DASXHN010000395.1:0-2582 GCF_036488505.1 Paraburkholderia sp. | reverse complement strand
AGCACGCATCCAACCGCGCCGCCAGGAACGGCAAGCTCGCGCAGGACCGGCGTGCGGCGCCGTCGAACGCAAAGCATAAGAGCAGCAGTCTGTTTGCGCGCATGGGGCAATTCTTTCGACGAGTGAGCTACCCGCAACATGGCAGTGGACGCCAGCAACAACAAGACATCTACTCGCACCCCTGAGCGCGCCTGCGGATGTACGGAGGGTCATCGCGACGCGCTCGCGCGCGCGCCGGCGCGGCGTCCGGATTCCGGGGCGACTCCAGCATCGAGACGACCACTGACGCCGGGATTAAGACCGGGCCCCGCGACCATCGCGGTGGCCGCGCTGCTGTGCCTGCTGATCGGCGTGCTGTATCTGGCGATGCAGGTGCGCACGATCTTCTCCGACCAGTTGAAACAGGAATATGCGAGCCTCGTGCTCGAAGCCGCCGACCGCGCCGACAGCGCGCGCGAACAGGTGAGCATCTGGCAACGGATGCTCGAGCCCGCGTCCAGCCGCAACGCGCCCTTTGTCGACGGCTACAGGCACGCGCGCGCCGAATTCGCGCGGCGCTTCGCATCGCTCGCGGCGCTGGTGAATGCGAGCCCATCGTCGACGATGCATGATTCACCCGCGAGGCTGAACGCGAACCTCGCTCCGGAGGCGGCGGGCGCGACGCTGGCGAGCGTCTCCGCGTACTGGCACGCGCAGCGCGATGCGTACAGCGCTGATGCGCGGCTGCGCGTCTCGCACGTCGCGCACATGTTGATCGCGCTCGCCGCGCTGCTGTTCTGCATGCTGATCACCGCGCTCGGCATGTACGCGAAGCGCAACCGCCAACTGGCCGGGCAGTCGCAAGAATTCGAGCATGCGTCGCTGCACGATTCGCTGACCGGCCTGCCGAACCGCCGCCGGCTGCTGGCCGCGCTCGATGAAGCCGCGGCGCGTGCGCGCGACGGGGAGGCGCCGCACCGGATCGCCGTGCTGTACATCGATCTCGACGGTTTCAAGCAGGTCAACGATTCGTTCGGGCATCCGACCGGCGACGCATTTCTCGCCAGAGTCGCGACGTGTTTTCGCGCGTCGGTTCGCAAGACCGATCTCGTCGCGCGGATTGGCGGCGACGAATTCGCGGTGCTGGTGCGGGCGTTCTCAAACGAGATGGAACTGGCCGATATCGCGCGGCGGCTGATCGGCTGCGTGGTCTTCATCGATGAACAGATGGAAATCGGCCGCGTACGCGCGAGTATCGGCATCGCGAGCTTTCCCGATGGCGTCAGCGACCACCGCCGTCTCGTCGCCGCGGCTGACGAGGCGATGTATCAGGTCAAGCGCGACGGCAAGAACGGCTACGCGTTTGCAGCGCGGGCGGGGCGCACGAGCCGGACCGCGGCGCTGTGACGTGCGACGCGACGGGGATCGTGTGTTGGTTGAGGCGGCGAAGGAATAGCGAAGGGATTCTCAGCATGTCGCCTTTGTCTTCGGGGCAGTTTGGGCGCAAACGGTTGCAGTCGACAACGGCGCGCGGCAGCGTTGACTACTCCTGGGGCCAAGGTGAACCGCGACGCTATCACTTGGTGGGCGATGCCGAGCTGAGGCCTAAGCGACCGGTTTTCTGTCTCTACTGGGCGAACTGCGCGCAAATGCTGCTCAAACCGCGCGCGCTAATCGACTTCCTGAAAGACAAGCGCGGCGCTCGCTAGCGTGCACGCTTTTTTCATGCTACGAGGTGCTGCCGCAGATACTCGGCGGTGCGGCTTTCCCTCGCGCGCACGACCTGGGCCGGTGTGCCGCTCGCCACGATCTTGCCGCCGGCGTCGCCGGCGCCCGGGCCGACGTCGACAACCCAGTCGCTTTGTGCGGCCACCCGCATGTCGTGCTCCACCACGACGACGGTGTTGCCGGCATCCACGAGTCCCTGGAGTTGCACCATCAGCCGGTCGACGTCGGCGGGATGCAGGCCGGTGGTCGGTTCGTCGAGGATATAGAGCGTGTCGCCGCGTTGCGCGCGTTGCAGTTCGGTGGCGAGCTTGATGCGCTGAGCTTCGCCACCGGACAGTTCGGTGGCGGGCTGACCGAGCCGCAGATAGCCAAGGCCGATGTCACGCAGCACTTTCAGTGCGCGCATCACGCCGGCTTCGTCGGCGAAGAAATCGCAGGCGGCGTCGACGGTCAAGCCGAGCACCTCGGCGATGTTCTTGTCGCGCCATGTAACTTCCAGCGTCTGCGGGTTGTAGCGCGTGCCGTCGCACGTCGAGCACGGCGCATAGACGCTTGGCAGGAACAGTAGTTCGACGCTGACGAAGCCTTCGCCTTCACACGTCGGGCAACGGCCTTGCGCCACGTTGAAAGAGAAGCGGCCCGCGCCGTAGCGGCGCTTGCGAGCCAGCGGCGCGTCGGCGAACAGCTTACGGACGTGGTCGAAGAGGCCCGTGTAGGTGGCGAGATTGGAACGGGGCGTGCGGCCGATCGGTTTCTGATCGACGCGCACGAGGCGGCGCAGCGCGTCCATGCCTTCGGCAATGCGGCCGCCGGTCGGCGCGCTCGCGCCCGCGAGCAACGGGTCCTGCTCGTCGTCGTCCGGGTTTTCAAAGACG
>NZ_DASXHN010000371.1:0-1596 GCF_036488505.1 Paraburkholderia sp. | reverse complement strand
CTGCTCGAACTCGCGCAGCGCGTGGAAGGGCTCACGCGCAACGTCGGTATGCACGCGGGCGGCGTGCTGATTGCGCCCGGCAAGCTGACCGATTTCTGTCCGCTCTACACGCAGGGCGACGAGAGCGGCGTCGTCAGCCAGTACGACAAGGACGACGTCGAAGCGGTCGGCCTCGTGAAGTTCGACTTTCTCGGCCTGACCACGCTGACCATTCTGGATTGGGCCGAGCGCTATATCCGCCGCCTCGATCCGTCCAAGCAGGACTGGTCGCTCGGCCAGGTGCCGCTCGACGACCCGGCGTCGTTCTCGATCCTGAAGAAAGCGAATACGGTTGCCGTGTTCCAGCTGGAAAGCCGCGGCATGCAAGGCATGCTGAAGGACGCGCAGCCCGACCGCTTCGAAGACATCATCGCGCTCGTTGCGTTGTACCGTCCGGGCCCGATGGACCTGATCCCGAGCTTCTGCGCGCGTAAGCACGGCCGCGAAACGGTCGAGTATCCCGATCCGCGCGTCGAGCCGGTTCTGAAAGAGACCTACGGCATCATGGTCTACCAGGAACAGGTGATGCAGATGGCGCAGATCATCGGCGGCTATTCGCTGGGCGGCGCCGACCTGCTGCGCCGCGCGATGGGTAAGAAAAAGCCCGAGGAAATGGCGAAGCACCGCGAAATTTTCGCGGAAGGCGCGGCCAAAAACGGCCTCACGCGCGAGAAGGCGGACGAAACGTTCGACCTGATGGAAAAGTTCGCGGGCTACGGTTTCAACAAATCGCATGCGGCCGCTTACGCGCTGCTCGCCTATTACACCGCGTGGCTGAAGGCGCACCATCCGGCCGAATTCATGGCGGCCAACATGTCGCTCGCGATGGACGACACGGACAAGGTCAAGATCCTGTTCGAAGACTGCCTCGCGAA
The DNA here is from genome assembly GCF_036488505.1 of Paraburkholderia sp. Lineage (GTDB taxonomy): Bacteria > Pseudomonadota > Gammaproteobacteria > Burkholderiales > Burkholderiaceae > Paraburkholderia. Next base: position 682 of record NZ_DASXHN010000371.1, on the reverse strand, counting down.
CAAGATGGACGTGCTGCCGCCCGACGTGAATCTGTCCGCGTACCGTTTCGAGCCGGTCGCGCAAGCCGACGGCAAGCGCTCGCGCACGATCCGTTACGGTCTGGGCGCGATCAAGGGCAGCGGCCAGAACGCGATCGAGGAAATCCTGCGCGCGCGCGAGGCCGGTCCGTTTGTCGATATTTTCGATTTCTGCAATCGCGTCGACCGGCGCATCGTCAATCGCCGCACGGTCGAGGCATTGATCCGCGCCGGCGCGTTCGACGCGCTGCACGCAAATCGCGCGCAGCTGATCGCGTCGGTGTCGCTCGCGATGGAAGCGGCCGAGCAGGCGGCGGCCAATGCGCTGCAGGCGGGTCTGTTCGATATGGGCGACGCGCCGTTGCAAGGTCACGAGCTCGTCGACGAACCGGAATGGCCGGAAATGAGGAAGCTCCAGGAAGAAAAGGCCGCGCTGGGCTTCTACCTGTCGGGCCATCTGTTCGATGCGTACAAGGACGAAGTGCGCCGCTTCGTGCGCCAGAAGATCGGCGAGTTGAAAGAAGGGCGCGACAAGCTGGTCGCGGGCGTGATCGTGTCGCTGCGCACGCAGATGACTCAGCGCGGCAAGATGCTGATCGCGCTGCTCGACGACGGCACCGGCCAGTGCGTGGTGACGGTCTTCAACGAGGTCTTCGAAGAGCAC
>NZ_DASXHN010000352.1:0-19447 GCF_036488505.1 Paraburkholderia sp. | reverse complement strand
CCGAACTTGCCCAGTTGCGCGAAGAGCGCGATGCACTGCAAGCGGAACGCGACACGCTGTCCGCCAAGATCGACGACGCTCAGGTGCGCCTGAATGCGATTCTCGAAAAACTGCCGCGGGCGCGCGCGAGCAGCGAACCGGATAACCAGCTCGATCTGCTCGAGCCCGCTCAGCACGCAGTCGAAGCGGAGAGCGACGTTACCCGCCACGGAGAAAATGCATGACCACCAAGCAGATCGAAGTCTCGATCCTCGACGTGCCCTATCGTCTCGCATGCTCGCCGGAAACGGAAGGCGCGCTGCTCGAAGCGGTCGCTCGCGTCGACGCTGAAATGTCGAAGATCCGCAATAACAGCAACGTGCGCGGCACGGATCGCATTGCTGTCATGGCTGCGCTGTCGCTGGCATCGGAACTGCTTAGGCTGCAATCCAGCGTTCGACACGGAGAAGCATTTTCCGCTGAGGAAATCCGGCGTACAATGCAGCAAATGAACGAACAACTGGGTACTGTGATCGAGCAGTACAGCATGCAGTAACTATCTGCCGGCCGGTCCCGAGATCGGCTGCGGATTCAAACGAAGTACGCGAGCAAACCTCGGCAAACGTTTGAGTTCAATCGCTTAAGCTTCATCGGTTTAGCTTCCCTGCCTGGTTCGCCAAGGTCATATATTCCTTGAACCAATGCCATGTGCACGGTTGCGGAAATTTGTAGCACGGGCGTGCGCGTCACTCTGTCTGATGTACCCGAAGTGTTGCTAACTGCGACCAATTCTGAACCCTCGGTTCAGGATGCCGGCCTAGCGGCTAAGGCGGGGACCTTATCTGGAACGGCGTCGGACTTCGGTTCGATGCCGTTTTTATTTGGCGGTCGTTTTTCGTTTGAGTGCCTTTTTCAAGGGCTTTTCTGCACGCGCCTGCTGTTGCCGCGTGTCGTTCAATCTCACACGCTCACTCCGATTCATGCGCTACTGGCTGATGAAGTCCGAACCGGACGAAGCGAGCATCGACGATCTCGCCAACGCGCCGCATCGCACGTTGCCGTGGACTGGCGTGCGCAACTATCAGGCGCGCAATTTCATGCGCGACATCATGCAGGTCGGCGATGGCGTGCTGTTCTATCATTCGAGCTGCCCCGAGCCAGGCATTGCGGGCATCGCGGAAGTGTCGTCCACACCCTATCCGGATCCGACGCAGTTCGATAAGAAGAGCACGTATTACGATGCGAAATCGTCGCCGGAAACGCCGCGCTGGATTCTCGTCGATGTTGTTTTCAAAAAGAAGATCCCGCTTATTCCACTCGCCGCGCTGCGCGAGCATCCGCAATTGCAGGACATGCGGGTGCTCGCCAAAGGCAATCGCTTATCGATTACGCCGGTGAGTGAATCCGAATGGCGTTTCATCACCAAACAGCTGGTTTAAACGCGATTCGGCATTCCACTGCGTTTGACGCGCGCGACGTAATCCGGCTAACGTGGGTATGCCGTTTTCGCCTATGTGGCGGCGAACGTCGAATTAGGGAACCAAGCCGCGGTGCGCCGCGCCTAATCCTGATCATCCGTAACCCGACTCCCAGCTTAGTCACCCACGTCGCGCCGCAATTTGGCGCTCGCCTCTATCGAGCCCAACCTGTCAAACAAGGAGTCGAACAATGACGAAAAAAGCCGCACGGGCACTCGCACTCGCCATCGCCTGCACCGCGCCTGTCGCGCTCGCGTTGACCCCGGCCCTCGCTCACGCGCAGGGCGCGATGCAGCAGCCATCGGGCGTGCTGTCGCTGAATGCGCAGGCGAGCGCGGAGGTGCCGCAGGACGTCGTCAACATCACGTTGTTTTACGAGCAGGAAGCGAACGATCCATCTTCGCTGACGGCGACGCTGAACCAACGCGCCGACGCGGCGTTGCAGAAAGCGCGCGGCGTCAGCGGCGTCACCGCGCGCACGGGCTCGTTCGCGATCTTCCCGTCGACCGACCGCGACGGGCGCATTTCGACGTGGCGCGGCCGCACCGAAGTCGTACTCGAATCGCGCGATTTCGCCGCGGCCTCGAAGCTCGCCGGACAAATGGCATCGATCATGCAGGTGGGTAACGTGAGCTTCTCGCTGTCGCCGGAAGCGCAGCGCGCCGCCGAGCAGCGGCTCACCGGCGACGCGATCAAGTCGTTCCGCGAGCAGGCGGCCTCTTCGTCGCAAGCATTCGGCTTTAGCGGTTATTCGATTCGCGACGTGAACGTGAATCACAGCGGCAACATCATGCCGCGTCCAGTGATGATGATGAGCGCGCGCGCGATGGGTTCCGACGCGAAGATGGCGCCGATGCCACTTGAGGGCGGCACGTCGACAGTGACGGTCAATGTGTCGGGGTCGGTGCAGATGAAGTGACGTGCGTCGCGGGCCGCGCCTGCGTCGACATTCCAACGTGCGAATAAAAACGCCACTGCATCGATTCATGCAGTGGCGTTTTCATTTCATTCAGGCTGGTCGCCGATTGGGCGCTCGCTCACCGTCAGCTCGCGCCGACCGCCTGCGCCGGCTCACGGCGCGCACGGCGATACGCCCACACCATCAGACCGATGCCCGCGAGAATCATCGGCAGCGACAGCCATTGGCCCATTGACAAGCCCATCGCGAGCAAGCCGAGGAAATCGTCCGGCTCGCGCGCGAATTCGACCGTGAAACGCGCGAGCCCATAGCCGATCAGGAACATCGCCGAAATCGCGCCGAGCGGCTTCGGCTTACGCGAGAAGAAGATCAGCACGAAGAACAGCACGAAGCCTTCCAGCGCGATTTCATACAGCTCCGAAGGATGCCGCGGCAGCATGTGATATTGCGCGAACACTTCGTTCAGATGCCATTGCGCGGCCTGTTGCGGATGCGCGGCGAGCCACGCGGCGTCATCCGGCGCGGCGCCCGGAAACATCATCGCCCATGGCGACGATGGATCGGTCACGCGGCCCCACAGCTCGCCGTTGATAAAGTTGCCGAGGCGTCCCGCCGCGAGCCCGGTCGGCACCATCGGTGCGACGAAGTCGGTCACCTGCAGCCACGAGCGCTTGCGTTGATACGCGAACAGCACCATCGCGAACGTCACGCCGAGAAAGCCGCCGTGAAACGACATGCCGCCTTCCCACACCTTGAAGATGTCGAGCGGATGCGCGAAATAGAAGCTCGCCTTGTAGAACAGCACATAGCCGAGCCGGCCGCCGAGGATGGTGCCCAGCACGCCGTAGAACAGCATGTCGTCGATATCCTTGACGGTCCAGCCTTGCGCGGCAACGTAAGGCAAACGCAGGCGCAGACGCGCGACGACGATCGCCGCGATGAACGCGACGAGGTACATCAGGCCATACCAGCGCACGGCGAGCGGCCCCAGATGAATGGCGATGGGGTCGAAATTCGGGTGAATGAGCATCGTGTCGTTATGGGCAGTTCAGGTTCAGAAGCGGTTTGGCGGCGGCACACTCGCCAGAATCGGCAACGCGATCGGCCACGTGGGATCGGGGACGCGAGTCAGGCAAGTCATCGGGCGGCGAGCGCTCCGCGCGAACGCGGATGCACTGGACGGCTGGTCCAAACGGTGTTCAAAGCAGCGCCGCGACCGTCGCCGCATGAGCACGCACGATTTCGATAAAACCCGCGAGCACCGGGCTCACCTCGTCCGTGCGCCAGACGAGACCCGTCTCGATCGCGGGCACCGACTCCGACAGCGGCCGGTACACGACGCCAGTGCGGCGTAGATTACGCAACGATTGCGGCACCAGTGCGACGCCCATGCCGGCCGACACGAGGCTGACGATCGTCTGCATCTGGATCGCCTCCTGGCCGATGCGCGGCGTGAGGCCCGCGACGCCGTAGCAATCCATAATGATGTCATAAAAGCCTGGCGCCAGACGCCTCGGAAAGATCACGAGAGGCGCGTCGGCGAGATCGCGCAGGCTGAGCGGGGCGTCGAGCCATTCGGCGACAGCGCCGTTGGGCTCGGCGTTGCTGGCGGCACCCGGCACGCGCTGCGCCATCTCGGTGGACATCGCGATGATCAGCGGCTCGCGCGCGATCGGCAGCCACGACAGTTGCGCCGCATGGCGCGGCGGCAGTGGCGCAATCACCAAGCCGGCGTTGATGCGTCCCGCGACCAGTTCGTCGACCTGCACGTCACTGGTCGCCTCGGTCAACTCGAGCCGCACACGCGGATGACGCACGCCGAAATCGCGCAGCAGCAGCGGCAGCAGGCCGTAATCCGCGGTCGAGACAAACGCGAGCGACAGCACGCCCGCCTCGCCGCGCGCGAGGCTTTGCGCGAGCGGCCGCAGCCCTTCGGCGGCTGCGAGCAGGCGCTGCACCTCGGGCAGCAGATCGGCGCCGACCGGCGTCAGCTCGACCGAGCGCTTGGTGCGCGCGAACAGTTCGACGCCGAGCGTCTGTTCGAGCGCGCGGATCGCCTGCGACAGCGGCGGCTGCGTCATCGACAGACGCACGGCCGCGCGCCCGAAGTGTTTTTCTTCGGCGACGGTGACGAAATAGCGCAACTGGCGCAGGTCGGGGATCGTCGGCAGCATCGTTAATACATTTCGCGACTGAGATACGCGCGAATAATACACGCGACGCCCACCGTGCAAAACCGCGTTCGCGCGACGCACCGCGGCACTACACTGAACGGATGCGCCGCCGCCGAACCCGCCGGCACATGCATCGACGCATCGACCTGCCCGCCGGGCGCGTTTCCCGCCCGCGCCGACGCGCCACCCGCGCGGCACGGACCACCACAAAAACAGACAGACTGGAGCTTTCCCATGGCATACAACCGTCGTTCGAAAAACATCACACAAGGCGTCGCGCGCTCGCCGAACCGCTCGATGTACTACGCGCTCGGCTACCAGCAGGAAGATTTCGACAAACCGATGATCGGCGTGGCCAACGGCCATTCGACGATCACGCCGTGCAACGCCGGCCTGCAGCGCCTCGCCGACGCGGCCGTCGTCGCGATCAAACAGGCCGATGCGAATCCGCAGACCTTTGGCACGCCGACGATCTCGGACGGCATGTCGATGGGCACCGAAGGCATGAAGTACTCGCTGGTGTCGCGCGAGGTGATCGCCGACTGCATCGAGACCTGCGTGCAGGGGCAATGGATGGACGGCGTGGTCGTGATCGGCGGCTGCGACAAGAACATGCCGGGCGGCATGATCGGTCTTGCGCGCATGAACGTGCCGGGCATCTACGTGTACGGCGGCACGATTCGCCCCGGCAACTGGAAAGGCACCGATCTGACGATCGTATCGTCGTTCGAGGCAGTCGGCGAATTCACCGCGGGGCGCATGTCGCAGGAGGACTTCGACGGAATCGAGAAGAACGCGTGCCCGTCGACAGGCTCGTGCGGCGGCATGTACACGGCCAACACGATGAGCTCGTCGTTCGAGGCGCTCGGCATGTCGCTGCTGTATTCATCGACGATGGCCAATCCCGATCAGGAAAAAGTCGACTCGGCCGCCGAATCGGCGCGCGTGCTGGTCGAAGCGGTGAAGAAAGACCTGAAGCCGCGCGACATCATCACGAAGCAGTCGATCGAAAACGCGGTCGCGCTGATCATGGCGACCGGCGGCTCGACCAACGCGGTGCTGCACTATCTGGCGATCGCCCATGCGGCCGAGGTCGAATGGACGATCGAGGACTTCGAGCGGATGCGCAAGAAAGTACCGGTGATCTGCAACCTGAAGCCGTCGGGCCAGTATGTCGCGACCGACCTGCACAAGGCGGGTGGCATTCCGCAGGTGCTGAAGATTCTCCTCGACGCCGGCATGCTGCACGGCGATTGCCTGACGATCACCGGACGCACGCTCGCCGACGAGCTGAAGGACGTGCCGGCCAAGCCGCGCGCCGATCAGCAGGTGATCTTCCCGATCGAGAAGGCGCTTTACAAGGAAGGCCATCTCGCGATCCTGAAGGGCAATCTCGCCGAGGACGGCGCGGTAGCCAAGATCACCGGCCTGAAGAACCCGGTCATCACCGGGCCGGCGCGGGTATTCGATGACGAGCAGAGCGCGCTCGAAGCGATCCTCGCGGACCGGATCGTCGCCGGCGACATCGTGGTGCTGCGCTACCTCGGGCCCAAGGGCGGCCCCGGCATGCCGGAGATGCTGGCGCCAACCTCGGCGATCATCGGCAAGGGGCTCGGCGAGTCGGTCGGCCTGATCACCGACGGCCGATTCTCGGGCGGCACGTGGGGGATGGTGGTCGGGCACGTCGCACCGGAAGCGTTCGTCGGCGGCACGATCGCGCTGGTGCAAGAAGGCGACTCGATCACGATCGACGCGCACAAGCTGCTGTTGCAACTGAACGTCGACGACGCTGAACTGCAGCGCCGCCGCGCCGCGTGGCAGGCGCCGAAGCCACGTTATACGCGCGGTGTGATGGCGAAGTATTTCGCGCTCGCGCAGCCGGCTAACCGCGGCGCGGTGACGGGTTGATCTGACTCGCCAACAGAGTGAGAACCTGGTAGTACGAGCCGGTCCGAGGCCGGCCGCCGGCCTGCGCAAAATGGCGAAGGGGCGCATGAGAAATCGTGCGCCCCTTTGCTCTTATAATGCGTGCACCACGAGCCGGGCATCCGCACCGGCGGAGACCATAATGAAATCGATGTCGTATGCAGCCGTATCAGCCGCTGTTGCGCTCGCCATTACATTGAGCGCCGCCAGTCGCGCCGTCTATGCCGAGGCCGCCACCGGCCTCGCGCTCGCCCAGCGGATGAACTGTATGAGCTGCCATTCGATCACGCGCCCGTTCATGGGGCCCGCGCTGCACGACGTCGCCGTGAAATATGCGGGACACGAGGACGCGGCCGCGTATCTGAAGCGCAAGATTCTCGACGGCAGCACGGGTGTATGGGGCACGGTGCCGATGCCCGCGAATACCCAGCTCACGCCCGATCAGGCGGCCACGCTCGCGGCCTGGGTGTTGACGCTCAAATAGCGGGCCGGTGGCCGATCAAGGTGCGTCGCACACAAGCGGGCATCAACTCGTCGTCGACCGACACTGCTTCGATACCGCGCGCATACCGCCCCTCGACAGCGGACTCACGCGCGGCCCGAGCGCCGTGCAATCTCATCTTCCACTGCTTCTCGCACCCAGCCGGTCATTTCGGTTTCGAGTGTGCGCACGACTTCCGTTGTGATCTGATCCACGAGAAGACTCGTATGCTGCTGCAACGCGTCGCGACAGCGCGCCTCGATGATGCCCCGTCCGTCGCCCGTCAGAAAGCCGGTCACTCGCGCGCGCAAGCGTTCGGCGACGAGTTCGGCGTCCACGGGGGGCGATGCCTCGGTTTTACGCGTCGTGTCGTGACCCAGTCCGTGGGCGGCGTCATGCTCCGCTTCGTAATCGAAATCCGGCGGCACGGTTGCACCCGCCTCCACCGGGACGGGCGGCTCGCCTCGGTCGAACACCCCGGGCGATACCTCCATTTCTTCATGGACGTCATCGTGGCCATGGCGCACATGAACGCCATGATGCGGACGCGGGCGCGTTTTCGCGTGCGTATGGTCGGCGACATGCGGCCGATAGAGCTCGGCCTGCGCAGCGGTATTTGAAACGGGCATGACCGGAGGCGCGGATTGCGGCGCCGATGCCATTGCGGGGTCGTGCACCGGGACATTCGCGGGGTCGGGGTTAGGCAGAGGCTGCGGCGCAAGCACCGGCTCCGGTGTGGCGAGTTCTTCCGGTGTCAGCACCGGCTGCGGCGCCAGCACGGGCTCGGGCTCGGGCGACAGCGGCGGCTGCGCCGCATGCGCTGGCTGCGGTGCAAACGCCGGGTCGCGGCGCATGCCCGCGTCGAGGGGCGTCGGGGCCTGCGGGGCGGAACCGGCGGTCGGCTGGCCCGCTGGTGTGGCAGCGGCGCCCGACACATCGCGGGTCTGCGGCGCGCGGCCCGGCACCAGGACTTGGTGCAGAACCGGAATCGAATCGTCGTTGGGATCTGACACGTGCGCTCTCCGTGTTTGAGTCGAAGCCGAGGCAGGCCGCCTCTGTGTCGCACCCGGTGCTCGCGGCGAGCCGTCATCGGCCGTCAATAACGGCTGACGATCTGACCCAGCCGGGTAGACCTCGCGGACACCGCGAAGCGGAACAAAAGAAGCCTAGCCGCCCTGCTTGTAGTTGTTCAAAGCATAGCCGCGATCCCGATAGAAACGATAGCGTTCACGCCCCGCGGCAAGCTCCTCGTGTGCGTTACCGACCACTTCGAGCAATCTTTCGAAGCGGGCGAACTGCGCCGGCACCGTCGCGCCGAGATTGAGCAGCACCTGATGATGCGGCACGTCGTCGAGATTCTCTGCCAGCACCACCGGCGTTTGGGCTGCAAGGGGCGTACCCGCCATGCAGTGCGGCACGAAATCGAGCGGTGAGAAGGTCCACAGTTGCTCGTCGAACGCGCGCAGGCGCGCGGGCTCGGCCAGCACGACGAGCGGCTGGCCCGCCAGGTACGCCTTGCGTACGAGGCGGCACGCGTACGCCAGCGAATCGCCGACGTTCGAGTGAAAGTCGATTCTCGTCATCGGCCGCTCCGCACCGCTTGCCGCGTCGCTTGCCGCACTGTTTGCCGCGTCGCTTGCCGCCGCGCTGGTTGCGCGCGTCTACCGCACTGCGTCATTGCCCGGCGCGGTCGATCAGGAACTGCGCGAGCAGCGGCACCGGCCGGCCGGTGGCACCCTTGGCCGCGCCGCTCTTCCACGCGGTGCCGGCGATGTCGAGATGCGCCCACGGGTAGGCATCGGTGAAACGCGACAGGAAGCACGCCGCGGTCACGCTGCCCGCCGGACGTCCGCCGATATTCGCGACGTCCGCGAAGTTCGACTTCAGCTGTTCCTGGTACTCGTCGTCGAGCGGCAGGCGCCATGCCGGATCGGATGCTTCGCGCGATGCATCGAGCAGTTCGCCGGCAAGCGCGTCGTTCTTCGAGAACAGTCCGCTGTTGTGATGGCCGAGCGCGATGATGCAGGCGCCCGTCAACGTCGCGATATCGATCACCGCTGCAGGCTTGAAGCGCTCTGCGTAAGTGAGCGCGTCGCACAGGATCAGACGGCCCTCCGCGTCGGTGTTGAGCACCTCGATCGTGATGCCCTTCATGCTCGTGACGATATCGCCCGGCTTCGTGGCGGTGCCCGACGGCATGTTCTCGACCGCCGGGATGATGCCGACCACGTTGATCTTCAGGCCCATTTCGGCGACCGCGCGCAGCGTGCCGAGCACCGAGCCGGCACCGCACATGTCGTACTTCATCTCGTCCATGCCCTCGCCCGGCTTCAGAGAAATGCCGCCGGTGTCGAACGTGACGCCCTTGCCGACCAGCACCACCGGCGCGGCCTTCGCGGCACCGCCCTGGTACTGCAGCACGATGAACTGCGCCGGCTCGGTCGAGCCCGCGGTGACCGACAGGAACGAGCCCATCTTCAGCGCCTCGCACTGCTTCTCGCCGAGCACCTCGACCTTCAGCTTCCAGTCCTTCGCGAGCTTCTTCGCGGTGTTCGCGAGGTAGGTCGGCGTGCAGACGTTGCTCGGGAGATTGCCGACGTCGCGGGTCAGGTCCATGCCGTTGGCGAGCGCCGCGCCCTGCCTGGCGGCGAGCTTGGCGGCCTTGTCGTCGCCTGTGTTGACGCTGAACACGATGCGCTTCAACGCGCGCGGCGAGTTATCCGGCTTGCTCTTCATCTGCGTGAAGCGGTAGGTCAGCTCGCGCAGCGCGAGGATCGCGGCGCGCACGCCCCAGTCGGACGCGCGCTCGAGCACCGGCAGTTGCGCGAGCGTGAAGGTGACCTGGACGATCTTGGTGCCGAGCAGCGCGCGCCACGCGGCGCGCACCGCATCGCCGTAGGCTTTCTGGCTGAAAGCATCCTGTTTACCGAGGCCCACGAGCAGCACGCGCGATGCGCCGATGCCCGAGACTTCGTGCAGGAACAGCGTAGTGCCGGCCTTGCCGTCCATATCGCCGGCCTTGATGATGCGCGTGAGCAGCCCCTTGGTGGCCGCATCGATCTCCAGCGCGGCGCCCGACAGGGTTTGCGACTCGAACACGCCAATCACGATGCAATCGGATTTCCCCGTCAGGAAGCCGTTCGTCGAGCCTTTGGTCCAATCACAGGCTTTTATGCTAAAGTCCATCGCGCTTGTCCTCGGATAAAATCTGGGCTTAGGATGAAAGCCGCAATTATCCGCTATTTTTCCCGCGGCGGCTGCACCGGAGGCGTGACGGGAACCATCCCGCGCGCTGCTGTGAGCGCCCCCTCTCGTCATCACCAATGATCTTCGAACGCTCTCTCCAGCGCGAACTCGCGTACACGGCTGGCGCCGTGTTCATGGTTCTCCTCACGCTCGTGCTGACGACGATGATGATCCGTATCGTCGGCTTCGCCGCCCAGGGCGAGATCGACCCGCGCGACGTGCTGGTCCTGATCGGCCTCACCGTGATCGGCTACCTGGCCATCATGCTCGTCGCCACACTGTTCGTGTCGATCCTGTTCGTGCTCACGCGCTGGTACAAAGACTCCGAGATGGTCGTGTGGCTGTCCTCGGGCGTGAGCCTCACGCAATTCATCAAGCCGATCGGCATCTTCGCGACGCCGATCATCATCCTGATCATGTTCTTCGTGTTCGTCGGCTGGCCGTGGTCGAACCAGCAGAGCAAGCTGATCCGCGCGCGTTTCCAGCAGCGCGACGAAGTTTCGCTGCTGGCGCCCGGGCAGTTCCGCGAATCGCCCACCACGCACCGCGTGTTTTTCATCGAAAGAATGTCGCCCGACCAGGGACACGTCGAGAACGTCTTCGTCACCAGCACCGAGGGCGGCAAGGTCAACGTGGTGGTGTCGAAGAACGGCCACGTCGAGACGCACAAGAACGGCGACCGCTTTGTCGTGCTCGAGAACGGCCGCCGCTACGACGGCGAACCCGGCCACCCGGATTTCCGCATCATGGAGTTCGAGCGCTACGGCGTGAAGATCCAGAGCCAGCCGGTCATCAATACGCCGACCACCACCGGCACGCCGACGCTCACACTGCTGCGCAATCCCACCAAAGATAATCTCGCCGAATTCGCATGGCGCGCCGGGCTGCCGCTGATCGCGATCAACCTGATGCTGCTCGCGATTCCGCTTGCTCACCAGAATCCGCGCCGCAGCCGCACGATCAACCTCGTGATGGCCGTGCTGATCTACCTCACGTATTCGAATCTGCTGAACGTCGTGCAGGCGTGGATCGAGCAGGGCAAGCTGTCGTTCGGCGTCGGGCTCGTGTGCCTGCACGTAATCGTCCTGGGTATCGTCGCGTTCATCTTCTGGCTGCGGGTGCGCAACCGGCCGCTGTTCACGCGCGCGATGTTCAGCCGTTCGCAGGGAGCCTGAGCGATGCGCATCTATGAAAGGTATTTCGCGCGTCAGATCTATCTCACGTTCATCTTCATTCTGTTTGCGTTTTCGGGTCTGTTCTTTTTCTTCGACCTGATCAATGAACTGAATTCGGTCGGCCACGGCAACTATAAATTCCAGTACGCGGTGCTGCGCGTCGCGCTGCAAACGCCGTCGCGCTTCTACGAGATCATTCCGGTCGCGGCGCTGATCAGCGCGATCTACGTGTTCGCGCAGATGGCGGCGAACTCCGAATACACGATCTTCCGCGTGTCGGGCCTCGCGACCAACCAGGCGCTGCGCTCGCTGCTGAAGATCGGTATTCCGCTGGTGATCGTCACCTATCTGATCGGCGAAGTAGTCGGCCCGTACACGGATCAACTGTCCGAGCGGGTGCGCCTCGAGGCGCTCGGCTCGTCGGTGTCGAGCAATTTCCAGTCGGGCGTATGGGTGAAGGACACGCTGACCGAGCGCGCCGATGGCGAGCAGGTCACGCGCTTCGTCAACGTCGGCGAACTGAAGCCGGACGCGACGATCAGCAATGTGCGCATCTACGAGTTCGATTCGAAATTCCGCCTCTCGAACGTGCGCATTGCGCAAAGCGGTCGCTATCAGCCGCCGGGCCACTGGCTGCTGACCGGCGTGACCGATACACAGCTGATCGACGTGCCCCCGCCTTCAGGCGCACCGGCCGATGCGCTGAACCCGGTCTATCGCGCGAATCAGGTCACCCTGCCGGAATACTCGCTGCGCTCCGAACTGACGCCGCAGATCCTATCGGTGCTGCTGGTGTCGCCGGACCGCATGTCGATGTTCAACCTGTTCCGCTACATCCAGCATCTGACCGAGAATCATCAGGACACGCAGCGCTATGAAATCGCGCTGTGGCGCAAGGTGCTGTATCCGTTTGCGGTATTCGTGATGCTGGTGCTGTCGCTGCCGTTCGCGTATCTGCATACGCGCGCCGGCGTGGTCGGCATGAAGGTGTTCGGGGGCATCATGCTCGGCATGAGCTTCCAGCTGTTCAACACACTGTTCTCGCACATCGGCACGCTCAATACGTGGCCTGCGCCATTGACGGCGGCGACGCCTGGGCTCGTGTATCTTGTGCTCGGGCTCGTCGGCCTGAAATGGGTCGACCGGCACTGAAATCGAGGTCAGGCATCGGGAGGTGAGGCGTTGGCTATGCACGGACTGATTCTGTTCGGCCACGGCGCGCGCGACGCGCGCTGGCGCGAGCCGTTCGAACGGCTCGCCGGCAAGCTGCGTGCGGCGCGCGCATCGACTGGTGAAGCGCAAGCGGTGGTACTGGCGTTTCTCGAGTTGATGGAGCCTGATTTACCCACGGCCGTGGCGCAACTCGTGGCGCAACGTTGTGACGCGATTACCGTGGTACCGGTGTTCTTCGGACAAGGCGGGCATGTGCGCACGGATTTGCCCGCGATCATCGATCAGTGCCGTGCCACTCATCCCGGCGTCGAGATTCGTTGCGCGGTCGCCGTCGGCGAGGATGATGCGGTGCTGGATGCGCTCGCGCAGTATTGCTTGCGGCAGATTTAATTCGCGTCGCTGAGACGCGCGTTCACTGCTGTAGCGAATTCAATCAGGAATCAAGGAGCCGGAGATTCGCCGCACATCAGCGGCTGGCCCATTTGCGCGGTGTGCCGAGACTATCGGCCGGCGCACCGCGCGACGGCCGAACAGAAAAAACATCGGTACAACTCGACAGACTTCACGCGGCGACCAGCAGGCCGCCAGAAGAACCCTCTGCCTCGATCTGCCGCGCCGCGAACGCTTCGCCGATCATCAACAGACTCGGCTGCGACGCATCTACCCAACGCTGTGCTTTGCCAGCCGCGAGTTCGTCGAGCGTCAGCGTGAGCATGCGTTCGCGCTCGGTGCTGCATGCTTCGACGATCGCAACCGGCGTCGTCACCGGCTTGCCGGCATCGATCAGTTGCTGAGCGATCTCGACGCCGCTATCGCGTCCCATATAGAACACCAGTGAGTCAGCGTTGACCTGCTCGCGGATCTCATCGGAACCGGGCGCGCGGCTGAACGTGGCTAGTGCGACGCTGCGCGATACGCCGCGCAGCGTCAGCGAGCGCTTCAGCGACGCTGCGCTCGCCAGCGCGGCGGTGATACCCGGCACGACTTCATAATCGATGCCTGCGGCTTCGAGCGCGCGCATTTCTTCGTCCGCGCGGCCGAACAGCATCGGATCGCCGCCCTTCAGACGCACCACTACCTGGTGTTCGAGCGCCGCATCGACGATCTGCTTGCTGATGAACTGCTGAGCCGTCGACAACTGTCCGCAACGCTTGCCGACCGCGATACGCTTCGCTTGCGGTGGAGCGTAGTCGAGCATCGCCGGTTCGACCAGCGCGTCGTGCAGCACGACGTCGGCGGCGCCGAGCAGCCGCGCGCCGCGCACCGTAATCAGGTCCGCGGCACCGGGCCCGGCGCCGATCAGATAAACCTTACCCATTTGCATCAACCTGTTCGTTGGAACCTGCACGGCCACGCAAAGCGCCGCCTGCTGCAATCGCCGTTGCGCAACCTGGCGCCAGCGCTTACGCGGAATACGCGCGGATCATCCCGGCCGCGACGGTGTGGTTCGTCGCTTCGTCGATCAGCACGAACGCGCCGGTACCCTGGTGCGAATCATACGCGTCGCACACGAGCGGCTTCTGCAACGTCAGCGCGACCCGGCCGATGTCGTTCATCGCCAGTTCCTTGCGGTCCACCGCCTGCGACAGCGTATGCACGTCGAGCACTTCCCTGATCGCACCGATCTTCGCAAACACCGTGTTGGTGGTCTGCTTCAGCAGATACTTGCGCTGCGTCGACAGCGGCGTGTCGTCGAACCAGCACAGGTCCGCCTCGAGCTTCTTCGCCGGCTCCGGCGCGTCGGCGCGCAGCACGAAGGTATCGCCACGCGACACATCGACGTCTTGCGCGAGACGGATCGTGACCGTTTGACCGGCGAACGCGCGGTCCACCTGCGAGGTACCGCCCGGCACCGGCGCGATGATTTCGGCGACGGTCGCTTCGCGATTGGCCGGCAGCACGACGATCGTGTCGCCGAGCTTCACTTCGCCGGATTCGACACGGCCCATATAGCCGCGGAAATCGTCGGCCTGGCTGCCGTCCTGGCGCGCGACCCACTGCACCGGAAAGCGCAGCGCGTCGCCGCCCGCGATTTCGACCGGCAGCGCTTCGAGCACGTCGAGCAGCGGCTCGCCCGCATACCACGGCATGCGCTCGCTGGCCGTGACGATGTTGTCGCCCTTCAGCGCCGACACCGGCACGAAGCGCACGTCGTCGAGACCGAAGTGGCGCGCGAGTTCGACATACGCATCGCGAATCTCGTTGAAGCGCGCTTCGCTGTAGTCGACGAGATCCATCTTGTTGATCGCGACGATGATGTGTTGCAGCCCAAGCAACTTCACGATCGCGCTATGACGCTTGGTCTGCGGCAGCAGTTGCGCAAGGCCGTTCTCGAACGTCACCCGCGTCGCGTCGACAAGGATGATCGCCGCGTGCGCGGTCGACGCGCCGGTCACCATGTTGCGGGTGTACTGCTCGTGGCCCGGCGTATCGGCGATGATGAACTTGCGCTTGGCGGTCGCGAAGTAGCGATACGCGACGTCGATCGTGATGCCCTGCTCGCGCTCGGCTTCGAGGCCGTCGGTCAGCAGCGACAGATCGATTTCGTCGCCGACGGTGCGCTTGTTCTTCGCGCGCGACAGCGCGGAAAGCTGGTCCGACAGCACCGCCTTGCTGTCGTACAGCAGGCGGCCGATCAGCGTGCTTTTGCCGTCGTCCACGCTGCCCGCGGTGATGAAACGCAGCACGCCGAGGTCTTCTGGTTGGTGAATACTGCTGCTCATGATTGCATTACCTCGTGTGCGTGCTTAGAAATAACCCTGCTTCTTGCGCTGTTCCATCGCCGCTTCGGACACCTGGTCGTCCATCCGCGTCGCGCCGCGCTCCGTGATCTCGGTCACGGCCGTTTCGGCGATGATCTTCTCGACATCGTCGGCATCGCTTTCGACCGGGCATGTGCAGCTGATGTCGCCAACGGTACGGAAACGCACCAGCGCCTGTTCGCTCGTCTCGCCTTCGCGCATCGGCGTGAGCGGCGTGACCGGCACCAGCAGCCCGTTGCGGCGCACGATCTCGCGCTGATGCGCGTAGTAGATCGACGGCAGTTCGAGCTGTTCGCGCGCGATGTACTGCCACACGTCGAGTTCGGTCCAGTTGGAAATCGGAAACACGCGCAAGTGCTCGCCGTTATGCAGACGCGCGTTGTACAGGCTCCACAGTTCCGGGCGCTGCGCCTTCGGGTCCCACTGGCCGAATTCATCGCGGAACGAGAAGATGCGCTCCTTCGCTCGAGCCTTTTCTTCGTCGCGGCGCGCGCCGCCGATCATCGCGGTGTAGCCGTATTGCTCGATCGTCTCCAGCAGCGTGACCGCCTGCGCGGCATTGCGCGAGTCGGTTTCGCGGCGCAGACGCACGGTGCCGCGCCTGATCGAATCCTCGACGTGGCCAACCACGAGTTCCGCGCCAATCTGCTTCGCGCGACGATCGCGGAAATCGATTACTTCGCCGTAGTTGTGGCCGGTGTCGATATGCACGAGCGGGAACGGCAACTGCGTGTTGCGGTTCGCGCCGAGACCGAACGCCTTCAGCGCGAGCGCGAGCACCACCACCGAATCTTTGCCGCCCGAAAACAGCAGCGCCGGCTTGCTGCATTCGGCGACCAGTTCGCGCAGGATGTGGATCGACTCGGCTTCGAGCCAATCGAGGTGATCCATCCGGTTGGCCCTGTTGGCGAGCGGAGCGTTGACAGTCGAATCGAGCGTGGTGCTCATGGCGAGTCCTTCGTTGGTGCGCCCGGCAAACGCTTGCGCGCGGGCGGCAGTATTCAGATCGGTATCGGCGGCGTTCGGCCGGGCCGCAATCCGGCGCGCGGCGCTCAGACCGACGCCTTTTCGCTGGGCTCGGCCGCAATCGGGGTAATCGCGGTGATATGCAGGCCGCATTCCTTGGTGTCACGCGACTCCCACCACCAGCGCCCCGCCCGGCTGTCCTCGCCGGGGCGGATCGCGCGCGTACACGGCTCACAGCCGATGCTCGGATAACCGCGCGCGTGCAGCGGATTGACCGGCACATCGAACGCCTTAAGATAATCCCACACCTCGGTTTCAGTCCAGTCCGCGAGCGGGTTGAACTTGGCGATATCGCGCGCGCCGTCGTGCTCTTCCTCATGCAGTTCGGCACGCGTGACCGACTGTTCGCGTCGCTGGCCCGTGACCCACGCGCTCACGTCCGCGAGCGCGCGGTTCAGCGGTTCGACCTTGCGGATTTCGCAGCAGTGCTTGCGCAGCTCGACGCTTTCGTAAAACGCATTCAGGCCGTGCTCGCTCACATACCGCTCGACCGCGGCGGGCTGCGGATGAAACTGTTCGATGTCGTAGCCGTAGCGCGCCTTCACGCGCTCGAGCATGCCCAGCGTTTCGGCATGCAGGCGGCCGGTGTTCAGCGAGAAGATGCCGATCTTCACGCCGCGCGACAGGATCGCGTGGGTGAGCAGCATGTCTTCGGCCGCGAGGCTGCTGGCGAGCTTCACATTCGCGTGGCGCGCGGCGATCGAATCGAGCAGCGTATCGAGGCGCTCGACCTTCGCGGCAAGTTCCGGGCTCAACGATGGCACCGCGCTCATGCCGGGACCTTGCCCGCGGCGGTTTGCGCCGCTGCCTGCGCGGCACGGCGGCGGAACAGCGGCGGCGTATCGACCGCGCCCTGGTACTGCACGCTGAAATCGTCGAATGCTTTCAGCGCATCGTTGATGTCCTTGTCGGCGCGCAGTGCATACGAGTCGAAACCGCAGCGAAACATAAACGTGATCTGATCGCGCAGCACGTCGCCGATCGCGCGCAGCTCGCCCTTGTAGCCATAGCGCTCGCGCAGCAGGCGGCCGATGCTGTAGCCGCGGCCGTCGCGGAACACCGGGAAATCCACCGCGACGAGTGCGATCTGGTCGAAGTCACCGGCGATATCGGCCGGTTCGCTGTCCGGCGCGAGCCACACGCCGATCTCGGCGGCACCGCGCGACGCGACCAGCGCATCGCGTTCGAGCTGCCACAGCGCGAGCGGGACCAGCACCTTGCCGGCCGGCAGTTCGCTCACCGCCGGCAACGTGCCGTCTTCGGCCGGGCGCACGAGCGTCCAGTCGTCGTTGACGATCGCGCGATTCTTGATGATAGAAGCCATCTGTCCAGTATCCTTTGCGCGGTTACGCGTGAGCCGGTTGACGCGCGGCGTACACGCGCTCCTTGAACGGAGTGATGCCGATACGGCTGTACGTATCGATGAAACGCTCGCCTTCCTGACGGTTTTCCACGAAGGTGTCGATCACCTTGCTGATCACGTCCGGCATTTCCTCCGCCGAGAACGACGGGCCGATCACGCGGCCAAGATGCGCGCCGCTCGCGCCCGTGCCCTGCTCGCCGCCTAGCGTCACCTGGTACCACTCGGAGCCGTCCTTGTCGACGCCCAGAATGCCGATGTTGCCGACGTGGTGGTGACCGCACGCGTTGATGCAGCCCGAGATGTTCAGCGACACGTCGCCGAGGTCGTACACGTAGTCGAGATCGTTGAAGCGTTCCTGGATCGCGAGCGCGATCGGAATCGACTTCGCATTCGCGAGCGAGCAGAAATCGCCGCCCGGGCAAGCGATGATGTCGGTCAGCAAGCCGATGTTCGGCGTCGCGAAGCCCTGCGACTTGGCCTTTTCCCACAGCGCGAACAGATTGCACTTCTTGACGTCGGCAAGAATCAGATTCTGTTCATGCGACACACGGACCTTGCCGAACGAGTATTCGTCGGCCCAGTCGGCGACCGCTTCCATCTGCGCGTCGGTTGCGTCGCCCGGGGCGATCGTGGTGGGCTTCAGCGACAGCGTCACCGATGCATAGCCCGCCACCTTGTGCGGACGCACGTTACGCTCGACCCAGCGCGCGAACCCGCGGTTCTCGAGCAGATGCTTTTCGAACGACGCGTCGGTGTCCGGCAGCTTCTCGTAAGCGGGAGGAGCAAAGTACTGTGCGACGCGGTCCACTTCGGCCTGGGTGAGCGTCGAAGGACCGTCCTTCAGGTGCTGCCACTCCTCCTCCACCTGGGCGGAGAATTTCTCCGGCGACAGCGCCTTCACGAGGATCTTGATCCGCGCCTTGTACATGTTGTCGCGGCGGCCGTAGCGGTTGTAGACGCGCAACACGGCTTCGCAGTAGGTCAGCAGATGCTGCCACGGCAGATCGCGGCGGATGATCGCGCCGACGATCGGCGTGCGGCCGAGACCGCCACCCGCGAGGATGTCCGCCACCAGTTCACCTTGCGCGTTCTTCTTCAGATAGACGCCCATGTCGTGAATCTGCACGGCCGCGCGGTCTTCCTTCGAGCCCGACACGGCGATCTTGAATTTGCGCGGCAGCCAGGCGAATTCCGGGTGGAACGTCGACCACTGGCGGAGGATTTCCGCCCACGGACGCGGATCGACCACTTCGTCGGGCGCGACGCCGGCGAATTGATCCGCGGTGATGTTGCGGATGCAGTTGCCCGAGGTCTGGATCCCGTGCATCTGCACGGACGCGAGCTTGCGCAGAATTTCCGGCGTTTCCTCGAGCTTGATCCAGTTGTACTGGATGTTCGTGCGGGTCGAGAAATGGCCGTAGCCGCGGTCGTGTTCGCGCGCGATCTGCGCGAGCACGCGCAACTGATCGCTGCGCAGGTTGCCGTACGGAATCGCGATGCGGTGCATGTACGCGTGGCGCTGGTAGTACAGGCCGTTTTGCAGACGCAGCGGACGGAACTCCTCTTCGCTCAATTCGCCCGACAAGCGGCGGCGAACCTGATCGGCGTACTGCGCAACCCGTTCATCGACGATGGTCTGGTCGTACTGATCGTATTGGTACATTCGGGGACCCCAATTTGTGCGTGACACACGACGGTCCGGGGGCCGGCCACCCGGTTACATCGCGGCTTGAATACCTCTATTT
>NZ_DASXHN010000345.1:0-18068 GCF_036488505.1 Paraburkholderia sp. | reverse complement strand
CTCGTGGTCGCGCTGCTCACGCTGGTGCTGACCGGCCTGCTCTACGTGTTCGTGCCGAAGGGCTTCTTCCCGGTGCAGGATACCGGCGTGATCCAGGCGATCACGCAGATGCCGCAGTCGGTGTCGTATGCGTCGATGGCCGAGCGTCAGCAGGAACTCGCCGCGCAGATCCTGAAGAATCCGGACGTGGAAAGCCTCACCTCGTTCATCGGCGTGGACTGCAGCAACATTACGTTGAATAGCGGCCGCATGCTGATCAACCTGAAGCCGCGCGACGACCGCAGCAACACCGCGAGCGAAGTGATCCGCCAGTTGCAGACAGACGTCGCGCACATCGCGGGCGGGTCGCTCTACATGCAGCCGGTGCAGGATCTGACGATCGACTCCACCGTGAGCCCGACGCAGTACCAGTTCATGCTGACCGATCCGAACATCAGCGAATTCACCACATGGGTGCCCAAGCTGGTCGACCGCTTGAAGCAAGCCCCCGAACTCGCGGACGTTGCAACCGATCTGCAGGACAACGGCCGCTCGGTGTTTATCGAAATCGACCGCGCGACCGCCGCGCGTTTCGGCATCACGCCGGCCACGATCGATAGCGCGTTGTACGACGCGTTCGGCCAGCGCATCATCTCGACGATCTTCACGCAGTCGAACCAGTACCGCGTGATTCTCGAGGCGCAGCCGGAAATGCAGCACTACACCCAGTCGCTGAACTCGATCTACCTGCCCTCTTCCACCTCCACCGGCGGCCAGGTGCCGCTGTCGTCGATCGCGAAGTTCATCGAGCGGCCCGCGCCGCTGCTCGTCACGCACCTGAGTCAGTTCCCGGCCACCATGGTGTCGTTCAACCTCGCACCGGGTTCCTCGCTCGGCGCAGCGGTCAAGGCGATCGGGCAGGCGGAGCAGGACATCGGCCTGCCCGCCTCGTTCCAGACGCGCTACCAGGGCGCGGCGCTGGCGTTCCAGGCGTCGCTCGCCAACGAGCTGTTCCTGATCCTCGCGGCTATCGTCACGATGTATATCGTGCTCGGCGTGCTGTACGAGAGCTTCATCCATCCGATCACGATCCTGTCGACCCTGCCGTCGGCCGGGGTCGGCGCGCTGCTCGCGCTGCTGATCACCGGGCACGACCTGGACATCATCGGCATCATCGGCATCGTGCTGCTGATCGGTATCGTGAAGAAGAACGCGATCATGATGATCGACTTCGCGCTCTACGCCGAACGCGAGGAAGGCAAGCCGCCGCGCGAGGCGATCTACCAGGCGTGTCTGCTGCGCTTCCGGCCGATCCTGATGACCACGCTCGCCGCGCTGCTCGGCGCGCTGCCGCTGATGCTCGGCACCGGCGCGGGCTCGGAGCTGCGCCGCCCGCTCGGCATCGCGATTGCGGGTGGCCTGATCGTGAGCCAGTTGCTCACGCTGTTCACGACGCCGGTCATCTATCTCGGCTTCGATTCGCTCGCCCGCCGCGTGCGCGAGCGCTTCCATCGCGGCGATGCGTCCGGCAGCGCCACGCCGCCCGCCACCGATGCGGGGAACTGAGCGATGAATCTGTCGCGTCCGTTTATAGCCCGCCCGGTCGCCACCACGCTGCTGGCGATCGGCATCGCGCTGTCCGGCATATTCGCGTTCACCAGGCTGCCGGTCGCACCACTGCCGCAGGTCGACTTCCCGACCATCTCGATTCAGGCGACGCTGCCGGGCGCGAGCCCGGATACCGTCGCGACGAGCGTCGCGAGTCCGCTGGAGCGGCATCTGGGCTCGATCGCCGACGTGACCGAAATGACCTCGTCGAGCTCGGTGGGCTCGACGCGGATCACGATGCAGTTCGGCCTGAACCGCGACATCGACGGTGCCGCGCGGGACGTGCAGGCCGCCATCAACGCGGCGCGCGCCGACCTGCCCACGAGCCTGCGCAGCAACCCGACCTACCACAAGGTCAATCCGGCCGATGCGCCTATCCTGATTCTGGCGCTTACCTCGAACACGCTGAGCGCCGGACAGTTGTACGACTCGGCGGCCACGGTGCTGCAGCAGTCGCTGTCGCAGGTACAGGGCGTGGGCGAGGTGGACGTCAGCGGTTCGGCGAACCCGGCCGTGCGCGTCGAGCTGGAGCCGCATGCGCTCTCGCACTACGGCATCGGTCTCGAAGACGTGCGAGCGGCGCTCGCCGCGGCCAACGCGAACAGCCCGAAAGGCTCGATCGAGTTCGGCGAGAACCGCGTGCAGCTCTACACGAACGACCAGGCGAGCAAGGCGTCGCAATACAAGGACCTGGTGATCGCCTATCGCAACGGCGCGCCGGTCAAGCTGTCGGACATGGGCGAGGTCGTCGATTCGGTCGAGGATCTGCGCAACCTCGGTCTGTTCAACGGCAAGCGCGCGGTGCTGGTGATTCTTTACCGCCAGCCGGGCGCGAACATCATCGACACCGTCGATCGCGTGAAGGCGATGCTGCCGCAGTTACATGCGTCACTGCCGGCCGACGTCGACATCTCCCCCACGTCGGACCGTTCGATCACCATCCGCGCGTCGCTGCGTGACACCGAGCACACGCTCGTGATCGCGGTGGTGCTGGTCGTGATGGTGGTGTTCCTGTTCCTGCGCAACTGGCGCGCGACGCTGATTCCGAGCGTCGCGGTGCCGATCTCGATCATCGGCACGTTCGGCGCGATGTACCTGATGGGCTTTTCGATCGACAACCTGTCGCTGATGGCGCTGACCATCGCGACCGGCTTCGTCGTCGACGACGCGATCGTCGTGCTCGAGAACATCTCCCGCCATATCGAAAACGGCGTGCCGCGCATGAAGGCCGCGTACCGCGGCGCGCGCGAAGTCGGCTTCACGGTGATGTCGATCAGCATCTCGCTGGTCGCGGTGTTCCTGCCGATCCTGCTGATGGGCGGCATCGTCGGGCGGCTGTTCCGCGAATTCGCGCTGACGCTGTCGCTGGCGATCGCGGTGTCGCTGATCGTGTCGCTCACGCTCACCCCGATGATGTGCTCGCGCCTGTTGCGCGAGCCGCACGAGAAACACGAGGAAAGCCGTTTCGGCCGCTGGCTCGAACGCGGCTTCACGTCGATGCAACGCGGCTACGAACGCACGCTCGGCTGGGCGCTGCGCCATCCGCTGCCGGTCCTCATCGTGCTAGTGCTGACCATCGCGCTGAACGTCGCGCTCTACATCATCGTGCCGAAGGGCTTCTTCCCGCAGCAGGACACCGGGCGGCTCGTCGGCGGCATCCAGGCCGACCAGAGCACGTCGTTCCAGGCGATGAAGGGCAAGTTCTCGCAGATGATGGAAATCGTCGGCAAGAACCCCGCGGTCGACAGCGTGGTCGGCTTCACCGGCGGCCGGCAGACCAACTCGGGGTTCATGTTCGTGTCGCTGAAATCGAAGAGCGAGCGCAAGCTGTCCGCCGATCAGGTGATCCAGCAGCTGCGCGGGCCGCTTGGCGACGTGGCCGGGGCCCGCACGTTCCTGCAGTCAGTGCAGGACATTCGCGTCGGTGGGCGCCAGTCGAACGCGCAGTATCAGTTCACGCTGCTCGCCGACTCGACGCCCGATCTCTACAAGTGGGGGCCGAAGCTGACCGAGGCGCTGCAGGCGCGCAAGGAGCTCGCGGACGTGAACTCCGACCAGCAGCAAGGCGGCCTCGAAGCGATGGTGACGATCGACCGCGCCACCGCGTCGCGGCTCGGCATCAAGCCCGCGCAGATCGACAACACGCTGTATGACGCGTTCGGCCAGCGCCAGGTGTCGACGATCTACAACCCGCTGAACCAGTATCACGTGGTGATGGAAGTCGCGCCGCGCTACTGGCAGAGCCCGGAGACGCTGAGGGAAATCTACGTGAGCACGTCGGGCGGCAGCGCGAGCGGCGCGCAGACCACCAACGCGCCGGCCGGCACGGTGACGTCGCAAGCCACCGCCACCACCACCGCCAGCGCGGCGGCCGGCGGCGCAGCCGGCACCACCGCGACGAGCGCGGCCAGCATCGCCGCTGATTCCGCGCGCAACCAGGCGATCAACTCGATCGCGGCGAGCGGCAAATCGAGCGCGTCGTCCGGCTCGGCCGTGTCGATCGCGAAGGAAACGATGGTGCCGCTGTCGGCGATTGCGAGCTTCGGGCCGGGCACCACGCCGCTGTCGGTCAATCACCAGAGCCAGTTCGTCGCGTCGACGATCTCGTTCAACTTGCCGCCGGGCGTGTCGCTGTCGACAGCCACCCAGGTGATCTACGACACGATGGCCGAAATCGGCATGCCGGCGACGATTCACGGCAGCTTCCAGGGCACCGCGCAAGCATTCCAGCAGTCGATGTCGGACCAGCCGATCCTGATTCTCGCCGCGCTCGCGGCCGTCTATATCGTGCTCGGCATCCTTTACGAGAGCTATATCCACCCGCTGACGATCCTGTCGACGTTGCCGTCCGCGGGCGTCGGCGCGCTGCTCGCGCTGCTGCTGTTCAAGACCGAGTTCAGCATCATCGCGCTGATCGGCGTGATACTGCTGATCGGCATCGTCAAGAAGAACGCGATCATGATGGTGGACTTCGCGATCGAGGCGTCGCGCGACGGGCTGTCGTCGCGCGATGCGATCTACCAGGCGTGTCTGCTGCGCTTCCGGCCGATCATGATGACGACCTTCGCGGCACTGCTCGGCGCGCTGCCGCTTGCGTTCGGCCACGGTGAAGGCGCGGAGCTGCGTGCGCCGCTCGGTATTTCGATCGTCGGCGGGCTGATCGTGAGCCAGCTGCTCACGCTGTACACGACGCCGGTCGTCTATCTGTATATGGATCGTATCCGCTTGCGCTGGGACGCGAGAAAAACACGCCGTACCGGTGGCGCGGCGCCGACGTCGTCATGACACGGTGAAGGCGGCAACGCGCATCGGCATGCGCAGCGCCTTTCAGCATGCCGATGCAGCGCGCGTCGATTGTGGGAGATTCAACGAGCGCGAAGCTTTTGCTCGATCGCGAGGGAAAAAATCCGCTGCCACTGCCGGGCCTGCCGCCCGCTCGACATCGGCACCAGCCATTCACCGTGCCGCGCGTCGCTGACCTTCAGCGCGAGCCGCGCCTGGGCGCCGCGGCCTTGCACTTCGGCGCCGAGCAGATCGGCGAAGATATAGGCGCCTTGCTGGTCGCCGACGCGGATTTCGCAGAAGCGCTTGGCCGCGGCGACACGCACCGAACCCCAGCTTCCCGTCAGGTCGTGCGTCCAGTCGCCGTCGCGCACGTTCGGCGCGACCTCGCGGCGGCGCTGCCACCAATACGCGAGCGCGCCGGCCAGCAGCAACGCGACCACCGCCGCGACCCCAATCGCGACGGCCAGCCCGAACGCGATCCGCAATGCATAAAAGGTGCGCACCGCGCCGTACACCAGCGCGATCAGCGCAATCAACGCAACCAGAATCGGCATCGCTAGTTCACCCCGGCAAAAGGGTTAAGGCTAGCACGCGCGAGCGCCGGCTTCGCGCGCAAAAAACCGTTGCGCATAGCGTGACGCGCGATGCGACAGGCGTCGCGCATGCGGGCCATGCGGGCATGCAGGCATGCAGGGACAGCGACGCCTTGCGCGGCGCACGACGACATGCGGCCCGGCCGGTCACTGCGCGTTATGCGCGGCCGCCCAATCCTTGACCGCCTTCAGCGTGTTCTCAACATGCTTGTCCGGCGACATGCTCGTGTATTCGTAAATGATCTTGCCGTCCGGCGCGATCACATAGGACACGCGATTGGCCATCCCGCTTTTCATCGGCAAGCCCGCATCGTACGCGCCGATCACCTTCGCGTCGGCATCGGCCGCGACCGGGAATTTGCTGCGGCATTCGCTGACCGAGAACTTCGTCAGCGTATCGATGTTGTCGTGCGACACCCCGATCACCGTCGCGCCGTACTTCTTGTATTCGTCGACCGCGTCGGCGAACTCATGCGCTTCGATCGTGCAGCCCTTCGTGAACGCGGCCGGATAGAAATACAGCACGACCGGGCCCTTCTTCAGTTCATCCGCGAGCGAATAGGTGTAGGTCTTGCCGCCAAGCGAGGCCTCGGCGGTAAACGTCGGCGCGGCCTCACCTGGTTTGAGCGTCGCCGACGCCAGCGGCGAATGCAGCGCGAATCCGATCGCCATCACGGCGGCGAGTGTCGCCGGCAGGTTCTTTATGTTCATCTGCTCCTCCATGCGTGCGCGCACGCGTTCGGTCCCATCAGCCGCGGACGGTTTCACCCGGCGCAACGCCGGCCCGTCGCGGAGCGCTCTATTGGAGCACGGATACGTGTCGCGCGTACGAAGCGGCGCGGCCACCAAGGCGATCGCAGACGGGTCGCAAACCGGTCACAGACGGATCACAGACGGATTACAGACGGATCGCGTACGGATCACAAATGGATTGCAAACGGATCACAAACGGATCGCGCACGGATTACATACGAATCACAAGCCGCGCCGCGACGTGAGCCGGCGCCGCGCCAATTCGCGCAAACCGGAGGACGCGCATCCCGCGCCGAACCAGCACGGCCCGAACGTCCCACCCGTCCTGCCCGCCGCATCACACCATCGGTTCCGCGACGTGCGCGCCGAACCAGGCCGCCGCCGACAGATTCAGCTCGGACAGCACGTCGGGCGTGAGCGCCGTGAACCCGGCCGCCGCCGCGAGCGGCGCGGCGTCGCGGCCTTCGCCCGCCACTTCGGCGATGCGCAGCAGCACGCCGAGTTCGCCGTCGTGCGCGACGATCGCTTCGCGGATTTGCGGGGCGAGGCCGAGTTTTTCGAGCACCGCGCGCGGCGTGCTGTCGAGCACGACGTGCACCAGCGAGAAGATCCCGGTCATGAACGCCGCATCGGCGAAATCGCCGTCGGACGGGCGCAGCCAGCTCGCGGCGAGCTCCATGAAGCGCGAACGCGTGGCGGCTAGTTGCACCAGCGGATCAGCACGCCACGGCAGATCGCCCGTATCGGCATATAGCAGCAGTTGCGCCCAGCGCGCGATCTGCCGCGTGCCGGTGGCGATGATCGCCTCGCGCAGCGACGCGATATTGCGCCCGAGCCCGAACGCGCTGGAATTGACGAGGCGCAGCAACTGCACCACCACGCTCGGATTGCGCTTGAGTTCCGCCTCGAGTTCGACGATGCCGGCGTCGTGCGACAGCAGCGCGAGCAGCCGCAGCAGGCCCGGACGCAGCGAGCGATTGCGCGGCGCGGCCAGCACCTGTGGCCGCGCGAAGAAGTAACCCTGGAACAGATCGAAGCCGAGTCGGTGCGCGAGCGCGAAGTCCTCGCGAGTCTCGACCTTCTCGGCAATCAGCGTCTTGCCGTGGCCGCGCAGCATCGTCGCGAGCTTCGCGACCATGTCGCGCGGAGTCTGCAGGAAGTCGATCTTGACGATGTCGGCGTACGGCAGCAGCGCGAGCAGTTCGTCGGAGACATCGCGAATGTCGTCGAGCGCCATCTCGAAGCCGGCTTCGCGTAGCTCGTTCAGCCGGCGCGCGAGCGGCGCGTCGTAGCGCACCGTTTCGAGGATCTCGAGCACGAAACGCTCGGGCGGCATCAGATGAACGATGTCGCTAAAGAGCAGCGTGCGGTCGATGTTGACGAAGCCGCGATGCTGTCCGAGCACGGCCGGCACGCCGATTCCGCCGATCGCGCGCGCGACCACCTGGGCGGTCGCCTGGGCGTCGTCGCTGATTTCGGCGTAGTTATGCACGCCCGCCCGGAATAGCAGCTCGTACGCATTGAGCGCGCCGTCGCGATCGATAATCGGCTGGCGACCGAGATAGACGTACTGCGCGCCGGCATCCGGCAGCAGGTCGCGAGCGGAAGGCGCGGCAGATGGGCCGGCGGCGGGATCAAGCACCTCGGCTTACCGGGAAAAGCGGCGGGAAGACCCGGTGGGCCTGATTGACCGGGCAGCGGAGCGTTCGGACAGGGATCATCGGCACAGGATTCGAAAAGGCTACGCAGCGGGCGACGGCACGGCCGGCACCGCACAAAGGGAGTTGGGCTTATTAACGGACGCAAAGCGGCGCCACTTTAGCCGAATTGCCTCGGCCACGGCACAAGGGCATTTGCTCGGCCGATGTTTTTCGTTGCGCCGGCTAAAGATTTCGCGGCGCGGGTCGTTATCCTGTTCTGATACGCCGGCCTGGTAGCTCAGGGCCGCCCCAACCGGCGGACAAGCAGCCCCGCCGGCGGGCCCAATCAGGTTGCCACCACCGACATACATGGAAGCAAACATGATCACCGCGCCCCGCCGGGGCTCCCTGCGCACGGTCATCGACCGGCTTCGCGCATTCGGCCGGCGGCCGGACGGCACACCGCCCGCCGACGCGAATCGCGCCCCGCGGTTGGAGCAGGTGGTCGGCGCAGTCGATTTTCTCGCGCACGTCGACGATGCGCTGCGCTTCATCTACGTGTCGGACGCGAGCCTGCGCTTCATCGGCTACCACCGCGAATATCTGCAAACGGTCACGCTGCACGATCTGGTCGCGCCGGCCGATCTGCCGCGCCTCGACGCGCTGCTCGCGCACGCCGCCGCGTCGGGCAACGTCGAGAAGGCGACGCTCGGGCTCGTCAAGTCGCTGACCTATCCGATCACGGTCGAGCTGCGCGTCGTGCGCAGCAACCACGATGGTGTCGACGGCTATGCGATCGCCGGCTTCGACGTGTCGTCCTGGCGCGCCACCGAGGAGCGCCTGACCCAGGCCTTGCATCTGGACCGCCTGACCAGCCTGCCGAACCAGTCCGGCTTGCTGCCTGCGCTGGTCGACGCGCAGCACCAGGCCGACGCGCACGGCACGCCGGTCGCGCTGTTGCTGCTCGATATCGACGACTATCAGCGCGTCAATCGCGCGCTCGGCTACGACGCGGGCGACGAGATGCTGCGCGACACGTCTCGCCGGCTGCTCAATATGACGAGCCCGAACGAAATGCTTGCGCGCGTCGCCAGCGACGAGTTCGCGATCCTCGTCAAGCCGGCCGCCAGCCGCACCGACGCGGCGGCCGCCGCCGAAGCGCTCGCGCGGCGTCTGCTCACCGCGATCCAGCAACCGTACGTGTTCAACGGCCAGCAGGTCCATCTGTCGGCGAGCATCGGCATCGCGCTGTACCCGGACGTGCGTCACGCGAACGACACCGCCAGCCACGACACCCATCTGCTGCGCTGGGCCGACCACGCGCTGCTGCAGGCCAAGGCCGCGGGCGGCAACACGCTCGCGTTCTACGTGCCGGACGACAACCCCGCCGACGCCGAGCGCCTGAAGCTGGAGGCCGATCTGTACGACGGCGTGCGCAACGGCGAGTTCTCGTTGCACTTCCAGCCGATCACAAGCAGCCGTACCCACGGCGTGGTCGGCGTCGAAGCGCTGATCCGCTGGACCCACCCTGTGCACGGCCTGCTGCCGCCATCGATGTTCATTCCGCTCGCGGAGTCGGTCGGCCTGATCAACTTCCTCGGCAACTGGGTACTGAAGGTCGCGTGCATGCAGCTGATCCAGTGGGACGCGAAAGGCATTGCGCTGCAGTACGTGGCCGTCAACGTGTCGCCGCAGCAGTTTCGCGATCCGCGCTTCAAGGACGCGGTGCGCGAGGCGATCGAGCTGACCGGCATCGATCCGCGCCGGCTCGTGTTCGAGATCACCGAGAGCCTGCTGATGCACGACCCGCTGCATGCGAAGGGGCTGCTCGAGGAGCTGACCGCGATGGGTATCCGCTTCGCAGTCGACGACTTCGGCACCGGTTATTCGAGCCTCGCCTATCTGCAACGTTTTCCGCTGGCCAAGCTGAAGATCGACCGGAGTTTCGTCGAGAATCTGCTAACCTCGCGAAACGATCAGGCAATCGTTAGCGCGGTCGTCGGGCTCGCCCAAACGCTCGATCTCGAACTGGTTGCCGAGGGCGTCGAAACGGAAGAACAACGCACGATGCTCACGAAGATGGGTTGTGATCACATTCAGGGCTGGCTGGTCTGCAAGGCGCTGCCGTCCGACGAACTGGCGCGGCGTTTCGAATCGCACGAGCTTCAGCTCGACTGCGCGTAGCGGCCGATGCTGACTCGACGCCACCGCGGTGAAACAGGCCGGCTCATCACCGGCGTGGCATTTACTGGAATACGTATGGCTTTGGCGGGACTCACATGGTAAAGGCGACAGTGCTCGACCGGCTCTGGGCGCGCATGAGTGAACGCGGCGATTTCCCGATGCTGTCGCAATCGCTGCGCTCCACCATGGCAGCGATGAACGACGACGACCTCGATTTCACCGGCCTGGTCCAGGTGGTGCTGTCCGATTTCGCGCTCACACAGAAAGTGCTGCGGCTCGCGAACTCGGCGATGTACATGGCTTTCGGCGGCAACATCACGACCGTCTCGCGCGCGCTGATGGTGCTCGGCATGGATGCGGTCGGCCATCTGGTGGTCGGCCTGAAGATCGTCGATCACTTTCATCACAGCGCGCCGCGCCGCATCGACGCGAAACTCGAACTGAACCGCACACTGCTGTCGGGCTGCGTCGCGCGCAAGCTGACCGAACGCGGTGACCTGCGCGCCGGCGAGGAAGCGGTGGTCTGCACGCTGATGCGGCAGATCGGCAAGCTGCTGGTGGTGTTCTATCTCGACGCCGAGTGGGATCAGATTCGCCGGCATATCGACGGTGGTGCGCTCGAAGCCGACGCGTGCGTGCTCGTGCTCGGCGTCACCTTCGACGAAATCGGCGAGGAAGCCGCGGTGCGCTGGCGCCTGCCCGACACGATCCGCTCGGGCATGGGCGAATTCGATCCGCTGGACATCGAGCAGCCACGCCAGGTGCAGTGGCTGCGCGCAATTACCAACTACTCGACCGCGGTCGCCGACGTGCTCACCCAGCAGAACATGCCCGAGTTCGAGCGCGAGGCGCGCATCGCCGAACTGGCGCAGGAATACAGCGGCGCGCTGAACACCGACGCGGACGTGCTGCAGCAGATGAGCGTCGCGCTCGCGCGCGAAGAAGGCGGCGACAGCGTGATGCGCGAGATCGTCGAGTTGCGCGCGAATGCGGATGCGATCGCGCGCGAAGCACTCCCGCCGGAAGCGCGCATCGCGCTCGGCGTGAGCGACCTGCGCGGCCTGCCCGAAGGCAGCCCGCTCGCGCCGGCGCTCGCGATGGCCGCGGAAACCGTGCTTGCCGGACTCGGCTTCGCGCGCACGGTGGTGTTCGTCAAGCACAGCAACGGCACGTTCAACGCACGTCTCGGCCTCGGCCCGAAGATCGACGCCGCGTTGCCGAGGCTCACCTTCAATACCGCGTTCGAGCCCGACGTGTTTCATCTCGCGATCGCGAATTCGGTGGGCATCTTCATCGAGAACGCGCGCGATCCGAAGATGGTCGCGCGTCTGCCCGAATGGTTCCGCCGCGCGTTCGACGATGCACGCGCGTTCGTGCTGCTGCCGGTCGTCGACGAAACCGAGCAGACGGTCGCGCTGTTGTACGGCGACTGGTCGCACACGCAGGAGCCGCGCCGCATCTCGCAGAAGGAGATGGGCGTGCTCAATGAACTGGCCAGGGAGTTAGGCCGTTTTTTCGGCCAGGGGCAGATGCGGGAAATGGAGATGATGTGAAGACGTGGCGCGATCGTTGAGCGCCGTGCTTCATCGTGATCCGTTCCGTGTTTCGTGTTTGCCCGAAAACGAATCCGCGCCGATACGGCGCACCGCCTGCTTCCCCGCGCCCCGCGCTCAGTCCTCGATGCGTTCGAGTCCCGGCGCGCTGCGATCCGCGACGCCGGCCCACGCGCCCGCCGCGAGCCCCAGTTGCGCGACCTCCTGCAACGTGAGTGGCTGTAGACGCTCGCACAGCTCGCCGAGCTGCTCCCACGCGCCGCATTCGAGCGCTTCGATCGCGCTCAGCAGCACACCCAGGGTGCCCTCGCGATGCAGGATCGCGGCCTGGATCGGCCGCGACAGCGTGAGGATGTTCAGCGTCTTCTCGAGCGAGCCGCCAAATACCGCATCGACGAACGAAAAAACCCCGGTCAGAAACGCGGCGTCGGCTTCGTCGCGGCCCGCCTCGGGCATGCGCTCGATCGCGAGTTCCATGAAGCGCGCGCGAGTAGCCGCGAGTTGCAGCAATGGGTCGTCTTCGAGCGCGACCTTGCGGCCGTCCGCATAGAGCAGCAGTTGGGTCCAGCGCGCGATGCGGTCGGTGCCGGTCGCATTGATCGCGTCGCGCAGCGTCGTCACCTTGTGGCCGAGCGCGAGACCGCTCGAATTCGCGAGCTTCATCAGATGCATCACCAGCACCGGGTTCAGCTTCAACTCGGCTTCGAGCTGCGCGACGGTCGGATCGCCCGCGAGCAGTTGCAGCAGATTGAGCAGCGCGTGACGCGGCGCGCTGACGCGGCGCGTCGCCGAACTCTGCGCGCGCGCGAAGTAGTAACCCTGAAAACGGTCGAAGCCGAGCTCGTGCGCGGTTTCGAAATCGGCCTGCGCGTCGAGGTTCGACGCGAGCAGCAGCTTGCCGGCCGACTTCAGCACGCTCGAAAGCTTCGGCAGCAGTGCGCGCGGCGCGCGCGCGATGTCGATCTTGACGACATCGGCGTAGGGCAGCAGCTTCGCGAAGGTCTCGTTGGGTTGCGTGACGTTGTCGAGCACGAAACGGTAGCGGCGGCCATGCAGATGGACGAGACGCGCGATCAACGCATCGTCGACTGCGAGCGACGGCGGCAGTTCGAGCATGAAGCGCTCGGCGGGCAATCGCAGGATCGCGTCGTCGAGCAGCAGGTCGCGGGTCACGTCGACATACGCCGGGTGGCCGGTCAACGCGCCGCGCACATCGGCTTGTAGCAGACCTTGCACGATCGTACGCGCGACGCGCTCGGCCGGCGTTGGCGCGCGGCCGGGCAGCACGTCGGGGTCGGGGTCGGCGTCGGGGTCGGGGTCAGGGTCGAAGTCAGTCGGGGTGCGGGTTTGCGGCGCGGTGTGGGCCGCCGCTTCGTCTTCGGGCGTGAGGGGCAATTCGGGCGCGCGCACCTTGATCTCGTAACCGCACAGCATGCCGTCCCGATTCAGAATGGGCTGCCGTGCGAAGCTGGCCGCGAGCGGCGCGACGTCGGTCGCGCCTCTGTGGCTCTGAGTGTCGATTGCGATGGTGGTCATTCGTGTCCCCGCTCAGCGCCGTTTATGCTTGCCGCTGTTTATTAGCGCTACGTTGCTGGTTGTCGCCGCGCTGTCGCGCATGGATGTGACGGTGGTCAGGGCCGTCGCGCGGGCGCAGCATGTCTCGCGATTTTATCGCGGGGCGCCTGCGCCCGCATACGTTTGCGGGGTAATGTCTTAAAAAAATCGAGTCGATCACGGGGCGCCCGCGCGTTCGCCGCGTCGGGGACACGCGCACAGTTACGTGCACACATGCAAACGGCCGCGCATGGCGGCCGCTTGTATGGATACCGGTAGAACGCTATCGCCACCTTTTCGCAATGTGATGGCGACGTCGCCGGAACATTGCGTTAAACAAGTCTGGATAACGTGTCGGCGGTCGTATCGATGACGAGCAGCCCGGCGCGCAAGCCGGGCTTGACCGTCGCGTTCGGGAACACGATACGTTCTTCGTCGTGATGCACGGTGTAGCGATAGTCGCCGTCGCGTGCCAGCAAGGTGCCCTTCGCGAACGGCGTGAAGTTCGGCACATCGGCGGCAATCAGCAGTTCAAACGCGTCGCTCTGCTTGGTTAGCTGATCGATCACGGTGAAGACGCGCGGCATGGCGGGCGCGGCATTGGCTTCCGCATTGGCTTCCGCATTGGCCGGTGCATTGGCCGGTGCATTGGCCGGTGCATTGGCGTTTGCATCGACGCTTGCATCGGCCTGCGCACCACTCTCCGGTCCAACCCGCGTGCCGGCGAGCAATGCGCGCACGGCCAGATCGGCGCCCCTGAAGCGCGTCAGATCGTTCTGGCCGAACGGCCGAACCTTGCCCAGTTCTAGCGTGCACGCGTTAGCGCCGCACGCTTGCGCGGTGAAGTGCGAATACGTGTTGCCCTTCGTCGTATGCAACAGCACCGCGCTGATGCACGCGTCGCCGAGCCATTCGAACATCGCGCGCGACGACGGCTTACCGGTATGCGGCAGCAGCGCGAAGCGCTCGAATACGGATGCGCGGATCGCCGTATGCATGTCGATATGCCAGCGCCCGCCCGGTGCGTCGGACGCATCGGCGAAAAAGCGCATGGCGGCCTGTTCGAGCGCGGCCGCGCGCGGCGCTTCGTGACTGCCGGGCAATTGCAGATGACGGCCGCTGAACAGCCGGTTCAGATCGTCGTCGCGGTAACGGCAGCCGTCACGCATCGCGTCGATGTTGCCGAGAATCACCAGCAGCCGGCACGCGAGCGCGGCGCGGCCGTGGGCGATATCGGCCACGATGCGCGACAGCAGTTCGATCGGCGCGGTCTCGTCGCCATGCACGCCCGCCGACACCAGTACGCTGCGTATGGACGCCGGCAGTTCGGCCGGCTCCATCACGAGCACGCCGTCGTCGAGCCATGCCCAGCGCACCCCGTGCGCGCACACGCCATCCGCGTCGGGCGCGCCGGGCCGCGTACCGGCGAGGGTCCATGCGAGGAAGTCCTCGAGCAGCGGTGTCGACCCGACGCTCGGCATCGGGTGCTTAGCGCTGGAAGTCATAGAGCGAGCCCAGCGCCAGAATCTGCGTCAGTTCGTCGAGCGCGGTGCGCGATTCGACCAGCAGTTGCGGATCGGTCAGATCGGACGGCGCAAGACGATCGCGATAGTGCTTTTCGATCCACGCATCGAGGCGGCCGAACAGCGTGTCGTCGATCCACACGCCCGGCGCGACCGCCGCGCGTTCCACGTCGTCGAGCACGACCCGCAGACGCAAACAGGCGGGGCCGCCGCCGTTCTTCATGCTCTCGCGCAGATCGAACACCAGTACTTCGTCGATCGGACCGCTGTGCGAGGTCAACTCGTCGAGATAGGCGGCCACGCGCGGATTTTCGCGGCATTCCTGCGGCACCACCAGTACCTGCTTGCCGTCGGGCCGCGTCAACAACTGGCTGTTGAACAGATACGACGTCACCGCATCGGCGACGCTCACCTGCGCGTCGGGCACTTCGATCACGTTGAAGCCGGCACGCAGGCTCGCGAGCTTCGCACGCAGTTCGTCGTACACCGCGTTCTGCTCGACGAATGCGAGCTGATGGCAGAACAGCGTGTTGCGATTGCCGACCGCGATCACGTCGTTGTGGAATACGCCTGCATCGATCACGTCCGGGTTCTGCTGCGCAAACACGGTCGCCGCTTCCTGCAAGCCATGGCGATGCGCGACAGCGCGGCTCGCCTCGAAAGTCTGGCGCGCCGGATAGCGCTTCGGCTCCGGCCCGCGACGGTATTCGCTGCGGCCGTACACGAAGAATTCGACGCCGCGCGCGCTGTACTCCTCGCAAAAACGCGTGTGATTCGCGGCGCCCTCGTCGCCGAGCGCGGGCGTGCCGGGCAGCGCCTCGTGCACGACGAAGCGGTCGTGATCGCCGAACATCGCGCCCAGCGTGCGGCGCGTCGATTCATGCTCGATCGCGCGATGCAGCTTGCTGCACAGATTGGCCGGCGTGAAATGCACGCGGCCGTCGTGCGTGTCGGCCGAGGGGCTCACGGTCGCCGCGTTCGCGGTCCACATCGCCGAGGCCGAACTGGCGGCCGCCAGCAGCTCGGGCGCATTGCTCGCAACGCGTGCGATCACGCTCGCGTCGTCGCCGGAAAAACCCAGTTCGCGCAACAGGCGCATCGACGGACGCTCCTGCGGCGGCAGCACGCCCTGGTGAAAACCGAGGTCCGCGAGCTGCTTCATCTTGCGCAGACCCTGGCGCGCCGCGGCCTTCGGATTGGCGGCCGACTTCTCGTTGCTCTGCGACGCGACGTTGCCGAACGACAGGCCCGCATAGTTGTGAGTCGGGCCGACCAGACCGTCGAAATTGGCTTCGGTGGCTTGCATTGTCTGCATCGTCGATCCTTAGAATTGAAGGCCCGGCGACACGCTCGCGGGCATTTGCAGTTGCGCGCTTTCAACCGACGCCATCGGGTACGCGCAGTAGTCGGCTGCGTAGTACGCGCTCGGCCGATGATTGCCCGAGCGGCCCGGACCGCCGAACGGTGCGCCCGACGAAGCGCCGTTAGTCGGCCGGTTCCAGTTGACCACGCCCGCGCGGATCGTGCGCTGGAAATGCGCCCACAGCGCTTCGTCGTCGGCCAACAGCCCGGCCGACAGGCCGAACTGGGTGTCGTTCGCCTGTTCGAGCGCTGCGTCGAAGTCGCGATAGCGGATGATCTGCGCGAGCGGGCCGAAATGCTCTTCGTCGGGCAAATCCTTCACGTCGGTCACATCGAGAATCGCCGGCGTGACGAAGCCGAGCTGCGGGTCGCGTTGCTCCATCTTCAGCAGCGCCTTCGCGCCGCTCGCGAGCAGACGGTCCTGCGCGGCGACGAGCCGCGCAGCCGCGCGCGCCGAGACGACCGCGCCCATGAACGGCTGCGGATCCGCGTCGTATTCACCAACGCGCAGCCGCGCGGTGACGTCGGTCAGGCGCGCGACGAAACGCTCGCCGGCTGCATCGCCGGGCACGAAGATGCGGCGCGCGCAGGTGCAGCGCTGCCCCGCCGACAGAAACGCGGACTGGATCGTGTGATGCACGGCGGCGTCGAGATCGACGACCGGGCCGATCACGAGCGGATTGTTGCCGCCCATTTCGAGCGCCAGCACGATCTCCGGCCGGCCGCCGAACTGCTTGTGCAGCAGCGTGCCGGTATCCGAACTGCCGGTAAAGAACAGGCCGTCGATCTGCCGGTGATTGGCGAGCGCCACGCCGGTGTCTTTTTCGCCCTGCACGAGGTTCAGCACGCCGGCGGGCAGGCCCGCGTCATGCCAGATCTGCACGGTGAGCGCGGCGACGCCGGGCGCGAGTTCCGATGGCTTGAACACGACCGCATTGCCCGCGACCAACGCCGGCACGATATGCCCGTTCGGCAAATGGCCAGGAAAGTTGTACGGCCCGAACACGGCCACCACGCCATGCGGACGATGCCGCAGCACCGCCGTGCCGTCCGCCATCGCCGAGCGCTTCTCGCCAGTGCGTTCGTTGTAGGACTGAATCGAAATCTCGACCTTGGCCGCCATCGACGCCGCTTCGGTGCGCGCTTCCCACAGCGGCTTGCCGGTTTCGCGGCCAATCGCTTCCGCCAGCGCTTCCTTGCGTTCGGTCACGAGCGCGGCGAAGCGGCGCACCACGCCGCAACGTTCGTCGAGGCTCAAGGCCGACCACGCGGCGAAGGCGCGGCGTGCGCTGCGCACCGCGCGATCGCCGTCGTCCGCCGAGGCGCTGTTGCCTTCCCACACCGCCGCGCCCGTGCCCGGGTTGTGCGACGCGAATGCGGGTCCTGTGCCGGCGGTCCATTCGCCGTCGATGAAAAGCTCGCTCATGATCATCCCTGTTTGTGTTTCTGCGGCAGCACGCGCACGAGGTCGCCCGCCTTGATATCGAGTGCCGCGGCTTCGGTCGCGCTCATGCGGAACACGCCGTCCTGCGGCACGCCCGCCACGACGCCGACGCGAAAATCGCCCAACGACGTATTCGACACCATCGATTTCGGTCCATCCTGCGGCGTACTCGACGCGCCGATTTCGACCGGCACCACCACGCTCTCGCGCACCGTGCGCAAGTCGGCGATATGGCATTCGAGCACCGGACCCGCATCGAAGATATCGACGTGATTCTCGTAACGCAGCCCTTCCGATTCGAGCATGCGGCGCGCCGGAATCGTGTCGTTGTGCGTGAGACCCACGCATTGCTGCGCCTCTTCCGGCAACAACTCGACATACACCGGATAGCGCGGCATCAGTTCGGCAAGGAACGCTTTGCGTCCGTGCGAGCTTAGATAGTCCGCCGCGTTGAAATCGATCTGATAGAAGTGCGAGCCGACCGCGCGCCAGAACGGCGACGTGCCTTCCGCATCGAAATGCCCGCGCAATTCCGCACATAGGCGCTGCGGAAAACGCTCACGAAACTGCGCGAGAAACATGAAGCGCGA
>NZ_DASXHN010000335.1:0-17953 GCF_036488505.1 Paraburkholderia sp. | reverse complement strand
CATGACACCGTCCGACTATCTTCAGAACGCGAGACTCAGGCTGAGTTGCCGGATGCTGGTCGAATCGCAACTTCCGGTCGACAAGATTGCGCGTCGTTGCGGGATCGGCAGTGGCGGCCAACTTGCCAAGCTATTTAGAAGACATCTGTCGATCACACCGACAGACTACCGGCTCAACAACCTCGAGCACCAGAACTTCGGTAATGGCTTGCGGGATTTGGACCTGGCGAGTGAGTCGCGTCGCTGTGCAGCGAATGAGAGGCTGTGAGAGCAAGCCCGCCTGGCGATTCCTATTCGACCGCCGCGCTCTTCTCCATGTCACTCCTGCGCGCCGCATTGACAAGCGCGCGTGCATGAGCACGTGCGCCGCGTATCAGTGCGAAGTCACCCCGCATGTATTCGAACTGGTAACGCCGCACTAGTTGTCCGCCGAAGCCGGAAAGGAATTCGAGAATCCCTGCTGTCGACACGCCGTCGAAGTCGAACTCGAGGTCGCGTTCGCGGGCGATCTTCATCGCTTGCCAGATGAGCAGTGCGACCGCACCGCTGTGCGCGGTAGCTCGGCGCGTCGCCAGAATGTAGTAGAGGTTGGCCCGGTCCCAGACGAGCGCGGTCGCGGCAGTCATTGAACCGTCGCTATCAAGGCAGCCGAGTATCGTGCCCGCTCCCCGTCGCAAGACTTCGGTCAGCAGCCGCCGCATGATCGCGGAGCCATATACGTTGTCGAGTTCGCGCACGGAAAGATTCGAATCGTAGAAGCTGACGAACGCATCGACGTCCTTGATCTCCTGGACGACAAATCGCTCCGACGACCGCCGGACGTGATTGCGGGTGTTCCGGCGCAGTCTGTTCCAAACCGTTTCTTCGTCCAGACCGGGCGGCAATTTGAGTGTGAATTGCACGGAGACCTTGAAACCGGCCAGCGCAAAGGCGGCCGCCTCGGCTTCCGATACGAGCGGGTCGGCAAGCTGCTGAAAGTGCGCGCACCGGGGTAACTGGGCGATCAATTCGCGTGTTACGTCCAGACGATGGACCCATTCGGCAGCGCCGGCGTGCGCGGGTTGGCGCTTGATTACCGGCCCGAGGGTTCGGGTGAGAGGCGGCAAATACGACACTCGCCAAAGGCCCCTTTTGGTCAGCGTGTACGGCATCTCGCCAATCACCTGACCGCCCGACTTCACGACGGCCATGTGCCAATCTTCGCCTGCCGTGGCATTTAGCCACCAAGGTTCATGAAATAGCGACCTTTCTACTAGTCCCACCAATGGATCGTGACGAAGTGACGACTTCAGACGCCTGTCGAACGGCGGCTTTACTTTATTTGACTTGAGCGCGTCAGGCACCATGACAACGGGAGCGCTGTCTCTTTTCATGACAATCGATTCCTCTCATATTGCGACCCATGCTAAAGAAGCGTGTGCGTTCGCTTACGTCAATTCTTTGGCCCATTCAGACAAGCCCCGTCTGTAGAGCTCGTAAGCGCAGTACTCGTCGTCCGACACACGGCAGGCCGGTATAGAGATTTATTCCACGTTGGCGGAATCAATCACGACAGTGACTGAATTCGCCACTCTGCCTGCCCTAGGCTTAGGCCGTACGACACCCACACGACGCGGCAGCATGACTTCGGAAGGCTAAGGGCAATCGACATGAAAACAAAGCAGCTGTTGATCATGGGAACGCGGGGCATTCCGGCGCAACACGGCGGCTTCGAGACGTTTGCCGAACGACTTGCGCTTTATCTGACAAGACGGGGTTGGGCCGTCACTGTGTATTGCCAAGGCCAGGTCGGCGGCACGCAACTCGCGGAGGACACTTGGTGCGGGATAAGACGTATCTTCGTGCCGATCAAGCGAGACGGTGCAATGGGAACGGTCGAATTCGACTGGAAGTCGGTTCGAAGTGCCGCTGAAGACGAGAGTTCGCTCGTGCTGACGTTGGGCTACAACACCGCGATTTTTTGTACTTATCTACGTTGGCGCGGCATCACGAACCTGATCAACATGGACGGACTGGAATGGCGCCGCACCAAATGGCGTTGGCATGAGCGCGCGTGGCTGTATATGAACGAGCGCGTTGGTTGCTGGACAGGCAACCATCTGATCGCCGATCACCCGTCCATCGCGGCACACCTTGGAACGCGAGTGAATCATCGCAAAATCACGATGATTCCGTACGGCGCCGACCGTATCGACGAGCGTAGCGGCGATCTACCGAAAGAGCTGGGCCTGGATAAGACGTCCTATGCGCTCGTTATAGCGCGCCCCGAACCCGAGAATTCGGTGCTCGAGATCGTTACGGCTTTCTCGCGCCGCCCTCGGGGAGCCAAACTCGTGGTGCTGGGCACCTACGATTCCCAGAAGAACTCGTACCATCGCAAGGTAATTGATGCCGCCGGTCCGGAGGTGTTGTTTCCCGGCGCCATCTACGATCAGCAGGCCGTGAATGCGCTGAGACGTCAGGCGCTTTTTTACCTGCATGGGCATCAGGTCGGCGGCACTAATCCTTCACTGGTTGAAGCGCTAGGCGCGAATTGCGCCGTCATCGCGCACGACAACGAGTTCAACCGTTGGGTAGCCGGCCCCGAAGCGCGCTTTTTCTCGACCGAATCAGATTGCGATCTCCACATCTCGGCGCTCTTTGCCGATGCCGCCACGGTGCGCGCGATGCGCGAAGCCAGCGGCCGGCGTTTCGACAGTGCCTTTCGGTGGGATAGCGTGCTTGCGCAGTACGAGGCTTTACTCGAGCGCAATCTGCAAAGCGGGCGCAAGCAGAAAGCATCGCCAGTGCTGCCGTCGACCGCGCCGTCGCAACTCATTGCGGCTCGTGAAGCAGCCGCGACCGCGGCTGGACCATTGGTGGCGACGGGCACGTTGTCTCATGCGGCGACTCTCGACGTTGACGCGATCCTGGTTGATGCGGAAGTTGTCAATCACCCGTAGTCGCAACGGCCAACAACGCGTGTCAGCGATGTCATCGAAATTCGGACCGAGTACCCAACTATGAATGCCCGCAGTCCTCGACCATTAGACCGCACCCAAGAGTCCGAAGAATATGGACTGGTCCGCCTTATCGACATTATCGTCGAGCAGCGTCGGATGATCGTTCTGATCACGCTCAGTTTCGCTTTGCTTGGGGCGTTATATGCTTTCCTCGCTCCGCCGGTCTATGAAGCCGACATCATGGTCCAGGTCGAGGACAGTCCCGAGGCGTCGGCGGGCAAGAGCCTGCTTGCTGATGTGTCGGCGCTGTTCGATGTGAAGTCGACTGCCGCGGCCGAAGCGCAGATACTCGGATCACGCCTCGTCGTGACTCGCGCGGTCGATGCGGTGCATGCGTATATCGTCGCCGAGCCGAAGCGGCTTCCCGTGATTGGCCGCCTGATCGCGCAACAGGCATCCGGACTTTCGGATCCGGGGCTGTTCGGGCGGGGAGGTTATACGTGGGGCACCGAGGAAATCGATGTCCCGCTATTCGATGTGCCGGTGCGAAGCGAAGACAGGAACTTCACGTTGAGGGTGTTGGACGAAGGCCGCTATGTGTTGGCGGGTCCGGGACTCGAACGGCCGGTGCCGGGTCGAGTCGGAACCAAAGAAGTCTTTCACGCACAGAACGGCGCCATTTCGCTTCTGGTTGAATCGGTCAGGGGAAAACCAGGTGCCGCGTTCGTGCTTAAGCGGCGCTCGCGACCGACGACAATTCGTGAGATCCAGGCGGGGCTGAATATTCAGGAAAAAATCAAACAGTCGGGCGTCGTCATTGCGACGCTTCAAGGCAAGAATGCCGCGTACCTGCACGATTTGATGACACAGATAGGCAGGGAATACGTGAAGCAGAATGTCGATCGAAAATCCGAAGATGCGGCTTTGTCGCTCAAATTCCTCGAAGCGCAGTTACCGGTGCTCAAGCAGCAGCTTCAAACGTCCGAGCAAAGCCTGACGAGACTGCGTGACCAGAACGGTACTTTCAATCTCGACGAAGAAGCGAGGATTATCCTCGGCCAGGCGGCCGACACCAAAACGCGACTGATTCAGTTCCAGCAGAAGAAGCAGGAGTTGTCGGCTCACTGGGGCCCCGATTCCAGAGAGGTCTCGACAGTCGACCAACAGATTGACGTGTTGCGCAAGCAAGCGGATCAATTAGACACGAGACTCAAGCTATTGCCCGACCTGCAGCAACAGCTGGCCAGAGTCATGCTGGATGTGAAGGTGAATACGGATCTGTACACGTCGCTTCTCAGCAACGCTCAACAACTGCTGCTGGTCAAAGCCGGGAAGGTGGGCAATGTCAGACTCGTCGACACGCCAGCATTACCGGACGAGCCGGTCAAACCGAAGAAAGCCCTCGTCCTCGCTGCTTCTGTGGTATTCGGGCTGATAGCGGCCACCGTCGCCGCTTATGCTCGCAGTGTCCTGTTCGGCGGCTTCAGTTCAGCGTCGCAGATTGAACAGAGTACCGGTCTGCGCGTGTACGCGACGATACCGTTCAGCAAAATCCAGGCGGCCATCGCACGAAGAACGGGTGATCGTCATCCCCGTGTCAGCATGCTTGCTTTGGAAGCACCGCATGACCCCGCCGTGGAAAGCCTGCGTGGTTTGCGCACCGCGTTGAAGTTCGCGCTGTTCGAAGCACCGAACAGGTTGGTACTCGTGACCGGCCCGACGCCAGGAGTTGGAAAATCGTTTGTCTCGGCCAATCTCGCGGCGCTTCTCGCTGCAATGGGCAAGCGGGTCTTGCTGATCGACTGCGATATTCGCGA
Organism: Paraburkholderia sp.; assembly: GCF_036488505.1. GTDB lineage: Bacteria > Pseudomonadota > Gammaproteobacteria > Burkholderiales > Burkholderiaceae > Paraburkholderia. The sequence continues at coordinate 13,194 of NZ_DASXHN010000335.1, read as the reverse complement.
GGGGCGACTGCACCGCTATTTCGACGGACATACCGCCGTTGGCTTCACTGATCTGATCACCGGCGTGGCCGGTCCCGAAGCCGCGATCAGACACGTGGCGCCCAGTCTCGACTTCATTGCGAGAGGTTCGATACAGCGGAACCCGTCGGAGCTATTGATGGACGATCACTTGCCCGAACTCATCAACGAATTATCGACCGGATACGACATCGTGGTGATGGACTCCGCACCGGTCCTGACGGTCACCGATGCGACGGTATTGGCGCCGGCGGCCGGAACCGTATTCATCGTTGCAAAGGCGGGGGTGACGAAAGCTGGCGAACTGAAGGAGTCGATAAAGCGGCTTTCGCAGAACGGCGTGACGCCGAAAGGCGTTCTCTTTAATGGAGTGAACCCGAATCTCGGCCGATACGGATTTGGGTCGATTTACGGGAGCTATCGATACGCTGCCTATACGTACGAGGACCCTCCCCGACTCAGCAGGTAGTTCAATGGACGTCAAGAATCATTCACGGCGATCGCCGGTTACGCGCCGACTCTATATCCGTAATCGCAACATGCAAGAACCGATGATATCCGTGTTGATGCCTGTGCATAACGGAGCCAAATTCCTCGCCGAAGCAGTGCACTCCATCTTGCAGCAGCAATATCGGAACTTTGAACTGTTGATTGTTGATGATGGATCGAGTGATCAGACTGGCGCGATCGCTACCTGGCTGCGTCTGTTTGACAGGCGCATCCATGTTCTGTGGCAGGAGAAGAGCGGCATCGTGGCCGCATTAAACAACGCAATGAACCACGCAAATGGAAAGTACTTCGCGAGGATGGACGCCGACGACATCGCTCATCCGTTGAGGTTCGAAATGCAAGTGGCGCGGATGGAAGCCGAGCCGCGACTGGTAGCTTGCGGAACCGACTTCGTCAAGTTCGGGGATGCGGCACAGTATGTATCCACACCGCGCAACGACGAGGATTGCAAGGCACTGTTGATGATCGAGAGCTGCTTTGCGCATCCAACGGTGATGATGCGTGCGCAGGTCATCAAGCAGGAAGGCCTTCTGTACCGGGCCGATTCCGAATATGTCGAAGACTACCGGCTGTGGACCGAACTGGCACGTTTCGGGCAGTTTGCCAACATCCCGCGACCCCTGCTGCACTACAGGGTGCACGGCGCGCAGGTCAGCACCGTGCGGATCGATCGTCAGCGGGATGCCCACGTCGGGATAGCGAGCGAAATGCTGGAGCAACACGGTCGCACGGTTCAAACTCGAAAGCTTAGAGAATTTCTCTGGCCATCGGTTTCCGGTGTGGAAAAGGCGATTCCGTACTTCATCAGCTCACGCGTACTGGCAAAGGACATTAACGCGGCGGCTCCGCAATGCAACTGGCTGCATATGCGCATCAGAAGGATCCGGCTTCGCAATGCGGTGAAGATGGCAGACGGCCAAAGCATATAGGGAGTACCACGTGAACGCGGTCCAGAAGTCACCTATGCATACGAAACCCACGGTGGATGTCAGCATGGTCGTGGCCAATTTCAACAATGGTCGCTACCTCGATGAATTCTTCCGTTCGATCCTGTGCTCGACAGCACTGCCACGCGAGATCATTTTCGTCGATGACGGTTCCACCGATGATTCGCTGGTGCTCGCGCGCCGTGCAGCAGAAGACGTGACAGGTATGAAGATCATCGCATTGCCGAAAAACGTCGGCTTCGCGAATGCGTTGAATGCCGGCATAGCGACCAGCGTTGCGACCTATATCATGAGGATGGATCCTGACGATATCCTTCTGCCCACACGCATAGAACGCCAATACGACTACATCACCCGCCACGGGCTCGACGTGGTCGGCGGTAACGCGCTCATTTTCCATAGCTCGACAGGTGCTTCAATCGGATCCACGAATTTCCCGCCGCACCATTCGGACATCGAGAAGACGATCATCCGGGGCGAGAACGGCGTGCTGCACGCCACGGTGATGGGTCGCGCCGCATTCTTCAGGAGCGAACCGTATATGCAGGAAAACGTTCCCGCCGAGGACTACGACATTTTTGCGCGCTTCCTGAAGCGAGGAGCCAGATTTGGCAATTTCGCCGAGCCAATGATCCGTTACCGGATACATGACACGAGTGCCTCCGCGCGGCTGCGCTACTCAACGATTCTGCGCACCTATCAGCTTCGCGACAGCATTTTTGGCGGACATACGCCGCGCTGGAAGGTGCGCACCTATTACTGGTTCATCAAGTGCTACCGGAACTATCTGGATTCTCGCTCGGTCGTGTCGAAGTACATATGGGCCGGGCTGTCGTCGCTGTGCTATCCGCAGAAGCTCGTGAGAAAAATTGCAAGACACGTTGCTTACCGGCCGGGAAGATGAATATGAAAGATCGAATCCATGACCGGTGCTTCGGGAAGGGACGCTCATTGAATGACGGCTTTCCCGCCCGGCAAGACCGCTCGCGCCGCGCATCGGTGCTGTCGATCATCATCGAGGACTGGCGCTGCAATCCCCATTGCAAGTCCCGATTCGTTCTCGCACTGTTCAGAGTTGCGCACGCGTCGTATTACGATTCGCGGCGCTTTACACGGGCGCTGACGGCTCCTTACCGGTTGCTTTACCGGTTCATCGCCGATTGGGTGATGGGGATCGATATCCCGTGCCAGGTCACGCTTGGCAGAAGCGTGGTGCTCTATCACTGCGTCGGAATTGTGATCAACGACCGTGTGACCATCGGCGACGGCTGCACCATCCGGCATGGCGTAACGATAGGAAACAAGCTGGGAGAAGACGGCGAGAGCGCTCCGCCGACCGTCGGGCAGCGCGTCGAATTTGGTGCGGGTGCGATCGTGATCGGAGCTATCAGCATTGGCGATGACGCGAAAGTCGGCGCAGGGGCGGTGGTCACGCGGAATGTGGCTCAGGGTGCAGTAGTGGTCGGCAATCCCGCGCGGGAGGTCGCTCGAGATGCGCAGCGAATTTGACGACCTGCCGATCTACTTCATCGTCGGTGCCTTTGCGTTGGATAACGCGGTCAATTATTTTGCTGCGGTTCCGGTGTACGTCGCATCGATCCCCGTATCGATACTGCTGATGTTTCGTTTCACGCGCGACCAGATGGACCGGCTTTGGTTTATCGTGTGCCTGCTGCTTCTGATGGCATCGGTGCTGGTCAACTTTGCACGGTTCAGGACGTCGATCGAAGACGTCTCCGACATCCTGTTCCTCGCACAGTTTTTTTCGGCTTTCTTCTATGCCCGGAATGCGCGCGTCAGTCCGTCCGCGATCAGTCATGCGACCTACGTCTTTGCGCTGCTCTTCCTGCCGGCATTGATCGGCATCAACGCGAGCGGCTTCGGTGAGGATGTCGACGCGTTCGCGTCGGGATCAACCGACGTCGAGTTTCTGCGGATTTACAACCAGGGCTTGTATCGGCTTCCTCACGTCGCGTCTTACATGCTCGCGTTCAGCAGCCTGTGGTGGACCTACATAGCCACGCATAGCCGGAAGGCTCGGCACTTGATGTTCGCCGCGCTGTTTTTTCTGTTCACGTTGTACACGGGGTCAAGAACCCCGGTGATCGTGATGGCCGCAGCCTATCTTGTCGCGAACATCCGGCTGCGCGTACGCGAGATGTCGATCATCGCCGGCATCGTCACCCTCACGGCGCTGCTTTTTGCCTACATGACGGAGATCCTGAACGCTCTGTTCGGCAGTTTCCTGTATCAATACGTGTCGTTCTTCGAGACGATGCACGACAACTTTGACCGATTGAGTCGCGTGATCATCTGGAACAGTTGGTGGTCGGCGATTTCGTCGTTCAACGCGCTCGATTTTTTCGTCGGCCGGAATTTTTCGAGTTCATTCGATTTCAACTCGCGTGAGATCGGTCTGTACATCTGGTTCCATAACGACTTCCTGAGCGCGTTCTACTCCTACGGCATCTGGGTTTTCGTCGCGTTTGTCGTGCCGCACCTGTTGGCGATAAAAAGGTCTTTCCAGATCGCGTCGTCGTCCAGACTGCTTTCGATGTTGGGTTTCTATATCGTCGCGGCTGCCTTTGTGAACGGTCTCTATAAGTATTTGCCTGTGCTCTTCTTCGTGCTGCTGTTCTCCGATGACGTGGCCGTTGCTGCTTACTCCCGCGGCGACAGGTCATCGGGCGACACTGTCCCCGATGGGGCCGGGACTGAAGAAGGCGGTCACGTGGCGAGCGCGCGATGAAAATGGCACCTGCATTGTGTCGCATGGCGGCAGCCTTGCTGTTTGCGATCGCGTTCGCGATGTCCGCGCTCGGCGCGGAGACGAAGAACTACAGCGTCGGCGTGTACTACTATCCGGGCTGGAGATTTGCCCCTCCGCTGATTCAGGAGCCGCCTTGGGACGCGATACGTCAATACGGTGGTCGTGAGCCGATTCTGGGCTGGTACGACGAAGGGAGGGTCGACGTAGCGACACGCCAGCTTCAATGGATGCGCGAGTACGGTATCGACTTTGTCATTTACGACTGGTACTGGGTCAATAGCGGTGGTCCCGTTCTTACGCATGCGATAGATGCTTATTTGCAGTCGCCGGCGCGTTCCACCGTCAGGTTTTCGATACTTTGGGCGAACCATACCGATACGCCAAGCTCGCTAGAGCAGTTCGATGCGATCGTTGACTATTGGATCCGTCGTTACTTCTCTCAGAAATCGTACTATCGCGTCGATGGCCTACCTGTCGTTTTCATCTTTTCGCCCGACGGCCTGGAGCGTCAGGCTGCTTCGTTCGGCACCGATGTCGAGCGGTTGTTGGAAAGGGCACGCCGAAAAGCAGTCAACGCGGGTCTGCCGGGAATTTACTTCGTCGCGACGAGCCAGGCAGTCGCTGGGCCTATTCAGCATGATCTGCCGGCGTCCGGCTACGATGCCGTCAGCGCGTACAACTATCACATGGGTCTCTCGGGTAACTATTCGCCAAACGTGCCCCTTTCGCATTCCTATCGCGAGTTGACCGATGGCTATCGTCAGAGTTGGAGCTGGATTCTCTCGCATTCGCGGCTGCCTTATTTCGTGCCCGTCACGTCTGGCTGGGATAAACGTCCGTGGGGTGGTAGTCCGGACAAGATGCATGACCGTTCGCACAGCACCCCGCGGGAGTTCAACGAACATCTGCAAAGTGCAAGGTCACTACTCGACAGGTATCCGGGCGAAACACACGGGACCGTTGTCATCTGTTGCTGGAACGAGTTTGGAGAAGGTTCGTACATCGAGCCAACGCAGAAGTGGGGTTTCGAATATCTGCAACAGGTAAGGGGTGTTTTCGGCGCACGCACACCATGAGAGGCACGGTCGTTTCGGATCCGTGCACTGACAAACCGGAACGTAGGCGCTCGTGCTTTTGAAAGATCGGATAGATGTAGGTACGTTGCTGCTGCAGATTCTAAAGGCCATTTCGAATGTTTCGCCAAAAGTCCGCAACCGTGATCAATCCACGAGATTCCGTGGTATCGATATGCGGAGTCGTTACTGCCCAGCTTGCGATGTTCGTTTGCGTATACCTGCTGGGCCACTGGCACGGGCAAGGGGCGCTCGGACGATTCAACTATTGGCTCGCGATAGGCTCGTTTACCAGTTCCATCCTCGCTTTTCGGTTTGAACTCGCGTGCGCGGACGACCAGCCATCGGCCTCGTTCAGTGCGTTTGTTCATTCGAGCGTCATGGCGCTCGCGGTCGTTCTGGTAGCGCTGCCGGTCATCTATGTACTTGGCGTCGTGGAGTACTACGTCATTGCACTGTTCTCGCTCGCATCGTTCATTCAGATAGCGGCGTCGCTGTACTACAACAGCTTGCGCAGCTACGGAAAACTCGCCGTTCCCCGAACGGCGATCAACGTGCTGTTCATCGGTTATCTGGTCCTCGACCATTTTCGCGCGCAGGCCGACGCGTCCGAACCTTTCGTCTGGTACACGTGGATCAGCGCGAGCGTCGCTCTGGTAATGGTCATCACCATCGTCAGAGGGGCGAGAAAAGACGGATTTTCCTTCCGGATGTCGAAGCGCTTCTTCGTCGAGAACCGGCGCTTCGCCATCTACATTCTTCCATCGACAGTCTGTGAATCGCTGATCGGCTGCGCGCTAGCGGTCGTCATTCCCAAATGGTACGGCGTAGAAAGTGCGGGTTATTTCGCGGTGGCCTATCGTTTGGGATTTTTCCCCGTCTCATTGATCGGTCAAAGCCTCGGAGGCGTTTTCAGACGGGATGCACTCGCGGCGATATCGGAAGATGACGCGGGGATGGAGCTGCGCCGGGTCTATGCCACCTATGCGCGTACCTTGACAGCACTTGGCGCACTTTACGCATTGGGCGGCGGTTTGCTGTTTGCACCGCTCGTGCGACTCACCTTCGGTTCGAGTTGGCACGAGACGATCGAGCTTTTCTTCCGTCTCTTACCATGGTTCACGCTGCAAATCATCTTCCTGCCACTTGCGCAAATCTTCCTTGCGGCCAGAGTGCAGCGCACTCATTTCCTTTTCCAGTTCACGTCTTGCGTCGGACTCGGGGCCACGTTGTATCTGGCAAGGATGACGGCACTGCCGGTTCAGGAATCGGTTCAGGCGTTTTCGCTGGCGGCCGCAGTGTTGACTGTTCTCGGGATTGCATTGACATATCGGGCGGTCAATGGGAACGGCGCGCTTTCGAGTAAGCAGGCTTGAGTTACTCAGCGCAGTGGCACGAGCGAGGCTTTTTCTCGCGACGTCGCTATCCGCCGGGACTGTTCTCCGGCAGTCCAGCGGGATCGACTCGTGGTGGTTCGACATCTTTCGCCGATGTGCTAGCGCGCTTCAAAACGTGGCGCAGCAAGCGGCGCACATAGAAAGCCGCGAGGCCCCACCGTGAATTGATACCTAGCGTCGTGGAGCAATAGCTCCGGTTGCCGCGTGACCAGTAGGACTTGAATTCCTCGGCGCCTGGTCCACATTCAAAGTCGAGCTGAAGCTCGAATGCCCACTTCGCGGTGAGTTCGACGCTCAGCAAACCCAACGACCACTTCCCGAACGCAGTGTCGAAGCTCGACATGATCCCTGTTACCGCACGAGCGTCGGCGCACACCAGCACCACGGCGACGGGCGTGTCGTCGACGGCGATAACGGTTGCACGGCTTCTGACCGCGTTGCCTTCCGCGCACAACCACGCAATCAGAAAATCGCGGTAGTGCGCCGAATGGAGCCACGGTCCCTGCTTGCCCGCGCGCGCGGCCCAGTCGCGCTTCCACGCGAGCATCGTGTCAACCGCGGCTGCAATTCGCTTTTTATCGGTCGCGTCGACTACATCGATGGCAAGCTTTCCTGCCGTCGCGAGGCGCTGTTCAAGCTTGCCGGGTTTTTTTCGATAAAAGGTGCCCAGCGAGTCGCAGAAGGCTTTCCAGTCGTAACGTTGCGATTCTTCGCTAATTCTCGCGACATAGCGGGGCGTATGTTCACGCACCATGAAGTGACGTTGCTTCAGCGCGAGCCGGTGCAGGTCCGTCGAGTCGGGAACATAGGGCATCTGGACGAAATCCGCGCCGCAGCGCTGGCGCGCCGCGTCCCACGCGCCCTCCACAAGTGTCGCAGTGCGCGCGTTATCTTCGACCAGAATGCTTGTCAGATCCGCGGATTCGGAGGACAACGGCGCGAGATAAGTCCACAGAGCCCGTCTGTGAGTGATCAGCGGAAAGATCAGCACGACGCTGCCCGCTTCGCGCCGCACGATGATGTGCAGCTTTCTGCGAAGAGGTTTCGCGATTTGCTCCCAGGCGAGCCAGCAATGAGCGAATGACTGGTAATACCATCCGCGCGACCGAGCCCACAGATCATCCCAGTCCGGCTGAAGCGCGCGAAAACCCGCTTCGTCGGTGACGATTTCGTATGCCGCGCTCGCGTCGTTCATTTTTTTCCTGACGTTGGGCAGATGGCTTGCGCGACCGTTGGACGCGGCGACGCCCGCGAGTCGAGCATGCCCGATTCGCACGCAACGTGTGTGCGATCGCGCACGCTGGGCAGCAAAGATCCGTCACTGGAGGAACGAACCTGAAGCGGAGACTCGAGGCCGCGACGCGGTCGAGTACCCGATCAAAGAAAGTGCCCGGTCGTGCCGGGCGTATCTTCTCGATTAGTAGTCGGGCTTTTCTCAGTTCTTATGGCAGCCGACATCAAGCATACTCACTGGCCCGACACGCACTCAGGCTGCGAGCTTCCCCGCCGCCTCATTCACCTGCGCACGCGTCACCGCCAATTCGTCGAGCCACGCCTGCGCATACACCGCGCCGGTCTCACGTTCGAGACGCGCAATCGTCGCCGCGCAACGGGCGGCATCCTTCTGCGTCGCGATAAACGCCTTCACCGACTCGCCACCCTTGAATGCGTCGAACAGCGGCACGCGGATTTCGTCGGGCAGCGCTCGCGTGGTCCATTGATACGGCTTGCCGTTGAAGGTCAGCGACGGCGGCAACACGCGCTCCTTGCGCGCGGCCGGAATCAAACCGTAGGTACGCGCCGCTTCGCCAATTTGCTCGGGCGAAAACAGCTCGTCGGGCGTGATGTCGAATTGCTGGATGAACGTTTCAATGCTGTGCATCGCCGCGGCGCGATCGTCGCGGCGCTTCTGCGCGTGAGCGACGATGTCGCGCAGCTCGTCGGCCTCGTCGGAGGTAATCGTGAAGCTCGACTGCTTCTGCTGGAGTTCGGAAAAACGCTGAAATTCGGAGTCGGTCAGAAGTTTGGCCATTGCTCAATCGATGCGCGCGCATGAGGATTCATGCGGCGTAAGTTTGAAAGGGCCGCCATTCTAAACCATGTACGCGAGCGCGCTGTGGCGCAGTGGGGCGGCGCGCCCGACAGGCGTTTTCGCCGCACTGGTTCGGGACGCTAGGCGGCCTGCTCCCGAAACATCGACAGCGCTTGCACCGTATCGCGCAGCAAGCCGGTGGCCGCTTCGAGCGTCGGCGCGACGTATTCGTCGATCCGCCGCAGATACGGGCATGTGAGCACCGCGATCGCCTGACCGGCTGGCCCGAGGACCGGAAATGTCACGTCGGTCACGCCGAAAGTTTGCTGGCTGTCCTTCTGCGAAAAACCGGCCGCGCGAATTCGCTCGAACGCCTGATCGAGCGCCTCGCGATCGATCGTCACTTCGCCCTTCACCTTGGTGTGCTCGGCAAGCATCTGTTGACGTTGCTCGGGGCTCTGGAACGCGAGCATCACACGTCCCGAACCGGTGTCGATCAGACCGACGCGCGAGCCGAGCCGCACCGACATCCCCCACGTACCCGGCCCGTCGACCTGGGCGATCACAAGCAGGTTGCCGCGATCGTAGACGACCAGATGGCATGACTGCTCGGCCAGGTCGGCGAAACGCTGCATCAGCGGCAGCGCCTCCGAGATCAGCCGGTTCATCGGCGGATGACGATGCGCGAGCGCGTATAGCTTCAGGCTCAGCGAGTAACGGTCGCCGGCGGCCGAGCGCACCACGTACTGACGCGCGACGAGGCGCTGCAGCATCCGGTACATCTCGCTCGCGTTGCGGCCGAGCAGCTTGGTGATCTCGGCGCGCGTCAGCCCTTCCTTCTGGCCGGACAGCAGTTCGAGGATGTCCAGGCCTTTGTCGAGCGCGGGCGCGCGGTAACGGTCGTCGTCTTTCTCTTCTGCGTCCATCGTCATCGTTAGCGAAGGTGCGGGTGCGTTTCTCATTATTAGGCGCGCCAGTGTCAGTGCGTAGCGATTCCGACCGGACCAGGACCCGTCCAGGGAAAATCCGGACGCCGTCCGCACGTCCTTTCCTTGACGCGGGAAAGTTCGCATATGAATAATAGGTTCATTTGTGAATGAACGCTATGCGAATATACCGGTAAAGAAAGCGCACAACGAAGCGTCGGCATCCACGAGCGTCGGGCCGCAATAGTCGCCGTCGAATATGGCCACAGGGCACAGGATTGTCGACGCTCGCGCAGCCGTGAGCGGCGACCGAGAGACAAAGCAAATCTCACCCGCGCATGGTAAAAACAGGAAAAACATGGAGACACTGTCAATGACGGCATCGACTGGATCGAAGATCGGGCAGCGGCGCCGCGTCGGCCGCCGCGCGCTGGAGGTGAGCGGATTGAGTCTGGGCACCGCGCCGCTCGGCGGCCTGTACCACGACGTGTCCGACGAGGAAGCCCACGCGACGATCGCCGCCGCGTGGAATGCGGGCGTGCGCTACTTCGACACCGCGCCGCACTACGGCAACACCAAAGCCGAGCATCGGCTCGGCGCCGCGCTGCGGCACTACCCGCGCGGCGAGTACGCGCTTTCCACCAAGGTCGGCCGCCGCTTCGTGCCGCGCACGTCGCCGTTCGACGACCGCGAAGGCTGGCAGAATCCGCTGCCGTTCGAAGCGATCTACGACTACACGCACGACGGCATTCTGCGTTCGTTCGAGGACAGCCAGCAGCGCCTCGGCATCATCGATATCGACATACTGCTCGTGCATGACATCGGCCGTGCCACGCATGGCGACCAGCATCCGCACTACTGGCGGCAACTGACCGAAGGCGGCGGCTTTCGCGCGCTCGACCGCTTGCGTTCGAGCGGCGCGATCAAGGCAGTCGGCCTCGGCGTCAACGAAGGCGCGGTGATCCTCGACGCAATGGCCGAGTTCGATATCGATTGCGCGTTGCTCGCCGGCCGTTATACGCTGCTCGAGCAGAGCACCCTCGACGACCTGCTGCCCGCCTGCGAGGCGCGCGGCGTCAGCATTCTGTTAGGCGGCGCGTTCAATTCGGGCATTCTGGCGCGCGGCGTCGCGGGCGATTTGAAGTTCAACTACGGCGCGGCGCCGGCCGAGGTAATCGAGCGGGTTGCGCGTCTGGAGGCGGTGTGCCGCGAGCATGGCGTGCCGCTCGCCGCCGCCGCGTTGCAGTTTCCGTATGCGCATCCGGCCGTCGCCACGGTCCTGACCGGCGCGCGCAGTACCGACGAATTGCGCGAGAACGTCGCGTCGTTCGAGTTGCCGATTCCCGCCGCGTTGTGGCCGGCCTTGCGCGAAGCCGGCCTGCTGGACGTTCGCGCGCCCGCTCCCGAGGACTGATTCGACCATGGCGATCGACGCTCACCAGCACTATTGGGACCCCGCGCGAGGCGATTACGAGTGGCTGACGCCCGAGCTGAAAACCCTCTACCGGCCGTTCGGCCCCGCCGATTTGCAACCGCTGCGCGCGCGGGCGGGGATCGAGCGGACCGTGGTCGTGCAAGCGGCGCCGACGCTCGACGAAACACGCTATCTGCTCGACATCGCGCGGCACGAACCGTCGATCGCCGGCGTGGTCGGCTGGGTGCCGCTATTGTTGCCGAACGCGCCCGAGCTGATCGCGACGCTCGCGCACGAGCCGAAGTTCAAGGGCGTGCGGCCGATGCTACAGGACATCCCCGACGACGGCTGGATCGCGAATCCCGAGCTCGCGCCGGCGATCGACGCGCTGATCGCGCACGACCTCGCCTTCGATGCGCTGATCTACGCGCGCCACGTCGAGTACGTCGAAATCTTCGCGCAGCGCTTTCCGGCGCTGCGTATCGTCGTCGATCATGGCGCGAAGCCGCAGATTCGTTACGGCCACGCGGGCTATCAAGTGTGGGCCGATGCAATCAGGCGGCTCGCCGCACTGCCGCAGGTGCACTGCAAGCTGTCGGGCCTCGCAACCGAGGCAGCGCCCGGCTGGACCGAGGACACGCTCCGGCCGTACGTCGAGCATCTATTGAATGCGTTCGGCCCCGCGCGGCTGATGTGGGGCAGCGACTGGCCGGTGCTCGAACTGAACGGCGATTATCTGCTCTGGCATTCGGTGGCGACCACGCTGCTTGTGTCGTTGAGCGACACCGAACGCGATGCCGTATTCGGCGAAAACGCCGCCGCTTTTTACCGGCTTTGATTTTTTATGACCACTTGGCAGCACTGCAACATCAGCAGCCCATTCAACTGGAGTCGTAGATGACGCAAAGACTGACGGGCAAAACCGCCCTGATCACCGCGGCGGGACAAGGCATCGGTCTGGCCACCGCCGAACTGTTCGCGCGCGAAGGCGCGCGAGTGATTGCCACTGATATCCGCATCGACGGCCTGACGGGCAAGCCGCTCGACGCGCGCAAGCTCGACGTGCTCGACGGCGCTGCGATCAAGGCGCTGGCCGACGAAGTCGGCACGATCGACGTGCTGTTCAACTGCGCGGGCTTCGTGCACGCGGGCAACATCCTCGAATGCAGCGAAGAGGACTGGGACTTCGCGTTCGACCTCAATGCGAAGGCGATGTACCGGATGATCCGCGCGTTCTTGCCGGGGATGTTGGAGAAGGGCAGCGGTTCGATCATCAATATGTCGTCTGCGGCATCGAGCGTGAAGGGCGTGCCGAACCGCTTCGCGTACGGCGCGTCGAAAGCCGCGGTAATCGGGCTGACCAAGGCGGTTGCCGCGGATTTCGTCACGCGTGGTGTACGCTGTAACGCGATTTGCCCGGGCACGGTGTCGTCGCCGTCGCTCGAACAGCGAATCGCCGCACAGGCCCAGGCGCAAGGCGCGCCGCTCGACGCGGTGCAGGCCGCGTTTGTCGCGCGTCAGCCGATGGGGCGCATCGGCAAGCCGGAGGAGATCGCCGCGCTGGCGCTGTATCTCGCATCCGACGAATCGTCGTTCACGACGGGCCAGGCGCATGTAATCGACGGTGGCTGGTCGAACTGATCTGATCCTGACCGATCCGATCGACGAACCAATACAACTGAACTCAAGGAAAGTGCAACGATGAAACTGCTTCGTTATGGGCCGAAGGGCCAGGAAAAGCCGGGCATGCTCGACGCGCAAGGCAAGATCCGCGATCTGTCCAAGGTCGTCGGCGATATCGACGGCGCGGCGCTGAGCGATGAAAGCCTTGCGAAACTGCGCGGGCTCGATCCGGCGTCGCTGCCGGTCGTCGAAGGCAATCCGCGTATCGGGCCGTGCGTGGCCAAGATCGGCAAGTTCATCTGCATCGGGTTGAACTATGCGGATCACGCGGCGGAATCAAATCTGCCGGTCCCGGCCGAACCAGTCATCTTCAACAAGTGGACCAGCGCGATATCCGGCCCGAACGACGACATCGAAATTCCGCGCGGTTCGAAAAAGACCGACTGGGAAGTCGAACTCGGCGTGGTGATTGGCAAGGCAGCGA
>NZ_DASXHN010000306.1:0-60776 GCF_036488505.1 Paraburkholderia sp. | reverse complement strand
AAAAATTAACAACTGTTTAACCTTTACTGGTGATTAAAGCAGTCTCTGGAAATATTCTTCCTTGAGCTACCTGTAACGCATACTGTATTGCTTGAATGCGAGAGCGGTATCGCGATGCTTGCGATAAAAAAAGCCCGATTCTTTCGAACCAGGCTTTTTTACGTACATTCAGACGAGAGCGCGCTTACTGCACCGCCACCGTCCCAAAGTTCTGCCGTCCAAACGGACTCACGTGATAGCCGCTCACATTCGTACGCGCGATCGCCGCCGCAGTCGGATAACCCAGCGGAATCCACAGCGCTTCGTCGTGGATGATCTGCTGCGCCGCTTCGTACGCCTTCGTGCGTTTGGCGATATCGGAGGTCGCCTTGCCGTCGGCGATCAGCTTGTCGAGATCCTGATCGCAAAAGCGCGCGAAGTTGATGCCCGACTTCACCGCATTGCAGCTGAATAGCGGCGACAGATAGTTGTCCGGGTCGCCGTTGTCGCCGGCCCAGCCCATGAACAGCGTGTCATGCTGACCTTGCTTGGCCTGCTTGATCAGCTCGCCCCATTCGATCACCTTCACGTCCGCCTTCACGCCGATCTTCGCGAAGTCCGCCTGCAGCATCTCGGCGCCGGCCTTCGGACTCGGGTTCAGCACGCTGCCGTTCGGGCGCACCCAGATCGTCGTTTCGAAGCCGTTCGGATAACCCGCCTCGGCGAGCAACTGCTTCGCCTTGGCCGGATCGTACGGCCAGCCCTTGATCGAGTGGTTGTAGCTCCACGTGTTCGGCGGATACGGATTCACGGCCGGCGTCGCGGTGTTGTCGAACACGGCCTTCAGATAGCTGGTGCGGTCGAACGCCATGTTCAGCGCCGCGCGCACTTTCTGGTTGTCGAGCGGCTTTTTCTGCGTGTTCAGCGCGACGAACGCGGTCATGAAGGCAGGCGTCTGCACGATCGCGAGCGACTTGTCGTTCTTCGCGTCGGCGAGATCCTGCGGCTTCGGCGACAGCGCGATCTGGCATTCGCCGGCCTTCACTTTTTGCGCGCGCACGGTCGCGTCCGGCGTGATCGCGTAGATCAGGCGCTCGATCTTCGGCTTGGGCCCCCAGTAGCTGGGGTTCACGTCGTAGCGGATCACCGCGTCTTTCGTATAGCTCTTCAGCATGAATGGACCCGTGCCGATCGGCTTTGCGTTCAGGTCGACCTGCTTGCCGGCTTTCAGCAGCTGATCCGCGTATTCGGCCGAATAGATCGACGCGAAGCCCATCGTCAGGATCGCCACGAAGGTTGCGTTCGGCTCGTTCAGTTCGAACTTCACCGTGTTGTCGTCGACCTTCGTGATCGACTTGATCAGCTTAGGCAGCCCCATCGACTGCGCGTGCGGGAAGCCGCTCGCGCCCGCCACCTTGTGCCACGGATTGTTGTCGTCGAGCATGCGCTCGAACGTGAAGACGACGTCGTCGGCGTTCAGCGCGCGGGTGGGCTTGAAGTAGTCGGTGGTCTGGAACTGCACGTTCGGGCGCAGGTGGAACGTGTAGCTGAGGCCGTCGGGGCTCACTTCCCACTTGTCGGCGAGCGCGGGGACGACCTTCTTCGCGGCTTCGTCGAACGAGACCAGCGAATTGAAGATCACGTCGGCCGACGCATTGGTCGTGACCAGCGAGTTGTACTGCACGACGTCGAAGCCGTCCGGGCTCGATTCGGTACAGACGGTGAGCGGCTTGGCGAGCACGAGCGCGGGCGCCGTGAACAGGATGGCGGCTGCGAGCAGTTTGAAGCGCATAGGATCTCCGGTAACGAGCGCAGTCAGGCAGTGCGTCTGGTTGTGGCTGGTTGTGTTTATCGCGATGACGCGGGGCGGGCGCGGGCGTCTCGCAGGATTGCGATACGCTTGCGGCGCCGTCGTACAGGCCGGGCGACTCTGCCCATGCGCGGACTCATGCTGGCCCCGCTGGCGGCGCGCCTTCGCGAAAGCTTATCGAAGGGACAGGGGCGCGACAACCATTTAATCCACATATCCATATTGGGGCGCCGGCCATGCGCCGCGCTCAGGTCCCCGCGGCGTAGCGCAGCAGATAGCCGATGCCTTCGATTGCGCGCACGCCGTACCACGACGTCATCTCTCCATCGATCAGTTCGATGCGCTTGCCGGCGAGCCGCGGGTCGCGCCCGAGCGCATCGCGATGCGCGGACGTGAAGCGGTACGGTTCGGTGGACAGCAGAATGCGCTCGACTTGCGCGAGCCATCGGGCGTCGTCGAAGTCGAGGGCCGGATAGCGCGTCGCGCCGGCGACGCCGCCTTGCAGGTCGGGCAGTGTCTGCCAGTTCACGAGCCGCAGCATCGCGGCGATGTAGGTGTCGCGCGCGACCGTCATCCACGGTTCGCGCCAGATCAGATACAGCACGTTTTGCGCCGCGAAACTGCTCGCGGCGGCTTCCTGTAAGCGGGCTTCGAGCGCGTCGCCCAGGCGCCGCGCTTCGTGTTCGCGCCCGAAGATCGCGCCGAGCAGCGCGTAGAGCGCGAGGTTGTCGCGCGGTGTCAGCGGATGCGTGACGACGACGTGCGGGACGAACGCACGCAACTGATCGACGGTCTCGCGTTCGTTTTCGTCGATATTGACGATCAGATGAGTGGGACCTAGCGCGCGGATCGCGTCGAGCTTGACGGCTTTGGTGCCCCCGACCTTGCGCACTGCTTGCACCTTGTCGCGGGGATGCACGCAAAAGCCGGTGCGCCCAACGATTTGCCGCTCGAGACCGAGCGCGAACAAGGTTTCGGTGATGCTCGGCACCAGCGATACGATGCGCGCATCGGCGCCCGCCCGCGTGTGCCTGACGCCGGCTGCATCGAGCGCAGCGGGTGGCATCGCTTACTCGGCGGCGACGCGCGGCTTGCGCGGCGCGCGTTCGAACACACGGTCATACAGCCAGCGCGGCAGTACGTGCAGCAGCATCGCGGCGACGCGCATCTGCCACGGGAAAACCGCGAACGACACCTGCCGCTCGACCGCCTGCGCGACCTTCGCGGCGAAGCGGTCCGCGTCCATCAGGAACGGCATGTCGTACGGGTTGTGGTCGGTCATCGGCGTGCGGATATAGCCGGGCGCGATTGTGACGACGCCGACGCCGAACGGCCGCATCTCGACGCGCAACGCTTCGAGGTACTTGAGCGCCGCCGATTTCGACGCGCTGTACGCGCCCGAACCCGGCAAGCCGCGCACGCCCGCGACACTCGCAATGCCGACCAGCGTGCCGCGTCTGGCGTTAGCCATCGCGGCGGCGAACGGCTCGAACGTCGCGACCATGCCGAAGTAATTGATGTCCATCACTTCGCGAAACGTGCGCAGATCGCCGTGGCCGGTGAGCGCGCCACGGCTGATGCCGGCATTGGCGATCACGACGTCGGGCATCCCGTGCGCTGCGATGAAGCGCGCGGCTGCGTCAGCGAGCGCTTCCGCGTCGCGCACGTCGACCGGATAGATCGAGACCATGTTGTGGGGATGGGACTGCTGGAACGCGGCGAGCGCTTCGCCGCGGCGGGCAACGAGGCCGAGAATCGCGCCGCGCCGGGCGTATTCGCCGGCGAGCGCGAGGCCGATGCCGCTCGAAGCGCCGGTAATGAAAACCTTCAACGCAGAGGTCATACCGGCGCCTCGTGATTACATCTTTTTGGTGCGAACTTGCGAGACGAGGTAGTCGAGCACCTGGAGCGTGCCGGGCAGGGTGCCGGTCGCCGCCGGGCCGGTCTCATACTTGCCCTGCACCGCGAGCGTCGGCACGCCTTCGATCTTATAGTCGTCGAGCAGCTTCTTGTCCTTCTGCAGCGCGCTTTGCGTCGAGAACGAGTTGTACGCTTCCATGTACTTCTTCGGATCGACGCCGAGCGTGGCGAGGAATTTCGACTGATCTTCCGGCGTCAGCAGGTAGTCCTTCTTGACGTGGATTTCGTTGAAGACCTTCGGCGTGAGCTCGTTGGCCAGGCCGAGCGCGTCGAGCGCGTGGTACATCCTCGAGTGCGGGATGAAGTCGTCGCGGAACGCAACCGGCACGCGGCGGAACACGACGTCCGGGCCCTGGCGTTTTACCCACGATTCGAGGAACGGGTCGAATTCGTTGCAGTGCGGGCAGCCGTACCAGAAGAATTCGGTGACTTCGATCTTGCCGGCCGGCACGTCGGTCGGCTGCGGCGTGGCCAGCACCGTGTAGTCCTTGCCGGCGACCGGCGCGGCCGGCGACGCATGCGCGGTGGCCGCGATCAGGCCCAGCGAGAGAAACAGAATGCTCAGCAGCTTTTTCATGTTGTGTTGACCCAAGTATGGCGGTAGAGCGGTGACGCCATGCTGGATGCCTGCGCCGCCGCCTTGCGGATTTCGATTCGGCATGGTCGCTTTGCCAGGCAGTGAGACAGGCGGCGCGGCCATCGTGCGTCTGACCTGCGCGGCGCGCCCATAGTTCGGTGCGCCACGTAGGCCTGCGTTACCGTTTATTTATTGTTTGGTGAAGCGAATCACAGCGGTATCGACGCCCGCGTCCGACAGACGCTGACGGCTCGAATTCATGTCCTCGAACTTCGAAAACGGCCCGATGCGCACACGGTAGTACGTGACGCCGCCCGCATCGCGCTGGGTCACTTTCGATTCGAAGCCTTGAAACGCGAGGCGCGCGCGCTGTTGTTCGGCGTCGGCGGCGGTCTTGTACGCGCCGACTTGCAGGAAGTAGCCGGTGTTCGCGTCGCCGGTTGCCGGCGCGGCGCTGCTGCTCTTCGGCGCGGAGCCCGTGCCGGTCGCGGCGGTGGCGGCCGGCGCGCTCGACGCCTGCGGCTTTTTCACCGGAGCCGGCGCGGCGATTCCGCCGCTGCCGTTGTCCTGCGCGGGCTTCGGCGCAACGGCGGCGCCGTTCGCGTTGTTCGCATTGCCCGCCGACGGCGGCACTTCGACGATCTGCGGTTCTTCGAGCATGCCCGACTGGGTCTGCGAATTAGTCTGGCCCGGTGCGGTGTTCGGCGGCGCGGGCTGCGCGGCCTGTGGCACCGGCTGGCCCGGCGTCTTGCCTTGCAGTGGGCGGTTCGGATCGTATTGCGCCTGGCTCGCACCGTTCTCCGGCGCCGTGGGCGGCGCGACCTTCGACACGAACGGCGTAGGCGCACGGGTGATATACAGCGCCACCACTACCGCGATCGCCAGGCCGACGATCAGGCCCAGCACGATACCGAGAAAAGTGCCCCCGGTTTGTTTCGATTGCTTTGTTGTGCGGCGTGGTTTTGCCATCGTACGAATCACCTGCAAAAAGAATCCTGGAACGGTCGCCGATTATATAGAGCGACGGCCGCGTGCATATTACGCCGGAGGAGTTACATCTTGACGGGAGCGGAGACGCCGATCGTCGCGAGACCGTTGGCCAACACCTGGCGCGTGGCCGCCAGCAGCGCCGCGCGCGCGTTGCGTTCGGCCGCATCGTCGACCAGCACGCGCTCGGCTTTGTCATTGTAGAACGAGTGGAATTCCCCGGCGAGGTCGCGCAGATAGAACGCGACCGCATGCGGCGCGAGTTCGTCGGCGGCGTGCTGCAGCATGTCCGGGAACTCGGCGAGCTTGTTGAGCAGCGCCATCGCGCGCTCGCTCGTGAGCGGCGCGAGGTCCACGTTCGCGAGCGAGCTTTCGTCGAGACCGTAGCGGGTGTTGCACTCGGCGATCACCGAACAGATTCGCGCGTGCGCGTACTGCACGTAGTGGACCGGATTCTCGTCGTTCTGCTTCAGCGCGAGGTCGATGTCGAACACGAATTGCGTGTCGGCCTTGCGCGAGATCAGGAAGAAGCGCACCGCGTCGCGGCCGCGGCGGATCGTTTCCTCGTCGATCAGATCGACGGCCGCCTCGGAGCCCGGCGTCGCGCCACCCGACCATTCGATCAGGTCGCGCACCGTCACGTAGCTGCCGGCGCGCTTGGAGATCTTCACCTCTTCGCCGTTGCGCATCACGGTGACCATCTTGTGCAGGATGTAGTCGGGGTAGCCCTTCGGAATGCCGATGCCGAGACCTTGCAGTCCGGCGCGCACGCGCGCGATCGTGCCGTGGTGGTCCGAGCCCTGCACGTTGATGACCTTCGTGAAGCCGCGTTCCCACTTGGCGGCGTGATAGGCGACGTCCGGCACGAAGTACGTGTACGTGCCGTCGCTCTTGCGCATCACGCGGTCCTTGTCGTCGCCGTCGTCGGTGGTGCGCAGCCACAGCGCGCCATCCTGCTCGTAGGTCTTGCCGGCGGCGATCAGCGCCTCGACGGTTTTCTCGACGCGGCCTTCGGTATACAGCGACGATTCCAGGTAGTAACGGTCGAACTTCACACCGAACGCCTGCAGGTCCATGTCCTGCTCGCGGCGCAGATACGCGACCGCAAAGCGGCGGATCGCGTCGAGGTTCTCGATGTCACGCGCGCCGGTGACGGGCGCACCGTCGCTCGCCTCGACCGTCACGCCGTTCATGTAATCGCGCGCGATCTCGGCGATGTACTCGCCGTTGTACGCGGACGCGGGCCAGCCTTCGTCGTTGGGAGAGAGGCCGCGCGCACGCGCCTGGGTCGACAGCGCGAGCGTATGGATCTGCACGCCGGCGTCGTTGTAGTAGAACTCGCGGTGCACGTCCCAGCCCTGTGACGCCAGCACGTTCGCCAGCGCGTCGCCGAGCGCCGCCTGGCGGCCGTGACCGACGTGCAGCGGGCCGGTCGGATTGGCCGACACGAATTCGACCATCACCTGCTTGCCGGCATCGCGCGGCGAGCGGCCGTAGGCGGCGCCTTCGGCGAATACCGCGGAAATCGCCGCCTGCTTCGCGGCGGCGCTCAGGCGCAGGTTGATGAAGCCCGGGCCCGCGACTTCGGCGGCGCCGATCAGACCTTGGGCCTGCGGCTGCGCGAGCAGCGCATCGACGATCTGTTGCGCGAGCTGGCGCGGGTTGGCGCGCAGCGGCTTGGCGAGCTGCATCGCGACGTTGCACGCGACGTCGCCGTGAGCGGCGACTTTCGGGCGTTCGAGCGTGATGGCGGGGCAGATGAAAGCAGCTTCGGTGGCGCCTTGCGAGGCGAGCGCGACCTGTTTCACTGTGTCGGCGAGCAGTGTTTCGAGAGTGTGTTTATGTGCAGGCAGCATGCTTGTTGCGAGTCCAGTGAGGCAATCCGGTAAGGCGGAAGAGGCGCCGGCCGCGGCCGGTGTCGGAAGCATGGAAACGGCGCTGAGGCGTCGCGGCGGGTGCTCGGACGACCGGCATGTTGCGCGGCGCGGCGCACGTCGCGCACTGTTGCCGTGACGCACCGGCATCTGGCTTGCGACACGAGATTCAGCTACCTGCCGCGCGCTTGCGCCGTGCCTGTCGCCACGCTCGTCGCGCTTCGCCGCGGGCGGCGGATTGCGGCGTGCTTTTCCGTTCAGACGGATTTTAGCAGGTGCTAATATGTTCAATGAGATGCCCGCCAGGGGCGTGACCACCACGCCTGCAGGGCGCCAGGTCAGGCGCGCTGGCGCCATCCGCGGGGGGCGCTGATGCGTCAACCCGATATAACGAAAAAGGGAACAGTCATGCTGATTACTTTCAAATGCCACGCCTGCCCGGACGTGATGATGCTGGAAAATCTGGCGCAGTATCTGGTGGGCATTGTCGGCAAACGCCTTGGGGAGCGTGGCGTGATCACTCACGAGGAAGCGGGCCCGGCGATCGACAAACTCGAAGCGGCCATCAGCTTCGACAAGCAGGAGCGCGCCGAGCACGACGGCCATTTTCACGAAGGTGAGGACGGCCACGAGCATCATGAGATTCCGCCTGGACTCGCGCAGCGCGCGTATCCGTTCCTCGACATGTTGCGCGCCGCGCAAAAGGAAAAAGCGGACATCGTCTGGGGGCTTTGACTTGTCGACCGGTGTGGCTGAAGGTCGGCCGCGGCGGTCTCAATCGCGGCTGCCGCACGGCTCGCCGGCTGCGCACCTGGACCTGGAGTGCCGGCCCTGGCCGAACGGCGGCGCAAGGTCCCGGCAACACAAAGAAAGAGCCCGCTCGATGCGGGCTCTTTGTCATTGAGCGGACGAAACCGGCCGCGCTTCTACTGGCTGGCGGAGTCGGCCGGGGCGGCCATCGGTGCGGACGCGCCTTTCTTCATTTTCTGCTTTTTCGGCTTCTTGACGTGCTTTTCGGTGGGCGGCGAGTACGAACTGACCTCGCTCGCCGCGGGTTGTGCGAGCACCGCGGAAGCGCCTGCGGCGAGAGAAACGGTGGTGAGTAACAGCGTCAGCTTCTTCATACGTTTTCTCCGTTGTCGGTTGCGATCTCGATGAGCCGGCGCGTTCTGGCCACGCCTGACAGGATGAAAGCCG
The DNA here is from genome assembly GCF_036488505.1 of Paraburkholderia sp. Classification (GTDB taxonomy): domain Bacteria; phylum Pseudomonadota; class Gammaproteobacteria; order Burkholderiales; family Burkholderiaceae; genus Paraburkholderia. The sequence continues at coordinate 52,432 of NZ_DASXHN010000306.1, read as the reverse complement.
AGTCAGTCTACCGAGCCAAAATGTCAAAAACGCCGTGGCCGCAAATATTCAGTCTTTCCACGGCGATATAGTGGGTCGCCGCTCCGCCTGATGAGGCGCGCAGTTATGCCACCGCGCGCCACCACTTACAGCAACGGCGCCAACGCGCGCTGTGCATCCGCCTTCGACAGCGACATCCGCCGCGCGTAGTCCTCGAGCTGATCCTGGCCGATCTTGCCAACCGAGAAGTAGGTGCTGTCCGGATGCGCGAGGTAGAAGCCCGACACGCTTGCCGCCGGCAGCATCGCGAGCGATTCGGTCACACTCATGCCGATCTCCTCAGCCCGCAGCACCTCGAACATGTCTCGCTTCACCAGGTGGTCGGGGCAGGCGGGGTAGCCGGGCGCCGGGCGCACGCCACGGTATTTTTCGGCGATCAGTTCGTCGTTGGACAGGGTCTCGTCGTTCGCGTAGCCCCACAGGTCGCGCCGCACGCGCGCGTGCATCGCTTCGGCAAACGCTTCGGCGAGCCGGTCCGCGAGCGCCTTCAGCATGATCGCGCTGTAGTCGTCGAGATCCTTCTCGAACTGGCGCTCCTTCACGTCGACGCCAAGACCCGCGGTGACCGCAAACATGCCGATATAGTCGGCCACGCCCGAGTCCTTCGGCGCGATGAAGTCGGCGAGCGACCGGTTCGGCCGCATCACGCCGTCGACTACCGGCCGCACACTCTGTTGACGCAGATTGCGCCACGTCAGCGCGACTTCGGTGCGCGATTCGTCCGTGTAGATTTCGATGTCGTCATCGTTCACCGTATTGGCCGGCAACAGCGCGAGCACGCCGTTTGCTTGCAGCCAGCGGCCCTGGATCAGGCGCGCGAGCATCGACTTGCCGTCGGAGAACACGCGCCGCGCCGATTCACCGACGATCTCGTCGTTGAGGATGGCCGGATATGGGCCGGCCAGGTCCCACGTCTGGAAGAACGGAGCCCAGTCGATATAGTTCGCGAGCTCGTTCAGATCGAAGTTCTTGAATACGCGGCGGCCGATGAACTTTGGCTTGACCGGCTGATAGTTCGCCCAGTCGATCTTCGTTTTGTTCGCGCGGGCCTCGGCGAGCGTGACCATCGGCTGCGCTTTCCTGTTCGCGTGCTGGTCGCGGATGCGCGTGTAGTCGACGTTCAGTTCGTCGATGTACTTCGCCGCGCCTTCGTCGGACAGCAGGTTCGAGGCGACCGACACCGAACGCGACGCGTCCGGCACGTACACCACCGGGCCTTCGTAATGCGGCGCGATCTTCACCGCGGTGTGCACGCGCGAGGTCGTCGCGCCGCCGATCAGCAGTGGAATTTTCTTGATGCGGAAGTAGTCGTCGCGCTGCATTTCCGACGCCACGTAGGCCATCTCTTCGAGACTCGGCGTAATGAGCCCGGACAGTCCGATGATGTCCGCGCCCTCGACCTTCGCCTTCGCGAGGATCTCGCTGCACGGGACCATCACACCCATGTTGACTACTTCGAAGTTATTGCATTGGAGCACCACCGACACGATGTTCTTGCCGATGTCGTGCACGTCGCCCTTCACGGTCGCGATCACGATCTTGCCGCGCGACTTCACCTCGCCGCCGGCCGCCGCGAGCTGGCGCTTCTCTTCCTCGATGAACGGAATCAGATGCGCGACCGCCTGCTTCATCACGCGCGCCGACTTTACGACCTGCGGCAGGAACATCTTGCCCTGACCGAACAGGTCGCCGACGACGTTCATGCCGTCCATCAGCGGACCTTCGATCACGTTGATTGGCCGGCCGCCCGCGGCGGCTATCCTCGCGCGCACTTCCTCGGTGTCGTCGACGATGAAGTTCGTGATGCCGTGCACGAGCGCATGCGCGAGACGCTTTTCGACCGGCTGGTTGCGCCACTCAAGGTTCTCTTCCTTTTTCGCGGCGCCAGTCTTGAACTTGTCGGCGATCTCCAGCAGGCGGTCGGTGCCGTCTTCACGGCGATTCAGCACGACGTCCTCGACGCGCTCGCGCAGTTCCGGATCGAGGTCCGCATACACGCCGAGCTGACCGGCGTTGACGATGCCCATGTCCATCCCCGCCTGGATCGCGTGATAGAGGAACACGGTGTGAATCGCCTCGCGCACCGTGTCGTTGCCACGAAACGAGAACGACACGTTGGACACGCCGCCGCTCACCTTCGCGTACGGCAGGTTCTGCTTGATCCAGCGAGTCGCCTCGATGAAGTCGACCGCGTAGTTGTTGTGTTCGTCGATGCCGGTTGCGATCGCGAAGATGTTCGGATCGAAGATGATGTCTTCGGGCGGAAAGCCCACTTCGTTCACGAGAAAGTCGTATGAGCGCTTGCAGATTTGCGTCTTGCGCTCGAAGGTGTCGGCCTGGCCCTGTTCGTCGAACGCCATCACGACAGCGGCCGCGCCGTAGCGGCGAATCAGGTTCGCGTGATGACGGAACGCCGCTTCGCCTTCCTTCAGCGAGATCGAGTTGACGATCGCCTTGCCCTGCACGCACTTGAGGCCCGCTTCGATCACTTCCCACTTCGACGAGTCGATCATGACCGGCACGCGCGCGATGTCCGGCTCCGACGCGATCAGATTCATGAAGCGCACCATTGCCGCTTTTGAATCGAGCATCGCCTCGTCCATGTTGATGTCGATCACCTGCGCGCCGTTTTCGACCTGCTGGCGCGCGACGGCCAATGCTTCGTCGAACTGGTTGTTCAGGATCATTCGCGCGAACGCTTTCGAGCCGGTCACGTTGGTGCGTTCGCCGACGTTGATGAAGAGCGTCCCGGACGTGACGTTGAACGGCTCGAGGCCGCTAAGGCGCATGGTGTGATCGGTCATGGCTGGGTGCGAGTGGGGTGCGTGCGTTAGAGGCCGTGCAGTCGGGGCTTGCGTTCGGGGCGTGCAGTCGTGGCTTGCGCGGGGCAACGCTGGGCCCGTCAGCGGTGGGCGGCTTCGCTCAAGCCGCGTCGCGATACTGGGTGGGCCACTTGCGCGGCTTGAGTTCGGCGAGCGCCTTGGCGATTGCCGCGATGTGCTCGGGCGTCGTGCCGCAGCAGCCGCCCGCGATGTTCACGAGACCCGCTTGGGCGAATTCCTTCAGCAGACCGGACGTATCGGCGGGCAGTTCGTCGAAGCCGGTGTCGCTCATCGGATTCGGCAGGCCGGCGTTCGGATAGCAGGACACATAGGTGTCGCACAGCTTCGCCAGTTCGGCGATGTACGGACGCATCAGCGCCGCGCCGAGCGCGCAGTTCAGGCCGAACGTGAGCGGCTTCGCGTGACGCAGCGAATTCCAGAATGCTTCGACCGTCTGGCCCGACAGAATGCGGCCCGACGCGTCGGTGACGGTGCCGGAGATCATGATCGGCAGGCGCTCGCCCGTGTTTTCGAACAGTTCGTCGAGCGCGAACAGCGCGGCTTTGGCGTTGAGCGTGTCGAAGATCGTTTCGACGAGGAACAGATCCGCGCCGCCGTCGAGTAGCGCTTTGGCCTGCTCGTAGTAGGCCGCGCGCAGTTCGTCGAACGTGACGTTGCGCGCGCCAGGATCGTTGACATCGGGAGAAATGCTCGCGGTTTTCGGCGTCGGCCCGATTGCGCCGGCCACGAAGCGCGGCTTGTCCGGCGTCGAGTACTTGTCGCACGCGGCGCGCGCGAGCTTCGCCGATTCGAGATTCATCTCGACCGCGAGCGACTCCATGCCGTAGTCGGCCTGCGCAACGGTGGTCGCCCCGAACGTGTTGGTCTCGATGATGTCCGCGCCCGCCGCGAGATACTGCTCGTGAATCTCGGCGATGATCTGCGGCTGCGTGAGCGACAGCAGTTCGTTGTTGCCTTTGATATCACGCGCGTAGTCCTTGAAGCGCTCGCCGCGATAGCGGGCTTCGTCGAGCTTGTAGCGCTGGATCATCGTGCCCATCGCGCCGTCGAGGATCAGGATGCGCGAGTTCAACAGCGCGGGCAGCGCTGCGCCGCGTGTATAAGCGGCGTCGGAACGGACTGGCTTGGCGGATTGAGCGGGCTGGGTCATGGCGGACGAGGGCTTGCGCGGGCGATTGCGGAAAGCCTGTCATTGTAGCCGTTGCCGGGCGGACGCGCCCGGCGCGGGTGGCGTTTGCGGGATCGGGAAGGGGCGCGGCGATCTGCGCAGCGGCCGAAGGTGCCACAAAAAACGGCCCAGCAAGCGATAAGCCTGCTGGGCCGTTTCATCACTGTCGGCCGCCCGGTGCGGGCCGCCAACAGGGCCGCACGGCGCGGCCGATCGATGTCGCCAGAACGCTAACCCGTACTACCTCGACGTCAGTGAAGAATTACCGGTTGGGTCATCAAGCTGTCGAACTGGCCGAGGAACTCGTCGACCTCGTCGAGCGTGGGCTCGCCCTCAATCAGCTTCTGCACATGCTCGCGAAAGTTGGCCGCCATTGCACCATCGATGAAGATTTCGCGCTGCATGTTCTTGTCGACGATCTCGTAGCCGCCCGACCTCATGGCCAGTTGGCCCTCTTGCGGCGGAAACTCGACGACACAATAGTTGGGGCTGTTGTAGATCATTTGCATGGCGACACTCCTTATTTCCGTTGGGCTCCTGCCCTTTTCTGCACCGTAGGTGGAGCGTGTGAGATGGAATTCAAGGGGTGGGTCCGGATCGACGCTTGTAATACTTCCGGACCTAACGGTTAAACCCGCTGCTCCAGAAACGATTCGAGCAAGGCGGCAAAACGGTGAGACTGCTCGATGGGCGCCAGATGAGCGGCATCGAGCAATTCGAAGCGGGCGCCTTGGATCGCATCCGCTATCGCCTGTGTGACAGCAGGCGGCGTGCCCGTGTCGTGGCGGCCCGCTACTGTGAGTGTAGGACAGCGGATCGCGCCATGTTTGCCGCGCAGGTCGAAATCGCGCAACGCCTCACAGGCCATCGCGAAGCCTTCCGGCGGCGTGCGACCAAGCGTTTCGCGGATCGGCTCGACCGCTTCCGGATGCGCGGCCTCAAAGTCGGGCGTGAGCCAGCGCGCGATCGTCGATGGCACGAGCGCGGCCATACCCTCGCTGCGCGCGGTGTGGGCGCGCTGGTTCCACAACTCGCGGTTTTCGGACGGCGTGCCACCGGTGCTGTCGGCGATCGTCAACGTATCGACGCGCGACGGGTGATCGAGCGCGAACTGCTGCGCGATCATGCCGCCGAGCGACAGCCCGACCACGTGCGTCGTCTGCGCGCCAAGCGCATCGAGCAGTTTCGCGAGATCGTCCGACAGATCGCGCACGCCGAATGGCTCGCGCGCCACCGCGCTGTCGCCGTGGCCGCGCACGTCATAGCGCAACACCGTGTAATCGTGGCGGAAGTAACCGGCAAGCTGATCCCAGATCGACAGGTCTCCGCCCAACTGATGGATGAATGTGAGCCATGGGCCGCCACCCTCGTTGCTGAGCACGTAGCGTGTTTCGATACCGTTGACGTTCACTTGCATGCGGACTCCTTGAAGAAAGGAAACGCGGTGAGAAATCGTGGTTGCTTCGTCCTGGCAATGCGTTCGCTTCGACGAAGCGCGCCGGTCCGACTGTTCAATTGAGCAAACGGTTGCGGCATTCAGATGCGAGTCGGCGCTACCCAGGAAGTTTCGCCGAACTTGCGATGGTCTGCTCGACGTTGTTTCGTGACCAGTCAGCAGCTTTCGCGCCGCGATGCTTCAAGGTTTGATGTTTTCCGGAGCGGTCGAATCGACCGGCGCGGCGGGAGCCGTGTCGGGCATAACTGCCGAAGCGCTAACGGGTGCGGCGGGCGCGGTGGGCGTGGCGTTGTTGGGCGCGGCCGGATTTGCGGCAGTAGCGGGAGCAGCGGGAGCAGCGGGAGTAGAGGGAGTAGCGGGAGCGGCGGAAGTGGCGGAAGTGGCGGGAGCAGCGGGAGCAGCGGGAGTAGCAGGAGTAGCGGGCGCGGGGCTGCTGTTGCCGCTATTGGCCGATGCAGGCACAGGCGCGGCGCCAGCGCCATCGGGCGATGCGCGGTCGAGATCGAGCTTGCCGCGCCACACGAGTTCGAATTGCGTGCCGTTGGGCTCCGTCTGCACGATCCGCGCGGGCAGCCAGCCGAGCGATGGAGCGAGCCACACGTCGATGCGGCGCTGATCGCCGTCATGGCGCGGCAGCCGTTTGAAATGACGCGTCTCCAGATAGCCTTGCGCCGCGCGAATCGTTTCGTCGCCGATCGTCTCGATTGGCCAGTCCTCGCCGCTATCGGTGTCGACCACAAAGAACTGTCGCGTGACGCCCGGTGTGTATGCGCGAGGATCGCCGCGCACGAGGCTCGCAAGCTGCATCACGACGCTGAAACGGTCCTGGGCGCCGTCGGGCAGTGGGAATGTCGCTGGCGTGCGCGTGAAGCCGATCTTTCTATCGGCGCGATTGAAGATCGCGATGTCTTCCGCGCGACGGCCACGCTTCTCGCCGTACTGCGCCGGCGCGAGGCCGAACGCATCGATACCGCCGTGGCTTGAAAACACGAACGGACCGACGAACGGCAGCGGCACCGAAACGATCATTTCGTATCCCTGCGCGTTGCTGACCCAGTGAATCGTGCCTGGCTGGTTGCGCACGCCGTTGTAGAACGTGTCGTATTCGAGGTCGGCCGATGGCGGCACCGAAAACTTCACGCCCTTCGATGCCTGCGGTGCGCTCGCCGCGACGGGGGCGCTGGCCGCGTTGGCGTTTGCGTTGGCGGACGCGTTCACGTTCCCACTCGAGGCGCCGGCCGGCGCGCTCGCCGCCGCATCGGAGGCGGCCGTGGCCGCCGGCTGGTCCGGTCTGGCCGGCTGCACCGCGCTCAGCACATGCGCTTCCCGCGGGGGGCTGGCAGCGGCCTTGCGCGCGGGCGCCGGCGCATGTTGCGCGGGCGCGGCCGGCTGCGGCGCGGGTTGACGCTCGACCCGCTCGGGCGTCAGGAGCGCGACCTGCACCGGCACATGCTCGCGATCGGCCGGATTCAGATTCACGCGATTGCGCTCGAACCACTGCGCGGCGATCCAATGCATCACCGCCACCGCGACGAGCACCGCGAGCCAGCGCCACGCGCGCCTCGGCCGATGGCCTGCCGGCGGCATGCGATCGGAGTGGCGGGAGGCGGAAGCAAAGACCATCGGCGATTGAATGTGCGTGACTGTGGGTTTGCGTGACTGAGTGTAAAGTGCGGCGCGGGATCAACCGTTTTCGCTGCGCGGCGACGCGCTATAGCCGAGCTCGTACGACAGCTTGCGCGCGCATTCGCGCAGCGCCGTATCGATCTCGCCACCCCAGCGGATATCGAACACGCCTTCATGGCCCAACGCGACGATGCCGAGCGCGAGTTCACCGGTCGAATCGAACACCGGCATGCAGAACGCGTGGATCGTCGGAAGCAGCATGCCCTCGACGCGCGCGGCCTGATGCTCGCGCACCTTGGCGAGCACCTGGTCGACTTCCGCGCGCGTGCGTGGCGCGCCGCTATACGACCCGCGGCGCGAGTCGGCCAGTTCGCGCTCGAGCATCGCGGCGATCTTGCCAGCCGGCAGGTAAGCGGCAAACAGCAGCCCTGTGGCGGAACTTAGAAGCGGCATCACGTCGCCGAGTTTCAGCGATGCCTTGGCCGGATAGCTCGACTCCATCCAGTGCACCATCGTCGGCCCCTGGTTGCCCCATACCGCAATGCCCAGCGTCAGATCGAGCCGGTTGTGCAATTCGGCGAGCGCGATGCGCGCCAGCGTCACGCCATCGACGCGCGCAAGCCGCGCGAGCCCCAACTGCAACGCGAAGCCGCCGAGTTCGTAGCGACCCGACAGCGGGTCCTGCGCGACCACGCCGAGGCGCAGAAAGCTCACCAGATAGCGATGCGCCTTCGCCGGACTCATGCCCGCGCGCTGCGCGAGGTCGCGCAGCATCATTGCGCGCGGCTCGTGGGTGAGCACCTCGAGCAGCCTGAAGCCGACTTCGATCGACTGGATGCCCGAGCGCAGTTTCTCTTCGCCGGGCTCGCTGGCTTCGTCATCGGCGCTGGCGTCGAGTGGATCGGCTGCATCGGCGCTGCCGCGCGAATCATCGGCGGACAGGTGGACGGTGACAGGGCGGGATGTGCCGGAGCGGGCATTGGCGGACATGGGCAAAGGGCGCGGGCGGCGCATTCGGGAATCGGTAATGACAGCAGTCGCAGTGGTAACGATGGCAGTGTGTATCGGCTTCACATACGGTGCGCGGCGCGGCGGCGCACCGTTGCGTGCGCCGCCGCGGCGACCGCGCGACCCGCACGCGAGGCGCGCACACTGGGCCGCGCCGATTCACCATCGTAGAATAGATTCCTTCCATCGTCACTAACCCACGGTTCACAGCTCTATGAAACTTGCCTCGCTGAAGGACGGCACGCGCGACGGTCAACTGATCGTCGTGTCCCGTGACCTGCACACCGCGGCGATCGCCGACGCGATCGCGCCCACGCTGCAGCGCGTGCTCGACGACTGGGCTTTCTACGCGCCGCAATTGCACGATCTCTACGATGCGCTCAACCAGGGCCGCGCGCGCAACAGTTTCGCGTTCGATGCGAAACACTGCATGGCGCCGCTGCCGCGCGCGTTCCAGTGGGCCGACGGCTCGTCCTACGTGAACCACGTCGAACTCGTGCGGCGCGCTCGGGGCGCGGAAATGCCGCCCGAATTCTGGACCGACCCGCTGATGTACCAGGGCGGCAGCGACGATTTCATCGGCCCACGCGATGACGTGGTGTGCGCGTCGGAAGCGTTCGGCATCGACTTCGAGGCGGAAGTCGCGGTCATCACGAGCGACGTGCCGATGGGCGCGACGCCCGAGCAGGCACTGCGCGGCGTGCGCCTCATCACGCTGGTCAACGACGTGTCGCTGCGCAATCTGATTCCCGCGGAACTCGCGAAGGGCTTCGGCTTTTTCCAGAGCAAGCCGGCTACGTCGTTCGCGCCAGTGGCGGTCACGCCGGATGAGCTCGCCGAGCACTGGGAAGACGGCCGTGTGCACCGACCGATGATCGTCCATTGGAACGGCAGAAAAGTCGGCCAGCCCGACGCGGGCACCGACATGGTGTTCCACTTCGGGCAACTGATCGCGCATGCGGCGAAGACGCGCAACCTGCGCGCCGGTTCGATCGTCGGTTCGGGCACGGTGTCGAACAAGGACGCGAACCGCGGCTACTGCTGCATCGCCGAGAAACGCTGCCTCGAAACCATCGAACACGGCGCGCCGCAAACCGAGTTCATGAAGTACGGCGACACCGTGAAGATCGAAATGTTCGACGAAGCGGGCAAGTCGATTTTCGGTGCGATCGAGCAGAGCATCGCGCCGCTCGAATGAACGCGAAAGGGTTTCGCCCGATGCCGTGACCCCGGGGCGCGGCTACACTGACTGGCGCGCGCAGGCAGTCGATCAAAAACGAAAAACCGAGAGGAGACAACATGCCGCGATTGACATCCGTTGAATCTGCAAACCGGCGCAAACGTGCGCCGCATCTCAACGCGAGTGCGCATCTATACGTAAGCGCGGGCGCATCGCGCGGCCCGCTCACGCGCTTCGCGCGCCGCGCCGCCACGCTGTGCGCGGCGCTCGCGTGCGCGCTGCCGTTGACGTCGTTCGCGCAGGTCAAGGTCGGCCTCGTGCTGTCGTTGACAGGGCCGGCCGCGTCGCTCGGCATTCCCGCGCGCGAGACCGTCGCGCTGTTGCCCCGGCAGATCGGTGGACAAAGCGTCGATTACATCGTGCTCGACGATGCATCGGACACGACCAAGGCGGTGCAGGACACGAAGAAGCTGATTTCGGAAGATCGTGTCGACGCGATCATCGGTTCTTCGATTACGCCGAATTCGCTCGCGATGATCGACGTCGTCGCCGAGGGCGAAACGCCGATGATCTCGCTCGCGTCGTCGGCGAAAATCATCGAGCCGGTCGACGCCAAACGCCGCTGGGTCTTCAAGACACCGCAGACCGACGCGATGATGGCCTCGGCGATCGCCGAACACGCGAGCACGCACGGCGTCAAGACGATGGCCTTCATCGGCCAGGCCGACGCGCTCGGCGAGACCTTCTATGCCGAGGTCGCGAAATTCGCGCAACTGCATCACATCGACGTGGTCGCGAGCGAGCGCTTCAATCGCACCGATCCGAGCGTGACTGGCCAGGTGCTGAAGATTCTCGCGACCCATCCGGATGCCGTGGTGGTCGGCGCGGCCGGCACGCCCGCCGCACTGCCGCCGAAAACGCTGCGCGAGCGCGGCTACAAGGGCGTGATCTATCACAATCACGGCGTCGGCAATAACGACTTCCTGCGCGTGTGCGGCGCCGATTGCAACGGTACGTTCCTGCCCGCGAGCCCGGTGCTGGTGGCCGCGCAGTTGCCGGCCGATCATCCGGCGAAGCGTCTTGCGCTCGATTACATCGCACGCTTCGAGGCGCAGCACGGGCCGGGCAGCGTGTCGGCGTTCGGCTCGTACACGTCGGACGCGGGCGCGCTGCTCAATCACGCGATCCCGATCGCGCTGAAGGCGGGCGCGCCGGGCACGCCGCAATTTCGCCGCGCGCTGCGCGACGCGCTCGAATCGACGCGCGGTCTCGCGGATACCAACGGCGTGGTCGATATGAGCGCGACCGATCATCTCGGGCTCGATCAGCGCGCCCGCGTGATGGTTGAAATCAGCAACGGGAAGTGGGTTTATCAGCCACGCTGAAGCCACGACGGCGACGCATCGATTCGCCTGAGACAGCATTGTGGAGAATGTTCATCATGTCCGAGTCACCGCACAGTCATGACGACGCCGGCAATACGCATGACACGTACTACGCGCACTATCGGTCGCTGCGCTTGCAGCGCCATCCGCATGGCGTGCTCGAAGTCGTGATGAGCGGCGAGGGCGCGAACAAAAGCGGGCTCGCCACTGCGAACGCGCGGATGCACTACGAACTCGCCGAAATCTGGCGCGACATCGACCGGGATCCGGAAACGCGCGTCGCGATCATTCGCGGTGAGGGCAAGGGCTTTTCGGCGGGCGGCGATCTGCAACTGGTCGAAGACATGGCGAACGATTTCGACGTGCGCGCGCGAGTCTGGCGCGAGGCACGCGACCTCGTCTACAACGTGATCAATTGCGGCAAGCCGATCGTGTCGGCGATGCATGGTCCAGCGGTCGGCGCGGGGCTCGTCGCCGGTCTGCTCGCCGATATCTCGATCGCGGCGAAGACGGCGCGCATCATCGACGGACACACGCGCCTCGGCGTCGCCGCCGGCGACCATGCGGCGATCGTCTGGCCGCTGTTGTGCGGGATGGCGAAGGCGAAGTACTACCTGATGTTGTGCGAGCCGGTGAGCGGCGAGGAGGCCGAGCGCATCGGGCTCGTGTCGCTCGCAGTCGACGAAACCGAGCTGTTGCCGAAAGCGTTCGAGGTTGCGCGCAAGCTCGCCGACGGCTCGCAAACGGCGATCCGTTGGACCAAGTACGCGCTGAACAATTGGCTACGCACGGCGGGACCGGCGTTCGATACGTCGCTTGCGCTCGAGTTCATGGGGTTTGCGGGGCCCGATGTGCGCGAGGGATTGAGTTCGTTGCGCGAGCGGCGCGCGCCGGATTTTCGCGGCGGCGATCCGTGGCGGCAGACGCGTGATCGTGATGGCACGGATCGCGGCGACAGCTAGAGATACGAGCCGCGCGCACCGTCGATCGGCAGTCGACGAACGATCCTGGTTCCGCGTTGCGCACGGTATGATCGAATCAACGCGCGCGGCCTGCGCCGCGCCGCATCTCTTCACGCACTGAGGCGACAACCATGACCGACACGACTGGCTCCGCGCCGCCCTTTCCCGGCTTTCCGCCCGCTGAAATGCTCGATCGCATGTGGAGCATGATGCGGCTATCGCCGTTCGGCTCGATGCTCGGCGGCGCGCAGCCGGGTAGCGGCGCCGCCCCGTCGCTGTCGATGATGTCCGACATGATGGCGCCGCTCACCAACGTCGAGGAGCTCGACAAGCGCATCACCGATATGCGCGCGGTCGAGCAGTGGCTGAAGCTGAACCTGAGCATGCTGCAATCCGCGATCCAGGCGCTCGAAGTTCAGCGTGCGACGCTCGCGACGCTGCGCGCGTTCGGCGCGTTCGCGCAGTCGTCGATGGCGCAGCCGGCGGCGGCTGCGCCGAACCCGGCGGCCGGGCCCGCGGCGGCGCCCAGTTGGGCCAGGCCGTCAGAGCCGCCGGCGGCCGGTGAAGGCGGGGCTGCGGGCGGCGCCGACGAAGACGACGCGTCCGCCGCGCCGTCCTTCGACGCATCCGCGTGGTGGAACTTGCTCCAATCGCAATTCAATCAGATCGCCCAGTTCGCGATGACGCAGCCGGGTGTCGCGGTCGCCGCGGCGGGGGGCGGCACGCAGGGCATGACCGCACCGCCGGACGCAGCGGACCCACAGGATCCGGCCGCCGACGACGCGAAGCCCGCGGCCAAACGGCCGGCCGCCAAGCGCGCGTCGAGCTCGGCCAAACGTGCGGGCGGCGAGGGCTCGGGCAGTGCGGGGTCGAAAAAATCGTCTTGAGCGTAACCGTGACGCGATAAGCTGGCCACGGCGGTCATCGCCGTGCCCAGCGTGGCATCAGCCGGCCGTGGCAGCGAGGGTGCCGCAAGCGATAACGTGGCAGCGAGCTTGGCGCAAACGATAAGGATGCGAGATGCATGGGCAAATCGGCGCGCGGACACGCGGCGAAGCGCAAGAGAGCGTGGATGGCCATGGACTTTGATCTCGCCATCCCGCTTTCGCTAGCGATTTCCGGCACCGCTGCACTGTCCGCGCGAATCGCGCGTTTTTGTTGCGAAAAGTCAATCCCACTGCGGGATTGCGCGGTTTCCGACGCAGATTCTGCCAGGTCCGCGTGCTATCATTGTGTAAGCTTCATCATACTTTGGGGCGCGTGCTGAAAATAACCATCCCGCCGCCCTCGCGTCATTTGCCGCCGGCACTCCCGTGCAGAGCTGGGCGGTTTCAACGCAGGCTGGTTCGACCTCAGGCAACAGGCATATCGAGTGTCCTTACCGATGGTTGGCCGCGCAGCGCCTGATTCACGCTTCGCGCACCTGTGCAAACGCCCGGACTTCTTTGCTGCCCGATGCATCTGGGCGGTTGATTAACGCGTAAAATTCAATGCTTGGCCGATAAACGGCAGGTCCGTTTGTCGCAGGTAAAAACGGCTACACGTAGCAGCAACAGACACACAGTATGCGCAGACCAGGGGTGGGACAATGAACACCATGCTTTATCCGGAACTTTATAAATCGCTCGAATCCGTTCGATGGGACATGGAGAAAGACATTCCCTGGGACAAGTTCGATGCATCGCTTTTGACCGACGAGCAGGCCGCGACGATCAAGATGAACGCGATCACCGAATGGTCGGCGTTGCCCGCCACCGAAATGTTTCTGCGTGACAATCATCACGACAGCGATTTCTCCGCATTCATGAGCGTGTGGTTCTTCGAAGAACAGAAACACTCGCTGGTGCTGATGGAATACCTGCGCCGTTTCAGGCCGGAAATGTGCCCGACCGAAGACGAACTGCACGCGGTGCGCTTCGAGTTCGACCCGGCGCCGCCGCTGGAAACGCTGATGCTGCACTTCTGCGGCGAAATTCGCCTCAATCACTGGTACCGCCGTGCGGCCGAATGGCACACCGAGCCGGTCATCAAGCACATCTACGAAACGATCTCGCGCGACGAGGCACGCCATGGCGGCGCATATCTTCGCTACATGAAGAAGGCGATGGTGCAAACCGGCGACATCGCGCGCGCCGCGTTCGCGAAGATCGGTGTGCTGATGGCATCGGCGCGGCGCACCGAAAAGCCGCTGCATCCCACCAACCTGCACGTGAACCAGGCGCTGTTCCCGCGCGACACGATTCAGTCGCGTCTGCCCGATCCGGAATGGCTCGAGCGCTGGCTCGACGAACAAATTCGTTTCGACGATGGCTGGGAAAAGAAGGTCGTCGAGCGCATTTTGCACAACCTGTCGCTGCTGTTCGAGCGCACGTTCAACACCGCGCAGGAGCTGAACCGCTATCGCAAGGAAGTGGTCGCGCGCCTGCAGGCCTCCGATCAGAATCCGACCCAGCAGCAGCCGGCATGATCGTGCAAATGCCGCGTTGACATTGCCATTGGCATCGCAATCGACGTTGGCACGGTGATTCGGATTCGCGCGTTGGCCATGATGTCTGCCTTGCAGCAATCCGGGCTCCAACGGTTCATGACAAATCAAAGACGGTCCGCCAGGCGTGAGCTTGCCGGACCGTTTTGCTTGGCTTTGCTGATTTTGCTTGATACCGCCGCCCTTGTATCGTGACGGCAATCTCTTTTCCTTTTTTTCCGCAACTGTGCAATGGCCGCTATCTTTGAACGCAAGATCCTTTCGCGCGATGATCTGGTGAAGCTTCGTCCTTCGCTGCACGCTCCGGTTGTATTCACGAACGGGGTATTCGATATCCTGCATCGAGGGCACGTGAGCTATCTCGCCGATGCGAAGGCGCTCGGCGCCTGTCTGATCGTCGGCGTGAACAGCGACGCGTCGGTGCGCATGCTCGGCAAGGGTGACGACCGGCCGATCAACACCGAGGCCGACCGGATGGCCGTGCTCGCGGCGCTCGAGAGCGTCGACTACGTAGTCGGCTTCGGTGAGAAAAGTCCGGTCGAGCTGATTGCGGCGCTGCGGCCGGACGTGCTCGTGAAGGGCGGCGACTACGACATGGACGCATTGCCCGAGTCGGCGCTCGTGCGCGGCTGGGGCGGCAAGGCGCTCGCCATCGCGTTCGAACACGATCGCTCGACGACCGCGCTGTTGAAGAAGGTGCGCACGCAGGAGTGATCGTTAGCGGGGATTGCCGTCGTGGGCGCAGACGGGCTGCTGCTCGACTTCGCTACTACGGCAATACTGACGTCGAAATCGGCGCTGTCGGCGCCGGTCCGCCGACCACCGCCTGATCGGCTGCGTCGGCGGCGCTGACCGGACGCACCTTCAGCCAATCCGGATGAATCTGGCGGCCTAGACGGACCGGGTCGCGCCCGGCGGCGCTGGGCGCCGGGCTGAACGCGCCGCGCAACGCGGCAAAAGCGAGCACGTTGGCGAGAATCAGAATGGCGATCGGCCAGCGAAGCATTAGCGGTTGTTCCAATCCAGAAGCAGGTTGACACGGGATCGAGGTGCGGAAGTTGCGGCGCCGAAATCGGCCTGGTCGGATGCACTTCGAATCATCGATCCCGAAACGGCCCGTCATCACTGTTTATCGCCGCGGGGCGGGACCGGTGTCGCGCGTCCGCGGACAGTCATCCGCCGCCCGCGCGCGCACCGCGTTGCGCGATATCGTCGGCGGCAATCAGCGCAAGCCCCGACAGCACCAGCGAATCGTGGCGAGTATGCGGCACTTTGAGCGCGCTCGCCACCTCGTCGACGGCGCCGCCGCTGACGACGAGCCGCACGGGCACCCGCCACTCGTCCTGCAGATCGCGCCACATCCGCTCGATCAGTCCCGCCTGCGCGAGCGTGCAGCCCGCCGACAGTGAACGCGGCGTATCGGCCGCGAAGAACGGGCCGCGGCGGTCCGGGTCGGCAGCCCCCGCCGCAGCGCCGGCGTCGAGCAGACCACGGGCGCGGGCGGCATCGAGCGTCGGCAGTTGCGCGGTGTGCTCGCCGAGCGAGCGCATCATCAGCGTCCAGCCCGGCGCGATCAGCCCGCCGATAAACGCGCCGTCCGCGCGCAACGCTTCGAGTGTCGTCGCGGTACCGAACGTCGCCAGCAGCAGATGTTCGCCGGGAAATGCCGCATGCGCGCCGATCATGCCCGCCCAGCGGTCGCTGCCAAGCGAATCCGGCACCGCGTAGCAATTGCTGACCCCGCATTGGCGTGCGCTCGCGCGGATCGTCGTAAGCGGCAGTTGCGGCCACTGCGCGTCGACGAGCGCGGCGATGCGCGCCGCGACGCCGGTGCCCGCCACGTTCGAGACCCAGGCGCCGCACGGCGCCGGCCAACCGGACCAGTCCGGCTGCGAACCGGACTGCGGACCAGACTGTGAAGCCGGCCGCGACCCAGACTGCGCATCCTCATCGTGCGCGAGCGCGCCGTTCGCAAGCTGCTTGCCGTCCGGTTGCACTAGCGCCCATTTGATCCGGCTGTTACCCGCGTCGATCAGCAGATAAGGCGCGCGCTGCGTCATGCGACACCGTCGGCGAGGCGCAGCGACACGTCGCCGGTTGCAATGCTCTGGCGGCCTTCGGCCGTATCGAGTAGCAACTGGCCGCGCTCGTCGACGCCCGCTGCGATGCCGCGCGCGAGTTCGTTGCCTTGCTCGATCAACACGACCTCGCGGCCCGCATACGCGTGCACCGCGTTCCAGCGTGACTGGAACGGTGCGAAGCCGTCGGCGCCGAAGCGCTGCAGCGCCGGTTCCAATGCGTTCAGCTCGGCGGCGAGCGTATCGGTCAGATTCGCGTTCGGCAGCGCGCGCTGCAACGCGGTCGGCACGGTGCCGCGCGCCTGCGGCGGCACGCCGGCATTCAGCGCGCCGACCTTCGCCGCGAGTTCGTCAGCGCCCTTCACGTTGGTGCCGATACCGATCACGACCGCGCTCGCGCGCTCGGTGCTCCACGCGGTTTCGATCAGGATGCCGGCGAGCTTGTCGCCTTCGAGCAGCACGTCGTTCGGCCACTTCAGCGCGATCTGTCCGGGCCCGGCGACCGGCAGCGAGCGCAATCCATCGACCAGCGCGACGCCCACCGCGAGGCTCAGCCCCGCGAGCCCTTCGAGCGGTCGCGGCAGCACGCACGCAACCGAAAACAGCAGCGCATTGCCCGGCTCCGCATACCACGGACGGCCGCGCCGGCCGCGCCCGGCGGTCTGCAGATACGCGACCCGCACGATCGGCCGCGGCAGCGCGTTCGCTTTGCGCGGCAGCGCCTTCATACGGGTCATCAGGTCGGCGTTGGTCGAGCCGGTTTCGTCGACGATTTCGATCGGCCAGTCATGCGCATGCGGGCCGAACAGCTTGACCGCGCGCTCGCGGTCGATGCGCCAGCTGGCCGCGGGCGGGGCCGAGGGGGACGCGGGCGAACTGGGGGGAGGCTTGGAGGCGTTCATGCCGCCTATTGTAGCGACAGCGAACTCGCCGAGGCTTCGGGTTTTGAGTGCGGCCCATCGGCCGAGCCTTCGTTACAATGGCCGCTAATCCGATTACCAGATCCACGCGATCCTTGAACTACGACACTCCGCCCGGCCTTGAAGTCGCGGCCGGCAGCCAAGGCAAGATCGTCCGTCTCTCGGGCCAGTGGACGGCGCTCGCGCTCGCGCGCGATCGCGACACCGGGCATGTGATCCCGCTGCTGCGTTCGCTGACCGGCGCGCAGGGCATCGGCGAGTGGGACCTGTCGCGCATCGACCGGATGGACCACGTCGGCGGCCAGGCGCTGTGGCGCGTGTGGGGCCGCAAGATGCCGCCCGGCACCGCGCTCACCGACACCCAGCGCGACATCTTCGATCGCATCGCGATGCTCGACAGCGTGCGCGAGAGCGCCGAAACGGTGCCGCGCTTCGATCCTTTCACGCGACTCGGGCTGTCAATCTTCTCGTTCTTCGAGCATCTGTACGGTGGCGTCGCGATGCTCGGGCGCGTCGTGCTCGATCTGCTCGCCGTTATCCGCAAGCCCAAAATCACGCCGTGGACCGAAATCTCCGCGAATGTCTACAACGCGGGTGCGCGCGCATTGCCGATCACCGCGCTGGTCGCATTTCTGATCGGGATCGTGCTCAGTTATCTGTCCGCGCAGCAGTTGCGGATGTTTGGCGCGAACCAGTTCATCGTCAATATTCTCGGGCTGGCGGTGATTCGCGAACTCGGGCCGGTGCTGTCGGCGATTCTGGTCGCGGGCCGCTCGGGCTCGGCCATCACCGCGCAGATCGGCGTGATGCGCGTGACGGAAGAGCTCGACGCGATGCGCGTGATGGGCATCCCGCACGGCCTGCGGCTGATCCTGCCGCGCGTGATCGCGCTCGGCGTCGCGATGCCTTTGCTGGTGATGTGGACCAACGCGATCGCGCTGACCGGCGGCGCGCTGGCCGCGAAGCTCGTGCTCAACATCGACATGAGTTTCTTCGCGCGGCAACTGCCGAGCGTGGTGCCGATCGCGAATCTGTGGATCGGCCTGGGCAAGGGCGCGGTGTTCGGCATGCTGATCGCGATCGCCGGGTGTCATTTCGGTTTCCGCATCAAGGCGAACTCGCAGAGTCTCGGCGAAGGCACGACGACCTCGGTGGTGACCTCGATCACGATCGTGATTCTCGCGGACGCGGTGTTCGCGATCCTCTTCCAGAACGTGGGGCTCGGATGATCGCGCCGCTCACCGAGGCCGTGCGCGGCCAACCCGTGCCGTCGATCGAGGAACCGGTGATCGAGGTGATCGACATCACCAAGCGCTACGGCCGCAACATCGTGCATCAGCATCTGAGCTTCGACGTGCGGCGCGGCGAGATCGTCTCGATCGTCGGTGGTTCGGGCTCGGGCAAGACCACGCTGGTGCGGCAGATTCTCGGCCTCGAGCGGCCGTCGTCGGGCACCATCAAACTGTTCGGCGAGGACCTCGCGACCATCTCCCCCGAAACCGCGCTGCTGATGCGCAGCCGCTCGGGCATGCTGTTCCAGCGCGGCGCGCTGTTCTCGTCGCTGTCGGTATTCGACAACGTCGCGCAGCCGGTGCGCGAGCTCGGCAAGGTGCCCGAAGACCTGCTGCGCGACATCGTGATGCTCAAGCTCGAAATGGTCGGCCTGCCGTGCAAGCATGCGTCGAAGATGCCGTCGGCGTTGTCGGGCGGGATGATCAAGCGGGTTGGCATCGCGCGCGCGATCGCGCTCGAACCCGAACTGCTGTTCCTCGACGAACCGACCGCCGGGCTCGACCCGCAGGCGTCCGACGAGTTCGTCGAACTGATCTCCGGGCTGCATCGGGCGCTCGGCCTGAGCGTTGTGATGGTGACGCACGACCTCGATACGATGGTCGCGCTGTCCACGCGCGTGGCCGTGCTCGCCGATCGCAAGGTGCTCGTGAATGCGCCGGTCGAGGAGGCGGCGGGCGTCGATCATCCGTTCATCCGCGAATATTTCCTCGGCTTGCGCGGGCGCCGCGCGCTGCAGGCGCTGCCGCCCGAGCGCCGCGCGAAGCTGCCGCAGGCGGCGCTCGAACCGGCCTCGTCCGAGATCTCGCTGTGAAGCAGGGCGCCATGAACCAGGAAACCTGACAATGGAAAACAAAGCACACGCGTTCTGGGCCGGGCTGTTCACGGTCGTGCTGACGGTGGCCGTCGGGCTCGCCGCGTTCCTGTTCAACGTGGACCGCACGGTGCGGGTGCCGTACGACCTGATCGCGCGTACCAACGTAACGGGGCTGTTCGCCGATGCATCGGTGCGCTATCGCGGGCTCGACGTCGGCCGCGTGCAGTCGATCAAATTCGATCCGAGCCATCCCGGGCAGATCCTGATTCGCATCATGGTCGACGAGCATGCGCCGATCACGCATTCGACATTCGGCAGCCTCGGCTTGCAGGGCGTGACCGGCATCGCATTCATCCAGCTCGACGATACCGGCCGCGATACGACGCCGCTGCCGTCGTCGGCGCAGCAGGTCGCCCAGCTGCCGATGCGCCCGGGCCTGCTCGACCAGTTGCAGCAACGCGGCGACGTGCTGTTGCGCAAGCTCGAAAAAGTCACCGACAACGTGAACGATATGCTGTCGCCGGAAATGGTCGCGCAGTTGCACGCCACTGCGGCGAGCATCCAGCAAGCCGCTTCCGGGGTTGCCGGGCTGAGCCAGCAGATCTCGCCGGTCGTGGGCAAGTTGCCGGCCACGGTCGATCAGCTGAACCGGACGCTCGCGTCGACCAACCGGATGATCACGAGCCTCAATCGGCCGGACGGCCCGTTCGAGCGCAATCTGAACAAGGTCGGCACGGCCGCGCAGCAGGCCGGCGATGCGCTGGCCCAGATGAATATGTCGCTGCAGGATCTGTCGGCGCGGGTCAGCTACGAAACGCTGCCGAGGGTGAATTCGCTGAGCGAGGACGTGCGCTCGGCGGCCCAGTCCATCGACCGCGCGGCCGACACGTTCAGCACCAATCCGCGCAGCGTGTTGTTCGGCGCGCCGCGCGCTGCGCCGGGTCCGGGCGAGACCGGCTTCAGTTGGCCGGCCGCGTCCCCCGCCGCTCGGGCGGCCCCCGCAGGCCACTAAATCCGCAGCCCAGCACAGAGGAAGATGCTCATGTCACGCTCGATTCACCGACTGTTGTCCTCGCGCGCCGCGCTCGCGGCGCTGCTCGCGTTCGGCGTGCTGGCGGCGGGTTGCGCGGGCACCTCCGCGGTGGTCTCGGACGTCCGCTATGACTTCGGTCCGCCGCCGCAGAGCGCCGCGGCCGCGCCGCTGCCGGCCGTCAAGGTGCTCGATGTGGGCGCGCCGAGCGTGCTCGAATCGGACCGGCTGACTTATCGGTTGACCTATGCAGACGCGCAGCAGACCGCCGCGTACGCGAACAGCCACTGGACGATGATGCCGTCGCAACTGCTCACGCAGCGCCTTCGCAATGCGTTGAGCGCGCGCGGCACGGTGCTGACGGGCGCCGACGGCGTGGCCGCGCCGGTGCTGCGGGTCGACTTGACGCAGTTCGAGCAGGTGTTCGACAGCCAGACCGAGAGCCACGGCGCGATCACCGCGCGCGCGACGCTGATCCAGAATGCGAAGATGATCGCCCAGCACACCTTCACCGCGCGCGCCCCCGCGCATTCGGCCGATGCGGCCGGCGGCGCGCAGGCGCTCGCCGCGGCCAGCGACGACCTCGTCGCGCAGATCGGCACGTGGCTCGGCTCGCAGGCGCTGGCCGCCGCGCAATGACGGCCCGGCGGCGCATGCACCGGAGCGCTGTATGAGTGAGCGACCCTGGCTGCGCCGGCCATCGGCGCTGGCCCGTCAGGCGCTGCTGCTTTATACGGCGCTGATCGTCTACGGCTCGTGGTATCCGTTTTCCGGCTGGCGCTCGCTGGGCATCGCGCCGTTCGCCTATCTGTTCGATCCGATGCCGCAGTACCTGACGGCCTTCGACGTCGTGACCAACGTGCTCGGCTATATGCCGTTCGGCGCGTTGGTGGTGATCGCGGTCTATCCGCGCTGGCGCGGTACGTCGGCGGTCGCGCTGGCATTCGTGCTGGGCGCGCTGCTGTCCGGCACGATGGAAGCGGTGCAGACCTGGCTGCCGACGCGCGTCGCGTCCAACCTCGACCTCGCCGCCAACACGCTCGGCGCGCTGCTCGGCGCGGCGATGATGTCGCCGGCGACCGGCGCGCTGCTCGATCGCGGTCTATTCCGGCGGCTGCGGCTGTTGTGGTTCGAGCGCGGCCACGCGGCGCTCGCCTGCCTCGTCGCCGCGTGGCCGTTGGCGACGATGTATCCCGCGCCGCGTCTGTTCGGCCTCGGCAATTGGCCGCGCGCGCTGTGGCTGCGTTTCGATCCCGCGTCGCAGGATGCGCTGCTCGCGTGGACGCCGTCCGCATGGCACGTCGGCGCATGGCCGGCGGCGGCCGCCGCATGGCTGCCGGACGACGCTTGGGAAGCGGTGATCACCGCGCTGAACCTGTTCGCGGCGCTCGCGCTCGCGTCGCTGCCGGCACGCCGCCACGCGCCGCGCGTGCGTCTGCTGCTGCTGTTTGTGGTCGGCACGTTGTGCGTGAAGGCTGGCGCGACATTCCTGCAATCGCAGTCGGGTCTCGCGTTCGACTGGGCGACGCCCGGCGGGCTCGTCGGGCTGGCGTGCGGGACTGTCGCGGCAATCGTCGCGCTGCCGCTGCGGCGGCGGGTGCGCGCGGCGCTCGCTGGGCTGGCGCTCGTGGTCGCGCTGGTATTCGTCAATCTGCTGCCGGTGAGTCCGTATTTCGACGCGGTGCTCGCCGACTGGCGGCAAGGGCGTTATCTGCATTTCAACGGACTTGCGCGCTGGCTCGCGTGGATGTGGCCGTATGCGGCGCTAGTGTGGCTTGCGTTTGCGGTCGAACGGGCGTGGCTGAAGCGGCGGGTGAAGCCGGTGTGACGCGAACGCGAAGCCGATGCGCGGCGCGCGTCGCAGTGATGAGCGGGGCACGCGGCATGCGCGTTCGAGGCGTACCGGGGCGCGCGCATGCGCAGGGTCTTCGCGACGCGCCAGTGAAGGTGCGACGCGTTCGACCGCCGCCGGCGGCCGCACAGCCTGCTCGCTATAATCGTCCGCACGACAGGCGCTGTACGTACACCACGCGCTGACGGCGCCCTTGCACTTCCTTTCAGTCTTTCCCCCCGACACCATGGACTCCTTTTACAAGCACCACGTCTTCTTCTGCCTGAATCAGCGCGACCCCGGCGCCGAGCGTCCGAGTTGCGCGAACTGCAACGCGCAGGCGATGCAGGAGCATGCGAAAAAGCGCGTGAAGCAACTTGGCCTTGCGGGTCCCGGCCGGGTGCGCATCAACAAGGCGGGCTGTCTCGACCGCTGCGAACTCGGCCCGACGCTCGTCGTGTACCCGGAGGGCGTCTGGTACACGTATGTCGACGAAAGCGACATCGATGAGATCGTCGAATCGCATCTTGCGAATGGCAAGATCGTCGAGCGTCTGAAGATCGATCAATGACTCGAACCGTCGAGCGCGAACTGCCGCCCGGTCAACAGGCATCTCCATGAATTCGAATACGAAGAAATATCTGATCGACGGCCCGGTCGGCAAGATCGAGGTCGCACTCGACCTGCCCGACGGCGTGCGCGAGAGCGGCGCCGCGCCGCGCGGCATCGCGCTGGTCGCGCATCCGCATCCGCTCTTTGGCGGCACGATGGACAACAAGGTCGCGCAGACGCTCGCGCGCACGCTCGTGCAGTTGAACTACGTGACGTATCGGTCGAATTTCCGCGGCGTCGGGCAGACCGAGGGCGAGCATGACGCAGGCATCGGCGAACGCGACGACCTCCGCGCGGTGCTCGAACACATGCGCATGGACGGCGATTACGGCAGTCTGCCACTGGTGCTCGCGGGCTTTTCGTTCGGCACCTTCGTGCTGTCGCACGTCGCCGCGGCGCTGCGCGACGAAGGACGGGAAATCGAGCGCGTGGTATTCGTCGGCACCGCGGCAAGCCGCTGGGAAGTCGCGCCTGTGCCCGAGAACACGCTCGTGATCCACGGCGAGCTCGACGAGACCGTTCCGATCCAATCCGTGTACGACTGGGCACGGCCGCAGGAATTGCCAGTCGTCGTGATTCCGGGCGCCGAACACTTTCTGCATCGCAAGCTTCACGTGTTGAAGCGGATCATCGTCGACGCGTGGCGATAAAAAACGCGCAGCCCGCGCGTTATCGTGGGGCACAGGTATCCGCAAACGTGTGCGAAACGCCACTTTTGACGCGAATCCGGCCGGATGCCGCGCGTATAATGAGCGCTCTTTTTTTGGGCGCAGCGCCGCTCATCCGATAGTCCGCGCGCGGCGAAGCCGCTTTGCCTGCAGCGCGGCCGGGTGCGACGCGCTGCGCTTGCGAACCGATTGCGCCGCCGGAAGTCCAACGGGCGCCGTGCCGTTTTACGGCCAGATGCTCTCCGACCGGCTCCCCCAACTATGCGCGTTGCCGCGCGATGTATTTTTCCGCACGAATCGACCTTATGCGTTTCTCCTTCTCTGGCCGCACGTCACTCCCGTCAGTCGCTTCCTTCGTTCCCGCCTCGCTCAATCGCGTCATCACCGTTGGCATCGTCCTGCCCGCCACGCTCGTTGCAACGAGCGCGTTTGCGCAGGTGCCGCCGCCGGGCGTGAGCGCACGCTCGTGGGTGCTCGTCGACGCGACCAGCAATCAGGTGCTCGCTTCCGGCAACCCCGATGAGCGTGTCGAGCCGGCTTCGCTCACCAAGCTGATGACCGCCTATCTGGTGTTCGAGGCGCTGCAAACGAAGAAGATCACGATGGATCAGACCATCGAGCCGAGCGAAGCGGTGCGCCGGGTGAAAAACGACGAATCGCGCATGTTCATCGAGGCGAACAAGCCGGTCACCGTGCATGACCTCGTGTACGGGATGATCGTGCAGTCGGGCAACGACGCGGCGATCGCGCTCGCCGAACTGGTCGGCGGCAGCGAGGCGCAGTTCGTCAACATGATGAACGCCGAAGCGCAGAAGCTCGGCATGAAGCACACGCATTTCGCCGATGTGAACGGCATGCCCGACCCGCAGCACTACACCACGGCGGGCGATCTCGCGGTGCTGTCGGCGCGTCTGATCCGCGACTATCCGGACTACTACAACATCTTCTCGGTCAAGGAATTCACGTACAACAAGATCAAGCAGCCGAACCGCAACCGTCTGCTGTGGATCGACCCGACCGTCGATGGCTTGAAGACCGGCCACACGCAAGCCGCCGGCTACTGCCTGATCGCGAGTGCGAAGCGTCCGCTGCCGGGCACGCCCGACGCGTCGCGCCGTCTGGTCTCTGTGATGATGGGCGAAGCCAAGGAACATGACCGCGTGCAGGACAGCCTGAAGATGCTGAACTACGGCTATACCGCGTACGACACCACGCGTCTGTACAAGGCGAACCAGGTGGTGGCCACGCCGCGCGTCTACAAGGGCACGGCGGACAGCGTGCAGGTCGGCGTGAAGAGCGATCAGTACGTGACGCTGCCCAAGGGCGCGGGCGACAAGGCCAAGCCGCAGATTGAACTGAACGATCCGCTCGTCGCGCCGCTAGCGAACGGTCAGCAGGTCGGCACCGCGAAGCTCGTCGCCGACGGCAAGGTGCTCGCGCAGTTCCCGGTGGTCGCGCTGCAGCCGGTCCAACAGGCGGGTGTGGTCGGCCGCGTGTGGGATTCGCTGATGCTGATGTTCAACAAGAAGAAGTAAGGGCTGCACCGCGATGACCGCTGTCTCCGAGGTGTCGCAGGACCCGATCGTCTATCTGAACGGCGAGATGGTGCCGTTGTCCGAGGCGCGCGTGCCGGTGCTGGATCGCGGCTTCATTTTCGGCGACGGAATCTACGAGGTCGCGCCGCTTTACGCGCATGCGAGCGGCCGGCGCACCGCGTTTCGTCTCACGCAGCATCTCGCGCGGCTCGCGCGCTCGGTCGGCAAGACCGGCATCGCCAATCCGTTCGACGACGCCGGCTGGCGCGAACTGATCGAGCGCGTCGCGCAGGCCAACGAGACGGATGGCGGCTTGCGTGCCGATCAGGATGCGATCGCGTATATCCAAGTCACTCGCGGCGTCGCGAAGCGCGCCCACGCGTTCCCGGCGAACGTGAAGCCGACCGTGTTCGTGATGGTCACCGCGCTGAACCTGCCCGATGCGACGCAACGCGCGCGGGGCGTGCGTTGTGTGAGCGCCGAGGATCGCCGCTGGCTCAATTGCGACATCAAGTCGGTGTCCTTGCTCGGTAACGTGCTGATGGCGCAATACGCGGCCGAAAACGATGCATTCGAGACGATTCAGTTCCGCGATGGTCTGCTGACCGAAGGGTCGTCATCGAACGTCTGGATTGTGAAGAACGGCGTGCTCGCGGCGCCGCCGCGCAGCAACAAGATTCTCGAAGGGATCCGCTACGGTCTGATCGAGGAGCTGACGGCCGAATGCGGAGTCCGTTTCGAAGCGCGCGAGATTACCGAGGCCGAAGTGCGCGCGGCTGACGAAATCATCGTCAGCTCGGCCACCAAGGAAGTGTTGCCGGTCACGCGGCTCGACGACGAGCCGGTTGGCGCGGGCAAGCCGGGCGCGGTGTTTGCGGCGCTGTATGCAGCGTATCAGCGAGCCAAGGCCGGCGAGGCAGAAGAAGGAGTGCAAGAGAATGAATCCCGAGAACGACTCACTGTTTGAGTTTCCCTGCGATTTCCCAATCAAGATCATGGGCAAATCGCATCCGGAGTTTGCCGCGACGATCGTCGACGTGGTGCGGCAGTTC
This sequence comes from Paraburkholderia sp., assembly GCF_036488505.1. GTDB lineage: Bacteria > Pseudomonadota > Gammaproteobacteria > Burkholderiales > Burkholderiaceae > Paraburkholderia. Next base: position 26,447 of record NZ_DASXHN010000306.1, on the reverse strand, counting down.
GACGGCGAGCTCGACACGGCCCGCGTTGAAACCCGCCCGTCGAGCAGCGGCACCTACACCGGGCTGACCGTTACCGTGCGCGCCACGAGCCGCGCGCATCTGGACGATATCTATCGCGCGTTGACCGGCCATCCGATGGTCAAGGTCGTGCTTTAACGCTAGAACTAAAACTGAGACTGAAGCGTCGGGACGTCCCGATCACGGTGTGACGCGCAACGCGTCCGCCGTCGCCCCTTGCGCCGCGAGGCGCGCACTCGCCAACGGGCCCGCCGTGCAGGCCAGATCGAAAAGCTCCCTGAAGCGCGCGACCTCGTCGAACACCCAGTCGCGAAACGCCTTGACCCGCTCGGTTTCAAGCATCTGCGGCTGGCAGATGAAATAGTATTGCCACGGGCTTGGCCCATCCACATCGAACAGCCGTACCAGCCGCCCGGCCGCGATTTCATGCATCGCGAGCGAGCGGCGCGTGAGCGCGACCCCCTGGCCGTCGACGGCCGCCTGCAACAGATTTGACGAATCCTGATACAGCACGCCGCGCTTCGGCTCTGGCCAGTCGGTGAGGCCGGCCGCGTCGAACCATGGGCGCCACAGTTCGTCGTCGGAGCGCAGCAGCGGCACCTTGGCGAGGTCGGTCGGCGTTTGCGGCAGCTTGCCGCCGTTGAAGTTCGGCGCGCAGGCTGGAAAGAAGATTTCCTCGAGCAGCAGTTCCGCGTGCAGCCCCGGATATTTGCCGAAGCCGAAGCGGATCGCGACGTCGACGTCATCGCGCGCGAAGTCGGTCAGCGCATTGGTCGACAGCAGTTCGAGGTCCCACTGCGGATGGGCTTCGATAAAGCTGCCGATGCGCGGCGTGACCCAGCGCGCTGCGAACGACGTCAGCATCGAGACGACGAGGCGGCGGTCGCGGTCGCCGGCACGGATCGCGCGCGTCGCGTCGACGAGTTGCAATAGCGCGGCGCGCACCTGCGCGGCGTAGCGCCGGCCGGTTTCGGTGAGGCGCACGCGCTTGCCGTCGCGCGCGAACAGCGACACGCCCAGTTCGGCTTCGAGCGCGCGAATCTGATGGCTGACGGCGCCGTGCGTGACGAACAACTCGTCGGCGGCGCGCGAAAAGCTTTCGTGACGGGCGGCGGCTTCGAACGCCTTGATCGCGTTCAACGCGGGAAGTTGGCGCAGGTCCATTCAAACATTTCTCACATAGAGGTGAAAATTGATCGTTTTGCCTAACCCCTTGCTGCACCTACGATTCTAGCCATGAAACGATTTTTGGCGAGGGCATCATGCGAGAAATTTCCTCTAGCATTGCATATGAAATCGGCACCGGCGACACGCTGCCGTTAAAGGTGGCGCGCAGCACGAGGATGACGGTGCGCGGCGGCGCGGTGTGGGTCACCCGCAGCGACGACACCGAGGACTATTGGCTGCAACCGGGCAATACGCTGCATCTGCGCCGCGGCGAGCGGCTGTGGCTCAGCGCCGAGGGCGCGAGCGACGCGAAGGTGGCGTTTTCGGTGCCCACGCGCTGCGACCAACGCGCGCTGAACTGGCTCGCGCGTATCGGCGAGCGGTGGACGATGCGGATGCGCGGAGGCTGGCGCACGGTTTAAGCGCGACGCGAAGCCCCGCCGGGCGAGGATTCGCATCTTTCGGTAAACTGCCGGGATCATGTGTGCCGCCCCGGTTTCTCCGTCTCTCCTGCCTTTACCCGCCATCGCGCCGCCAACGCTGCGCTGGCTCGGCCGCGAACCCTACCAAACCAGTTTCGACGCGATGCGCGCGTTTACCGACGCGCGCACCGCCGATACCCCCGACGAAATCTGGCTGGTCGAACACCCGCCCGTCTTCACGCTCGGCCAGGCGGGAGACCCCGCCCATCTGCTTGCCGCCGACAGCGGTATTCCGCTCGTGAAAGTCGATCGAGGCGGGCAGATCACCTATCACGGGCCGGGCCAGGTGGTCGCGTATCTACTGCTCGATCTTCGCCGGCGCAAGCTGATGGTTCGCGAAATGGTCACGCGCATCGAGCAGGCCGTGATCGACACCCTCGCGGCGTATAATCTCGCCGGAGAACGCAAGGCGGGCGCCCCCGGCATCTACGTGGCGCCCTCACCCGACAGCGGGCCGCACGCCGGCGCCAAAATCGCGGCGCTGGGCCTGAAAATCCGCAACGGCTGCAGTTATCACGGCGTGAGTCTGAACGTGAACATGGACCTGCAACCGTTTCTCGCAATCAATCCATGCGGCTACGCGGGGCTCCGAACGGTCGATATGGCGACGCTGGGTGCCGCCGCCGGCTGGGACGACGTGGCCCGCACGCTGGCAGCACGCCTCACCGCAAATCTCGACGGCAGTCCTGCGGCCGTCGCCCAACCACAGGCCGGTGCGCTCACCGCCTGACTGGATCCAACGAATGACTGACGTTACCGCGAATTCCGCCGTCTCCTCCGCCACCGAAGGCGTGCCGGCCCCCGCCGCCTACGACGCCACCGCGAAGCAGAAAGCACAAGCCAAAACCGCCCGCATCCCGATCAAGATCGTCCCAATTGAAAAGCTGAAGAAGCCGGACTGGATTCGCGTGAAAGCGGCCACCGGCAATTCGCGTTTCTACGAAATCAAGCAGATCCTGCGCGAACACAATCTGCACACGGTGTGCGAAGAGGCGAGCTGCCCGAACATCGGCGAATGCTTCGGCAAGGGCACCGCGACCTTCATGATCATGGGCGACAAGTGCACGCGCCGCTGCCCGTTCTGCGACGTCGGCCACGGCCGCCCCGATCCGCTCGATGCCCAGGAGCCAGGCAATCTCGCGCGCACGATCGCCGCGCTCAAGCTGAAGTACGTCGTAATCACCAGCGTCGATCGCGATGACCTGCGTGACGGCGGCGCGGCGCATTTCGTCGAATGTATTCGTCAGACGCGCGAACTGTCGCCGGAAACCCGTATCGAGATCCTCACGCCGGACTTCCGCGGCCGTCTCGACCGTGCGATCGGCATCCTGAACGCCGCGCCACCCGATGTGATGAACCACAACCTCGAAACGGTGCCGCGTCTGTACAAGGAAGCGCGGCCGGGCTCGGATTACGCGCATTCGCTGAAGCTGCTGAAGGACTTCAAGGCGCTGCATCCGCATGTCGCGACGAAATCCGGCCTGATGGTTGGCCTTGGCGAAACCGAAGAGGAAATTCTCCAGGTGATGCGTGATCTGCGCGAGCACGATGTCGATATGCTGACGATCGGCCAGTATCTGCAGCCGTCAGAGCACCATCTGCCGGTGCGCGCGTACGTGCATCCGGACACCTTCAAGATGTACGAGGAAGAGGCGTACAAGATGGGCTTCACGCACGCCGCGGTGGGCGCGATGGTTCGTTCGAGCTATCACGCCGACTTGCAGGCGCATGGAGCCGGCGTGGTCTGACGCGCTGGCGCCTGGCCGTGCAGTCGCACACAGCAGCAGAAAGCCCGCCGATGCGCGGGCTTTTTCATGCGCCGACGTTGGCGGGCTCTTCGCTCGGGCTTTCGCTGCGGCGCGCCCGGCGCGCGATACTACGCGCTCGACTCACACGCTGGACACGCTGGACTCCCACGCCGGACCCGCGCGCCGGACATGCAAAGGCGCTGTAGGCAACGCGTCAGTACACGTCGCTAGCACACTGAACCGCTCAATCAGAAAGGGACCGACACGTGGCACATGGGAATGATCGCGGACTATCCGCGCAATGGCCTTATCCGCGACTGATCGCGCATCGCTGCGGCGGCACGCTGGCGCCGGAAAACACGCTCGCGGGCTTCGACGCGTGCGTGCGTTACGGCTATCGGATGGTCGAATTCGACGCGAAGCTGTCCGCCGACGACGAACTGTTCCTGATGCACGACGATACGCTCGCGCGGACCACCAACGGTCACGGGCCGGGTGTCGCGCTTGGCTGGCCGCAACTGTCCCGACTGGACGCGGGCGCATGGCGTGGCGAGCAGTTCGCCGGCATACGGCTGCCGACGCTCGCCGAGGCTGCCGAGCGGTGTGCGCGCGACGGTATCGCGGCGAACATCGAGATCAAGCCGTTCACAGGCCGAGAGGTGATCACCGGCACGTCGGTCGCCAATGGCGCGCGGGACCTGTGGCAAGGACAGACGCCGCCGCTCCTGTCGTCGTTCTCGTTCGACGCGCTCGCCGCCGCGCGCGATGCCGCGCCGTCGCTGCCGCGCGGCATGCTGTTCGAGGAGGTGCCGGCGGACTGGCTGCACATCGTGCGCGAACTGGATTGCGTGTCGCTGCACGCGAGCCATCGTCATCTGAGCGAGCCGCTGGTCGCGCAGATCCACGCGGCCGGGCTGCGGGTGCTCGCCTACACGGTCAACGATCCGGCGCGCGCGCAACTGCTCGCGCAGTGGGGCGTCGACATGATCTGCACCGACCGCATCGATCAGCTGACGCACGATATGCTGCCGCCCGCGCCGGCGCTCCCCGTCTGAGAATCGCGACACAGTAGCCGCTGCGGCAGATAAGCGGTTACGCCGCCCACCGTACCCACCGCCCTCGCATAAACCCCTGCGGGTTTCCCCGCGATTTGGCGAGCCGCTGATTCCGGATTCCCCGACGCCGGTCGTCCGGATTTCCGGACTCCCGGACGACCTTCGCCGTCCGTCTCCCGCAAAGCCATATACATCAAGGCTTCGGGCGCCACGTCGAGCTGGCACCGACCTTGCAATTTAAAGCGCGTGGCCGCCACGGCCCGACAACTAAAGCAAGGAGACAACGATGTTCGATTTCCCTTCCAGGTATTTCTGAATTCGTCGTCTTGGTCGCCCTGAAGCAGTGCGCCCGCGCGACGACGCTTCGTTCGCGCGACGCCCTGCCGCGGGTCATGAGTTCATCCACCTCGCAGGAATCATCGTGAAGAAACCTATCCATAAAGTGCTGTACGTCCAGGTGATCGTGGCGATCATCATTGGTATCGTGCTGGGGCATTTTTCGCCGAATTTCGCCGTCGACATGAAGCCGCTCGGCGACGCCTTCATCAAGCTGATCAAGATGGTGATCGGGCCGATCATCTTCTGCACCGTGGTCACCGGCATCGCCGGCATGGAGGACATGAAGAAGGTCGGGCGCGTCGGCGGCAAGGCGCTGCTGTACTTCGAGATCGTGTCCACCTTCGCGCTCGTGCTCGGCCTCGCGGCCACGCACCTGTTGCGCCCGGGCGCCGGCTTCAACGTCGATCCGGCGTCGCTCGACAGCCGCGCGGTCGCGTCGTATGCGGCGAAGGCGCACGGCCAGAGCACGGTCGACTTCTTCATGCACATCATCCCGGACACGATTTCGTCGGCATTCGCGCAGGGTGAAATTCTGCAGATCCTGCTGATCGCGCTGCTGTTCGGCTCGGTGCTCGCAACGGCCGGTGAGAAGGGCCGCGTCGTCACGAACTTCATCGACGGCATTTCGCACGTGCTGTTCGGGATGGTGCGCATCATCACGAAGCTCGCGCCAATCGGCGCGTTCGGCGCGATGGCCTTCACGATCGGCAAGTACGGCATCGGCTCGCTGCTGCCGATGCTCAAGCTGATCGGCACGTTCTATCTGACCTCGATCGTGTTCGTCGTGTTCGTGCTCGGCGCGATCGCGCGCATGGTGGGCTTCAACATCCTGCGCTTCGTTGCCTACATCAAGGAAGAGATGCTGATCGTGCTCGGCACGAGCTCGTCCGAAGCCGCGCTGCCGCAACTGATGCTGAAGCTCGAAAAGCTCGGCTGCTCGCGCTCGGTGGTGGGCCTCGTGGTGCCGACCGGTTACTCGTTCAATCTCGACGGCACCAACATCTACATGACGATGGCGGTGCTGTTCATCGCGCAGGCGACCAACACCGACCTCACGTGGACCCAGCAGATCACGCTGCTCGCGGTGACGATGCTGACCTCGAAGGGCGCGAGCGGTGTGACCGGCGCGGGCTTCATCACGCTGGCAGCGACGCTTGCGGTCGTGCCGACGATTCCGCTGTCGGGCATGGTGCTGATTCTCGGCATCGACCGCTTCATGAGCGAATGCCGCGCGCTGACCAACATCGTCGGCAACGGTGTCGCGACGGTCGTCGTATCGGCGTGGGAGAACGAGCTCGATCGCAGCAAGCTGAAGTCGATGCTGCGCGGCGATGTGGCCGTCGAAGAGCCGGCTCGCGTTTGAGCCGCGCGTAGATTCATCCGTTCTGTCGTGACGCGCGCGCGCCTAGCTATGAAACCGGCGTCCGCGCGCGCGACCGGCACGCCATCGATTTCCCCGGCGCTTTCTGCGTCGCCCGCGGCGTGCGCATCCGGCGAAACTCGCGGGCCGCCCGAGCCCGACGCCGCGTTTGCTTATGCCACAATGTCCGATCCCCAACGATCGGATCTTGCCAACGTGACGCGCCGCCTGCTGATCCTTGCCGTGCTCGCAGCCGGGCTCGTGGGGGCATGTTGGCTCACCTATAGCATCGCGTGGCGCAATGGTGTCGACACGCTGCGGCGCAACGCCGCCGTGCGCGCCGAGCGAACCGCGAGCGTGCTGAAAAGCACGCTCGAACGCTACGAATCGCTGCCTTATCTGCTCGGCGAGCATCCGATCGTGCAGGATGTGCTGATCGATCCGAGTCAGGACAACGTGAAGCGCGCCAATCTCTATCTCGAAGACCTGAACCGCCACGCGCGCGCGACCGTCACCTACGTCATTTCCGCCGACGGCCACTGCGTCGCCGCGAGCAACTGGCGCGGGCCCGGCAGTTTCGTCGGCGCGGGCTATCAGTTCCGGCCGTATTTCATCGACGCGGTGAACGGTGGTGTAGGCCGCTTTTTCGGGATCGGCACGATCTCGCAGGCACCGGGCTACTACATCTCGCAGCCGGTGCGGCGCGACGGCAAGATCGTCGGCGTGGCCGTCGTCAAGCTCGACCTCGAATGGTTCCAGGGGGTGGATGCATCGGAGCCGCTGGTCGTTACCGACGATCACGGGGTGATCTTTCTGTCGTCGGTGCCCGCGTGGAAATATCACACGATCCGGCCGCTGCCTGGTCAGGTCGCCGATTCGATCTACCAGGCTCGCCAATACGCGCAGCAGCCGATCGCGCCGCTGCCGGTCACGGTCGTGCGCGCGCTCGCCGGCAATGCGCAGATCCTGCGCATCGGCGCCGGGCGTTCCGCGCCGCGCTATCTCGCGTCGCGTTACGGCATGGGCGAACCGGACTGGCATCTGATCACGATGTCGCCAGTCGATCCGGTCGATGCCGACGCGCGCAACGCGACCATCGTGACCGGCTTCGGCTACGTGTCGCTGGTGCTGCTCGGGTTCTACTGGCGCATGCGCCGCGCGCGCGTGCGCGTGGTGATGCGCAGCCGCGCGCTGCTGCAAAACGCGTACGCGGAATTGAACCAGCGCGTCGCGGAGCGCACCGCGGACCTTTCCGAAGCGAACGAGCGATTGCAGAAGGAAGTGGCCGAGCGCACGCGCGCGGAACAGGAGTTGCGGTCCGCGCACGACGAGCTGGTCCAGGCCAGCAAGCTTGCCGCGCTCGGCCAGATGGCGGCCGGCATCACGCATGAACTGAATCAGCCGCTCGCCGCGCTGCGCAGTTTCTCGGACAACACCCGCGTGCTGCTCGAACGCGGCGACCAGGCGTCGGCGCGCGAGAATCTCGAAGCGATCGCGGCGCTCACTGAGCGCATGGGCAAGATCACCAACCAGTTGAAGCTGTTCGTCGGCCGCGCGCGACCGCGCAGTGCGCGCGCGCCGATCGTGCGAGCGCTGCGCAACGTGGTCGCGTTGCTGCAGAAGCGTCTGCAGGGCGTCGAGCTCGAGTTCCTGCTGAGCGATGCGCAAGCGACTGCCGATGCCGATGCAAATAACGGTGCCGGTGCCGATGCCGCTGCCGATGGGGATGCGGCGGGCGGCGCGTGCGTGCCGCTGAACCTCGCCGACGATCATCCGGAGTTGGTCGCGCATTGCGATGACCTGCGGCTCGAACAGGTGCTGATCAATCTGCTTGGCAACGCGCTCGACGCGACCGCCGGCATCAGTCCACCACGCATCGCGGTCCGGGTCGAGGCCGCCGACGCGACGCTGTCGGTCGCGGTCAGCGACAACGGCCCTGGCATTGCTGACGACGTACTGCCGCGCCTTTTCGAACCGTTCTTTACGACCAAGGAAATGGGCCAGGGGCTCGGTCTCGGTCTCGCGATTTCATCGTCGATCGCGCGCGATTGCGGCGGCTCGCTGGTCGCACGCAACGCGCCGGACAGCGGTGCGTTATTCATCCTGACGCTGCGCCGTGCGCGCGTGCAGGCGAACCCTTCGCCGGACCCGCTGAGCGCGGGCGCCTGACTTTACCCGGAACACGCCATGAACGACGGCCTGCAAGTGCTGTATATCGAAGACGACGAACTGGTGCGGCGCGCGGGCGTGCAGAGCCTGCAGCTCGCGGGCTTCGACGTGATCGGGTACGCGTCGGCGGAGTCGGCGGCCAAGGCGATCAGCGCGGACTTCTCCGGCGTGATCGTCAGCGACATCCGTCTGCCCGGCGCGAGCGGCCTCGAGCTGCTCGCGCAATGCCATGAACGCGCGCCCGAGGTGCCAGTGATCCTGGTGACGGGCCACGGCGATATTTCGATGGCGGTGCAGGCGATGCGCGATGGCGCGTATGACTTCATCGAGAAGCCGTTCGCGTCTGAACGGCTGATCGAAACCGTGCGGCGCGCGCTTGAGCGCCGCAAGCTGGTGCTCGAAAACCTCGCACTGCGGCGTGAGCTGGCTGGGCAGAGCACGGTGGCGCCGCGCATCATCGGCCGCAGTCCGGCGATCGAGCAGGTGCGGCGACTGATCGCGAACGTCGCGCCGACCGATGCATCGGTGCTGATCAACGGTGATACCGGTGCTGGCAAGGAACTGATAGCGCGCAGCCTCCACGAATTGTCGCCGCGCCGCGACAAGCCGTTCATCGCGGTGAACTGCGGCGCGCTACCCGAGCAGATGTTCGAATCGGAAATGTTCGGCTACGAGCCGGGCGCGTTCACCGGCGCGGCGAAACGGCGGATCGGCAAGCTCGAACATGCGTCTGGCGGCACGCTGTTTCTCGACGAGATCGAGAGCATGCCGCTCGCGTTGCAGGTGAAGCTGCTGCGCGTGCTGCAGGACGGCGTGCTCGAGCGGCTCGGCTCGAATCAGCCGATTCGTGTCGACTGCCGCGTGGTCGCGGCGGCCAAGGGCGACATGGCCGAGCATGTCGCTGATGGCTCGTTCCGCCGCGACCTGCTGTACCGGCTCAACGTGGTGACGATCGCGCTGCCCCCGCTTGGCGAGCGCCGCGAGGACATCGTGCCGCTGTTCGAGCATTTCCTGCTTGATGCGGCGGTGCGTTATCAGCGGCCGGCGCCGATCCTCACCGATCGCCAGCGCACGAGTCTGATGAAGCGCGAGTGGCCGGGCAACGTGCGCGAGCTGCGCAATGCCGCCGATCGCTTTGTTCTCGGCATCGCCGACGACCCGGTACTGTCGTTCGACGACGACAGTGCGGCCACGCAGCCGCTAAAGGAACGGGTCGAGCAGTTCGAGCGCGCGATGATTGCGGAGGCGTTGGAGCAGGCGGGTGGCGTGGTGGCGGTCGCAGCGGACCGCTTGCAGCTCGGCAAGGCGACGCTGTACGAAAAGATCAAGCGATATGGCCTCGCGGCCAAAGGTGAAGGGGAGCGGTGAAGCGGAGAAGCGCCGGCGGCGAAAGCTTGCGCCGGCGCGTATGAATCAGATTGACGATCAGACTTTGCTCAGGCTGACGTGCCTTTCAGCGCCTTGGCGAGCAATTGATCGAGTTCCGTGAATTGCGGCTCGCCGACATAGCGCTTCAGGATCTTGCCGTCCTTGTCGACGACGAAAGTGGTCGGTGTGAGTTGAACGTTGCCGAACTGCTTGGCGGCCGAACCGTCGTCCATCGCGACCTTGAACGGCAACTGACGCGTTTGCGTGTAGTTGGTCACGTACATCGGCGCGTCGTAGTTCATCGCGACCGCGACGAATTCCAGGCCTTGGCCTTTGAAGCGGTTATAGGTTTCGACCATCTTCGGCATTTCCTGCATGCAGGTGTCGCAGTTCGTCGCCCAGAAGTTGACCAGATAGACCTTGCCCTTCAGATCCGCGGTCGACAGCTTCTGGCCCGACAGCAGCGTAAAGGTCGCATCGGGCACGCGCTGCTGACCCGCAAACGCGAAATAGCCGGCGACAGCGAGCGCTACGGCCACGGCCAACGCGATCACGTAGCGAAGCGGGTTAGCGCGCCGGGCGGCAGTGGATGGATTCGAGCTCATGAACGGAACCTCGGGATTTGCGCGGGACGCGCGGAGCAATGGGTCGGCAATCGGTGATCGGAGGCACTGCTGGATAGCCCGGCTATTGTAGCGCCATTGGTGCGATTGCGCCGTGCGTCAGCCGGCGGAAAGCCGCAGCAGCAAAGGATCGGCGGATAATACGGTTTTTATGTTCCTGTAAGCCCGATCTCCGATCCTCCATGCTCCGAACTGCTTTTGGCTCCCGCCGTTTGCTCACCCGCGTTTGGTCCCGCGTTCCTTTGATAAACCGTTTGTTGGTCCGCGTAACGGGCCCAGCGCGGAACCGCGTCCAGCCGGTCAATTCCGCCGACGTTTCGCCACGACCGCCGCGCGCGGGAACGATGCTCGGCACCGCGCTCGGCGCGCTCGCACTCGGTGTCGCGCTTGGCGCTTGCTCGCCGACCTTCGACTGGCGCACCGTGATGAACAACGATAACGGCTACACGGTCGATTTCCCGGCCAAGCCGGGCAACGACCAGCGCCCGGTGCAGATCAACGGCACGCCGATGCAGATGGCGATGCAGAGCGCGGAAGCCGGCCACGCGGTGTTCGCGGTGGGCACCTTGATGCTGCCGGACGACAGCGACGCGACGCAGCGCGCCGCGCTCGATTTCCTGCGCGCCGGGCTGGCGCGCAATGTCGGCGCGGCGCCCGACGCGCACCCGGTGCAGATCCCGCTGGCAGCGGGCGGTAAGACGCCAGGCCTGGAGATGAAAGTAAGCGGCGTTGCCGGGGCGAAGCATGAGACGCGCACCGTCTATGCGCGGCTCGTCGCACACGGGCGGCATGTATACCAGGCGGCGATCATCGCCGATCAGGCACTGCCGCAGGACCAGCTCGACCAATTTTTTTCGTCGTTCCAGCTGTATTGAAAGCGGTATTTTTGGCCGGATCGAGACCCGATGGGGCGGCGACTGCAGTCAATGTTTTTTCGCAGCATTGCGCGCTAATTCGCGGTTTACGTTGATGTTTTCGAGTTGTCGGCGATACCTGTGGATAACTCTGTTGAGAACTCCGCTTCATTTGCCCAAAAGGTCCGGCTGGTGGGCCTTCCGTCAGGATTCCCCGGTGCGGCGCATTTTAAAAAATCCAATAAAATCAATGCGTTCGCCGGAGCTCAGTCTGGATGCCTTTCACATGTAACAAAATCTGTCAGAAGCGCGAACGTGTGCATAAGTCAAGTCTTGACAGTAGTTTTTTCTCCCTATAACGCGCCAAACGCGCGCCGGTATTGAATCGCTTCGGCGATCTGCGCGGCGCTCGGCATTGCCGTGCCGGCAAGGTCCGCGATAGTCCGTGCGACCTTCAGCACCCGGTAGTAGGCTCGCGCCGACCAGCCAAAACGCTCACCGGCTTCGCGCAGCAGCGCTTCACCGGCCGCGTCCGGACGACAGAGATCGTCCACTTCCCGGCCGCCCAGTTCGCGATTCGTCCTGCCTTGCCGGAGCCGTTGCCGTTCGCGCGCGGCTCCCACTCGCTCCGCGATGGCCGCGCTCGGCTCGCCGGCGGCCGTGGTTCTGGCCGCGAGTTCGGCGGGCGTGAGCGCCGGAATCTCGAGTTGGATATCGATTCGGTCGAGCAGCGGCCCTGACAGCTTGCGCAGATAGCGCGCGGCGACCTCGGGCGTGCAGCGGCAGCGCCCGGCCGGATCGCCACGCCAGCCGCATGGGCACGGGTTCATCGCGGCGATCAGTTGGCATGCGGCGGGGAAGTCAGCCTGCAATGCGGCGCGCGAAATCGTGATGCGGCCTGCTTCGAGCGGCTCGCGCAAGGTTTCGAGCACCACGCGATCGAATTCGGGCAATTCATCGAGAAAGAGCACACCTAGATGCGCGAGTGTGATTTCCCCCGGCTGTGGCGGATTCCGCCCGCCGACCAGCGCTGCCGCGCTCGATGAGTGATGGGGCGCTCGAAACGGCCGCTGTCGCCACTGCGACGGTTTGAAGCCGATCCGGCTCGCGGACAGCAATGCGGCGGAGGCGAGCGCTTCGTCGTCGGTCATCGGCGGCAGCAGGCTGGGCAGGCGTGCGGCGAGCATCGACTTGCCGGCGCCAGGCGGTCCGATCAGCAGCACGTGGTGGCCGCCCGCCGCGGCGACCTCTAGCGCGCGGCGGGCGGCGCGCTGGCCGATCACGTCGGCCATGTCGGGAGCGTACGAGGGCTGGTCGCCGCCGGGTTCAGGCGCTTCGACCGGGCTGAGGCGCGCATCGGCTTCGCCCGCGAGGTGCGCGCACAACGACGGCAGGTCGGCGGCGCCATAGACGTCGACGCCCGGCACCAGCGCCGCTTCCGCCGCGCTGGCCGCGGGCAGATAGAGCTGGGGGACCCGCAGGGGTAGCGTCGCCGCTTGCGCGTGAGGCACAGGACCAGCGCACCCCGAAGGAGGTTGCGCATCGGTATGGCCGCTGCCGGTGGCCGAGCCGCCGCGTGCGGTTCCGCATGCCATCGCGAACGCGCCGCGCATCGGCCGCAGCGCGCCTGTTAGAGACAACTCCCCGGCAAACTCGCGATGAAGCAGCGACTCGGCCGGAATCTGCCCGCTGGCGGCGAGGATGCCGAGTGCGATTGGCAGATCAAAGCGGCCAGACTCTTTCGGCAGATCGGCGGGCGCCAGATTGACGGTAATGCGCCTGACCGGGAAATCGAAATCGCAGTTCTGCAGCGCTGCGCGCACGCGCTCGCGGCTTTCGCGTACTTCCAGGTCCGGAAGGCCGACGATGGAAAACGACGGTAGTCCGTTGGCGAGGTGAACCTCGACGGTTACTTCGGGCGCGCGGCCAGAGGCCGGCGCGCGACTGCGCACCACGGCAAGCGACATGTTTTCTCCCGTCGGACGGCGCGCCCGAGACGAGCGCGAATTCCTAAAACGCTGTCGACGTCACGGCCCGCTTGCCGGTGATGTGCAGCATCACGCAGCGCAACGGCTGCGAGCAGGGATTATGGCGTCGGGGTGAGCGGCAGCTTCTGCTCGAGTTCGGCGACGCGGCGCTCCAGTTCCTCGAGGCGCGCGCGCGTGCGCACCAGCACCTGCGTCTGTGTATCGAATTCGTCGCGCGTGACGAGATCGAGCTTCGAGAAGCCTTGCGACAGCATTGCCTTGACGTTGCGCTCGACGTCCTTGGCCGGCGAGTTCTTGAACAGATCGCTGATACGCGCCTGGAAGTCGTTGAAAACGTCGTTCGGTTGTTTCATGGTGTTTCCCCTTGATGCACAAAAAATGTGCATGTTTCGTTACGTCCGTGCCCCGTTGCGGCGAATGGGCGATGCTGGTGCGCTCGCATCGCCGCTCGTCGGCCGTGTGAGCGCATTTGGTGCGCGCCGGTCGCGTCCAGGACCTTCGAGCACTCTAGCAACGATCCCTATGCCGCGCCACCGCCGGCCACGCCGGTGGCCGTTCGGACGAGGCCGGCCGAGCGCCACCCGCCATCGAGCGCGCGCCGGCAGCCTCAGCTTGGCATGGCAGTTGCTTTTACTGGCCCCGCGCGCACCGCCAAGGCGCTTTTACCGGCGACGCACCAGACCGCGATTGCGGGTACGCAACGGCATTAGCACCAACCAGCGAGGATTTCATGAAACTCATTACCGCAATCATCAAGCCGTTCAAGCTCGATGAGGCACGCGAGGCCTTGTCGGCGATCGGCGTGTCGGGCATCACGGTGACGGAAGTCAAAGGCTTCGGGCGGCAGAAGGGCCACACGGAGCTGTATCGGGGGGCTGAGTACGTCGTCGACTTTTTGCCGAAGGTGAAGATCGAGGCGGCGGTGTCGGACGACATCGTCGATCAGGCGATCGAGGCGCTCGAGCGCGCTGCGCGCACCGGCAAAATCGGCGACGGCAAGATTTTCGTCACGCCGATCGAGCAGGTGGTGCGGATCCGCACCGGCGAAACCGGCGCAGACGCGCTGTAACGACAGAGCATAGCGACAACAGCTAGCGATAAGAGGAAACGAAGATGCGCAAACTATTGATGTCCCTGCTGATGGCCGGCTCGCTGCTCGCGGGCGGTGTCGGCACCGCTCTCGCGGACGACGCTTCGGCGGCCGCCGCCGCCTCGGCCCCCGCAGCCACCGCGTCGGCACCCGATGCGTCGGCCGCGGCCGCGGCCAGTGCACCGGCTAGCGACGCCGCCGGCGCGCCGGCCACGCCGACCGCGCCGTTCTCGGTCGATTCATCGAAGATCAATTCCGGCGACACCGCGTGGATGCTCACGTCCACCGCGCTCGTGCTGTTCATGACGATCCCGGGTCTCGCGCTGTTCTACGGCGGCATGGTCCGCAAGAAGAACGTGCTCGCGACCTTGATGCAAAGCTTCGCGATCACCTGTGTCGTGACGATCGTCTGGACCGTGATCGGCTACAGCCTCGCGTTCACGCCGGGGGGGCCGTTCATCGGCGGCTTGTCGCGCGTGTTCATGGCCGGCATGACCTATGTCAAGGGCGACAAGGCCACGACGCTGACCGTCAGCCACCTCGCGCCGACGATTCCCGAAACGGTCTATTTCGTCTATCAGATGACCTTCGCGATCATCACGCCGGCACTGATCACCGGCGCGTTCGCGGACCGCATGAAGTTCTCAGCGATGCTCGTGTTCATGACGCTGTGGTCGATCATCGTCTACTCGCCGATCGCGCATATGGTGTGGGAACCGTCAGGCTGGCTGGCTAGCGCGGGCATCCTCGATTTCGCCGGCGGCACGGTGGTGCACATCAACGCCGGTATCGCAGCGCTGGTCTGTGCACTGGTGCTCGGCAAGCGCGTCGGCTACGGCCGCGAAGCGATGGCGCCGCACAACCTGACGCTCACGCTGATCGGTGGCGCGATGCTGTGGGTGGGCTGGTTCGGCTTCAACGCGGGTTCGGCGGTGGCAGCGGACGGCCGCGCCGGCTTCGCGATGTTCACGACGCAGGTCGCGACCGCGGCGGCCGCGCTCGCGTGGATGTTCGTCGAATGGGCGGCCAAGGGTAAGCCGTCGGTGCTCGGTATCGTGTCGGGCGCGGTGGCTGGGCTGGTGGCGATCACGCCGGCTTCGGGCTTCGTCGGCACGCTCGGCGCACTGGTGATCGGCGTCGTCGCCGGCGCAGTCTGCTTCTGGTCGGCCACGTGGCTCAAGCACAAGCTCGGTTACGACGATTCGCTCGACGCGTTCGGCGTGCACTGCATCGGCGGCATCGTCGGTGCGTTGCTGACCGGCGTATTCGCGGTCAAGGATATCGGTGGATCCGACGGCAGCCTGATCCTGCAGGCGAAGGGCGTGCTGACGACGCTGATCTACAGCGGCGTGGTGAGCTTCGTGTTGCTGAAAATCATCGACATGGTCATGGGCATCCGCGTGACCGAAGAGCAGGAGCGCGAAGGCCTCGACGTGAGCCTGCACGGCGAGCACGTCGAATAACCGGCGCAGCCCTTGCGACGGGGCTGTACTCCATCGAACCGGCGCCGCCAGGCTCGATGGACGGACCGGTTGGGTGACGGACCGGGGCGACCCCGGCGGCTGCTGAGCTCAGCAAACAAGCACGAAAATTGCCCGCCTTCATGGCGGGCTTTTTTATACGCGCCGTTTTCAAAAGCCGCGGGCCCACGCACGAATACGGTCCGAACCAGGCGGTCAGACGGCGCGAAAATGATCGACGAAATTGGCTGGCACGGGGTGGAAGCGGCGAATCTCCCGGCTTATCATCGCAACAGGGAGAATGCATTCAAGTCTGCTTGCGAATGGAGAAACCGTCCCCAATTGGACAAAGCATTTGCTCTACAATCTTTTTTCTCCAGTCTGCGAGTGATCAATGGTTCCGCACCTAGTTACGGCGTTAAACGGCCCGCTGCTCGACCTCGAGCGGAAGATCCTCGACGCCACGCCCGCTATCGAACGCTGGTTCCGGCTCGAATGGCAGGAGCACACGCCGCCGTTCTACTGTTCGGTCGACCTGCGTAACGCGGGCTTCAAGCTCGCGCCGGTCGACACCAATCTGTTCCCCGGCGCATTCAACAATCTGCCGCAGGAAGTACTGCCGCTCGCGGTCCAGGCCGCGATGGCATCGATCGAAAAGATCTGCCCGGACGCGAAGAATCTGCTGGTGATTCCGGAGCGCCACACCCGCAACGCGTTCTACCTCGAAAACGTCGCCCGGCTCGCGTCGATCATGCGCCAGGCGGGGCTGAACGTGCGCTTCGGCACGCTCGACGAAACCATCAACGGCCCGGTCACCATCGCGCTGTCGGACGGCCAGAAGCTCGTGCTCGAACCGCTCGAGCGCTCGCCGCGGCGCCTGGGGCTGAAGAATTTCGACCCGTGCTCGATTCTGCTGAACAATGACCTGTCGGGCGGCATCCCGCGGGTGCTCGAAAATCTGCATGAGCAGTATTTGCTGCCGCCACTGCACGCGGGCTGGGCGGTGCGCCGCAAATCGACGCATTTCTCCTGCTACGACGACGTTGCGAAGAAGTTCGCGAAGATGGTCGAGATCGACCCGTGGATGATCAATCCGTACTTCGCGCATGTCGAAGGCGTCGACTTCCAGCAGCGTACCGGCGAGGAAGCGCTCGCCGACGCGATCGACGGCGTGCTCAAAAAGATTGCGCGCAAATATCGCGAGTACGGCATTTCGGAAAAGCCGTATGTCGTGATCAAGTCCGATGCGGGCACGTACGGGATGGGCGTGATGACGGTGCACGACGCGTCTGAAGTCGCCGCACTCACCAAGCGCGAACGCGCGCGCATGGCGGCGACCAAAGACGGCCTCGAAGTGCACGACGTGATCGTCCAGGAAGGCGTGTACACGTTCGAGCGCATCGGTGAGGAAGTGGCCGAGCCGGTCGTCTACATGATCGACCGCTATGTGGTGGGGGGCTTCTACCGCGTACACGGCAGCCGCGAGCGCGACCAGAATCTGAACGCGCCGGGCATGCACTTCGTGCCGCTTGGCTTCGAACACACGGCGCTGCCCGATGCGCACGCGAAGCCGGGTGCCGCGCCGCCGAACCGCTTCTACATGTACGGCGTGGTCGCGCGTCTCGGGCTGCTCGCCGCGTCGGTCGAACTCGAAAAAACCGATCCGGAAGCAATCCAGGTCTAAGCGACCTCGCGCACGGCACTGACGGCATGCGTGCCGCCGGTGCCGTTCGTGAAGGCTCTATTGACGAATAATGCCAAGCCCGTCAGGGCGCACGGGACTTTCATGGACATTCTTTTCATCGCCGATCCGCTCAGCCATTTCAAGATCTACAAGGACTCGACTTACGCGATGATGGCCGAAGCGGCGCGCCGCGGTCATACGGTGCAGACGTGCGAACCGAAGCAGCTGGCGTGGACGGGCGGCGACGTCGAGGCAACCGTTGAGCGCATCACGATCGTCGGCGATACGACAGACTTGCAGCGTGACGTGTGGTTTGCCGCCGATCCCGCCACGCCGCGCGCGCTGAAGAGCTTCGGCGCGGTGGTGATGCGCAAGGACCCGCCGTTCGACATGGAGTATGTGACGTCGACGTGGCTGCTCGAGATGGCCGAGCGTGCCGGCGCGCGCATCTTCAACAAGCCGCAGGCGATTCGCGATCATTCGGAAAAGCTCGCGATTGGCGAGTTCGCGCAGTTCGTCGCGCCTACGCTCGTCACGCGCGACCCCGCGCGCCTGCGCGCGTTTCACGAACAGCACGGCGACGTGATCCTGAAGCCGCTCGACGGCATGGGCGGCATGGGCGTGTTCCGCGTGAAGGCCGACGGCATGAACCTCGGCTCGATCATCGAGATGCTGAGCCACGACGGCGCGCGCTCGGTGATGGCGCAGAAATTCATCCCCGAGATCAAGGACGGCGACAAGCGCATCCTGCTTATCGGCGGCGAAGCGGTGCCGTATTCGCTCGCGCGGATTCCTCAGGGCAATGAGGTGCGGGGCAATCTCGCGGCGGGCGGACTTGGCGTCGCGCGGCCGCTCAGCGAGCACGATCGCAAGATCGCCCAGACCCTCGCGCCGGTGCTCGCCGCGCGCGGCTTGCTGCTGGCCGGCCTTGATGCGATCGGCGACTGGCTCACCGAGGTCAACGTGACGAGCCCGACGTGTTTCCGCGAGATCATGGATCAGACCGGCTTTGACGTCGCCGGGATGTTCATCGACGCGCTGGAGCGGGCGGTCGGCTGACCCCGCAAGCCTGAACGCCGCATTGCCGCAGTCGCCTTGAATGGTCGGCTGCGCCCCCAAACTATGTAGTGAACACGCATCGGGTGCGCCACGCGGTTTGGCGCGAAAATGAGCCTGCTACAATGCCCGCTCTCCCGCGATGCGCCAGCCGCAGCGTTATCGGCTGCAATCGGCGCGACCGCGGATCGCGGAGCATGGACGGGCAGCGTTTTCGCCCGCGCCGGCAGCGCGCAGCGAACTACTCGTTCACGATGCATTCCCGCTCTCGCGACCCACGGCCGGTCGAGGGCGCTGGCGAACCGGGCTGCGTCCCGGTCTCAGGTTTGGGGCCGTTCTTTTGCAGTAAGGCTGACATGGCAGGCATTCTGATCATTGCGCACGCTCCGTTCGCCACCGCGTTGCGCGATTGCATTTCTCATATCTACGGCGGTTTACCGGCACGTATCGGCGTGATCGACGTATCGGCGGACTGCGATCCCGCGCAGGTCGTTGCGTTTGCGAATTCGGAAGTCGCGCGTCTGAAAGAAGACAACGGCACGCTCGTCCTCACCGATATGTTCGGCGCGACGCCGGCCAACATTGCCGGCCGGCTCGCGACGATGCCGGACGTGCGCGTGCTGTGCGGTGTCAATCTGCCGATGCTGGTACGCGCGGTCTGCTATCGGGCGACGCCGCTCGACACGCTCGTCGACAAGGCGCTCGCTGGTGCGACCAAGGGCGTGCATGCAATCGGGCCGGCGACGCCGCAACCCGTCGCGCCGCCGACCGAATCGCGCGATTGCCTGCCGGCGCTGCCACCCGATGCGGCGCCCGGCGACTGTATTCCGGCGTTGCCTGCCGGCGCCGATCTGGCGAGCAGGCCCGACCCGGCTGGAGTGTAAGTCGAGTCGCCGCTGAAGGCTTCAACCGCATTGCAACTGCTTTGCAGTTTCACCTTTCACCATTTCATTCACCCGCGCTTCGGATCATCACATGCTGCAACAGGAAACGACTATTGTGAACAAGCTGGGGTTGCACGCGCGCGCGTCGGCCAAGTTGACGCAACTCGCGGGCAACTATCAGGCGGAGATCTGGATGAGCCGTAATGGCCGCCGTATCAACGCGAAGAGCATCATGGGTGTGATGATGTTAGCCGCGGGCATCGGCAGTACGGTGCAGATCGAGACGGAAGGTCCCGACGAAAAGGAAGCGATGGACGCATTGCTGAAACTGATCGCCGATAAATTCGGCGAAGGCCAGTAAAGCAGCGCGCTGCAAACTCGACAGATCAAAAACCGCGGCCCGACCGCGGTTTTTTTTGTCGCCGACATTTGGCTGTAAAACAGCTCGCTTTTCACCCGTGTGAAAACAGATGCGAAAGAGTGCGCAGCGCAACTGCTGCTTCGAACGCGTCGCGCACGCGTTCGTGATCGGCATGCTAATGATCGACGCTCGTCGACCATGCGCGAGCGCTGATTTCGACAATTCGTGCTGCGCTGCACACACCTTTGCGACACTTCAAAAAGGCGTGGAATTTATAATGACCAATAGAGTCTGAGAGCATTGCAGCGGTTTGCCGCGGCATCACACAAATAGAGGAGGTGCGCGTGTCATTCACGCTGCATGGAATTCCCGTGTCACGCGGTATCGCCATTGGGCGGGCTTATCTGATCGCCCCGGCAGCACTCGACGTAGACCACTACCTGATCGAACCTGCCCGGATCGAAGGGGAGGTCGAGCGCTTTCGCGCGGCTCAGCAACGCGTTCATCATGAACTCGACGCGTTGCGCGCCGACCTGGCCGCCGATGCGCCGAGCGAGATGGGCGCCTTCATCAACGTCCACACCATGATCCTGAACGACGCGATGCTCGTTCAGGAAACCATCGACCTGATCCGTACACGCCGCTACAACGTGGAGTGGGCGTTGACCGAGCAGCTAGAACGCCTGTCGCGCCATTTCGACGATATCGAAGACGAATACCTGCGCGAGCGCAAAGCCGATATCGAGCAGGTCGTCGAGCGCGTGTTGAAAGCGCTCGCGGGCGCGCCCGGCATCGTCGATGCTGTGCATGGCGCATGCGACGAGATGATCGTGGTCGCGCACGACATCGCGCCGGCCGACATGATGCAGTTCAAGACGCAAACGTTCCAAGGCTTCGTCACCGACCTCGGCGGCCGCACGTCGCATACGGCGATCGTCGCTCGCAGCCTCGGCATTCCAGCCGCGGTCGGCGTGCAGCATGCGAGCGCGCTGATTCGTCAGGACGATCTGATCATCGTCGATGGCGATCACGGCATCGTGATCGTCGATCCGGCTCCGATCGTGCTCGAGGAATACTCGTACCGCCAAAGCGAAAAGGAGCTCGAGCAGCGCAAACTGCAGCGACTCAAGTTTTCACCGACGCAAACGTTGTGCGGCAACCGCATCGAGCTGTGCGCGAACATCGAATTGCCGGACGACGCGCGCGCGGCGCTCGAATCCGGTGCGACGGGCGTTGGCCTGTTCCGTACGGAGTTCCTGTTCATGAATCACAAGGACCGGATGCCTGCGGAGGAGGAGCAGTTCGGCGCGTATCGCCGTGCGGTCGAACTGATGAACGGCTTGCCGGTCACGATCCGTACGATCGACGTCGGTGCGGACAAGCCGCTCGATTCGATGGGAGGCGGCGACGGCTACGAGACCGCCGTGAACCCGGCGTTGGGATTGCGGGCGATTCGCTGGAGCCTGTCCGAGCCGCAAATGTTCCTCACGCAGTTGCGCGCGATCCTGCGCGCGTCGGCGTTTGGCAAGGTGAAGATCCTGATTCCGATGCTCGCACACGCGCAGGAGATCGACCAGACGCTCGATCTGATCCGCGAAGCGAAGCGTCAGCTCGACGATGCCGGCATCGCCTACGATCCGAACGCGCAGGTCGGCGCGATGATCGAAATTCCGGCCGCGGCGATCGCGTTGCCGTTGTTTCTGAAGCGGCTCGATTTTCTGTCGATCGGCACCAACGATCTGATCCAGTACACGCTCGCGATCGATCGCGCGGACAATGCGGTCGCGCACTTGTACGATCCGCTGCATCCGGCGGTGCTGCATCTGATTGCTTTTACGTTGCGCGAGGCGAAGCGTGCGGGCGTGCCGGTGTCGGTATGCGGCGAGATGGCGGGCGACCCGTCGATGACACGTCTGTTGCTCGGCATGGGCCTCACCGAGTTTTCCATGCATCCGAGTCAGTTGCTCGAGGTCAAGCAGGAGGTGTTGCGCTCGAATTTGAAGACGCTCGAAAAGCCGGTGGCCGACGTGCTCGCTTCGTTCGAGCCGGAGGAGGTGCAGGCGGCGCTGAAACGGGTGGCGCTGGCTTGACTTGCTTGGCCTGCTTGCGCTGACTTGTTCGATGAAGAGCGCCGCCTGTGTGCGGCGCTTGTCGTTTCAGCGTTGCAGACTCGGCCTGCGCATCACGACTGATGCGCGTGCGCACAAACCGGACAATCTGGCTGACGTGCAATGCGCATCGTGTTCCATTCCATCCGCAGCGAATCGAGCATCGTCAGGCGTCCGACCAATGGCGTGCCGATTTCACCGATTACCTTTAGTGCCTCGGCGGCCTGCATCGAGCCAATGATGCCGACTGTCGGCGCGAACACACCCATCGTCGAGCACGCGACTTCCTCGAACGGCTGATCCTCGGGAAACACGCATGCGTAGCACGGCGACGTGTCGCTGCGGAAATCGAACGTGCTGATCTGGCCATCGAAGCGCAGCGCCGCGCCCGACACCAGCGGCACGCGATGTCGAACGCACGCGCGGTTGATCGCGTGACGCGTCGTGAAGTTGTCGGTGCAATCGAGCACGACGCTCGCGTGCGGCACCTCGCGGTCGAGCCACGCGTCGTCGACGCGCTCGGCCACCGCATTCACGACAACCTCCGGGTTGATCTGCGCGAGCATGTCGCGCCCTGACTCCACCTTGCTGCGTCCGACCGATGCGCTGACGTGCAGGATCTGCCGCTGAAGATTGGTCAGGTCGACGGTATCGGCATCGACGAGCGTCAGTCGGCCGACGCCCGCAGCCGCCAGATACAGCGCGGCCGGTGAACCGAGCCCACCCGCGCCGATAATGATCGCGTGCGCGTCGATAAAACGCTGCTGTGCGTCGATGCCGATTTCGTCGACGAGAATATGGCGGGAATAGCGGAGAAGTTGATCGTCATTCATGGCGGGACGCGCGAGTGTGTCACGCAGGAGACGGACCGGGAGGCCGCGCTGCGCGTGGCTATTATTTTAAATCGCGCGGGGACAGGCTTGTTGCGGCGGGTTTGCTGCTGGTCGCGGCTTTCTGCGACGGATGACCGGCCATGCCGTGGCTTCCAGAAGTGAGTCGCGTGTATTCGCGGCGCGATTCGCCGCGAATACACGCGTGAGGTGCTGCTTACTTGGCTGCCGGAGCCGATGCGGGCGCCGAAGCCGGCGCCGGTCCGGATGCGCCCGGCACCGGTTGCGTCGGTTTGACCGCGACCGGCGCGGAAGCCGACGTGCCCGGCTTGTTCTGCGCGAGGCGGCGTTCCATGATCGACTTCGACTCCTGAACCGGCTTGCCTTCGAGCTTGTCGACCGCTTGCTGCAGCATGAAGTCGTCGGCCGAACCGAATTCGATCGGCTTGCGCTCGCGATCCTTCTGGCGCTGTTCCGGCGTCTTCTTGTCGTTCTGCTCTTCGAGCTGGCGCAGCTGTTCCATGCGCTCCTGCTCGCGTTGGTCCGCTTCCTTCTTCTCGTTCGGATCCTGCGTGTTCGCAAGGTGATTCGAGTAGTCGACCTCGCGCGTTACGAGCGCGTCGTCTGGATCGCCGTCTGCGTATTGATCGACCGGGATGTCCGGGCGGATGCCCTTGTTCTGGATCGAGCGGCCGCTCGGCGTGTAGTAGTACGCGGTGGTCAGGCGCAGCGCGGTGTCCGCGGTCATGGGCCGCACGGTCTGCACCGAACCCTTGCCGAACGTCGTTTTGCCGAGGATCAGCGCGCGATGCTGGTCTTGCAACGCACCCGCGACGATTTCCGAGGCCGACGCCGAGTACGCGTTGGTCAGCACGATCATCGGCACGGTCTTGAAGATCGCCGGGACGTCCTTCAGCGGGTCGCTGTCGAACGATTGCAGGCGGTAGTTATCGTACGTGTCGCGATAGATCTGCTTCGAATCCGGAATTTGGCCGTTGGTGGACACGACAACCGAATTCGGCGGCAGGAACGCACCGGCGACGCCGACCGCGCTCTGCAGCAAACCGCCACCATTGTTGCGCAGATCGAGGATGAGGCCCTTCAGGTTCGGTTCCTGGCGCGCGAGGTCCTGGAGCTTGGCCGCGAGATCAGGCGTGGTGCGTTCCTGGAAGCTCGTGATGCGCACGTAAGCGAAGCCCGGCGCGACGATCTTGCCCTTGACCGACTGCACCTTGATTATCGCGCGCGTCACCGTGAGCGGGAACGTGCGGTCGTCGGTCTTGCGGAAGATGGTCAGCGTAACCTTGGTGCCGGGATCGCCGCGCATCTGCTTGACCGCCTGGTCGAGCGTCATGCCGCGCACGGGCTTGTCGTTGATCCGCGTGATCAGATCGCCCGGACGGATGCCCGCGCGGAACGCGGGCGTGTCTTCGATCGGCGAAATCACCTTGATCAGGCCGTCTTCCGACGAGATCTCGATGCCGAGGCCCGCGAAGCGGCCCTTGGTTTGCTCCTGCAGCTCCTCGTAGTCGGTCTTGTCGAGGTACGAAGAGTGCGGGTCGAGGCTCGACACCATGCCCTTGATCGCGGCGGTGAGCAGCTTCTTGTCGTCGACCGGTTCGACGTATTCGTGCTTGATCTGCCCGAACACTTCGGCAAAGAGCCTGAGCTGGTCTAGCGGCAGCGGTGCGACAACGGCGCTAGCGGGTTGCTGGGCCGAGGCGGAGAATTGCAGGGTGGCAAAGACACCGGTAGCAAGGCCCACGGCAATCAGGCCGATATTTTTCAGGTTCTTTCGCATAGAGTCTGTTGCGGTCGGAAGCGCGTGGCAGCGTCGATATAGATGGGACGGACAAGTATAACTGCACACCCGCCTGGTCAGGGCGTGGTGCAGGCAATCGTGCTTCGACAGTACGGGAGCGTCCTGGTTCGCGGCATCCGCACCGCGAACGGCGAAGTCGTATGACCCGATGCGCGGCTGTCAGCTTCAGTTGGGTGCCGCGCCAAGCCAGTCAACGGCAGTGGCCGCCTTGGCCGGTGACTACGGCCACCCCGCGCAATACAGTATTTCCCGCCAGCCATCGTGGCGCCGCGCGGCACGGGGCAGCTGCGCGCGTGGCGGCGCCCGGCGGGATCGCGTGCTCAACCGGCCTTGCCCTGGTTTGCGACCGCGGCTTGTGCCTTCGCGATCGCTTCCTGGTCGCCGAGATAGTAGTGCTTGACCGGTTTCAGGTTCTCGTCGAGTTCATAGACGAGCGGCACGCCGTTCGGAATGTTGAGACCGACGATGTCGTTGTCCGAGATGTTGTCGAGATACTTGACGAGCGCGCGGATCGAGTTGCCGTGCGCGGCGATCACGATGTTGCGGCCCGACTTGATGGCAGGCGCGATCGACTCGTTCCACAGCGGCAGTACGCGGGCGACGGTGTCCTTCAGGCACTCGGTGAGCGGCAATTGCTCGCGCGGCACCTTGGCGTAGCGCGGATCGCTGTAAGGCGCGCGCTCGTCGGTCGGTTCGAGCGCCGGCGGCGGCGTGTCGTAGCTGCGGCGCCAGACCAGCACCTGCTCGTCGCCGAACTTCGCGGCGGTTTCGGCCTTGTTCAAACCCGACAGCGCGCCGTAATGGCGCTCGTTCAGACGCCAGGAATGCACGACGGGCAGGTACATCAGATCCATCTTGTCCTGCACGTGCCACAGCGTGCGAATCGCGCGCTTGAGCACCGACGTGTACGCGATGTCGAACGTGTAGCCGGATTCCTTGAGCAGCATGCCCGCCTGTTGGGCTTCAAGGTTGCCTTGCTCGGTGAGGTCGACGTCGACCCAGCCGGTGAAGCGGTTTTCCTTGTTCCACGTCGATTCGCCGTGGCGGATGAGAACGAGTTTGTACATGAGAATTGCCGGTCGGTAGTGAGGAAGCGGTCGGCGCTGCGAGGCGCCTGTGGAGGCGCGTCGCCATCGCGTCAAACGGTTATTTTATAATGGCTGGATGACCCCTCTCGATTTCTCTTTTTCCGGCGGATCCTCCGTGAAGTTTTTCACCGATTACACCAATCTTGTACTGATCGCAATCGTCCTTATCTCCGGTGGGTTGCTGCTGTGGCCGACTATCATGCGGCGTGGACGCGGCGGCCTGTCGGCCGCCGAAGCCACTCAACTGATCAACCGGCGCAACGCGGCGGTCATCGATCTGCGGCCGTCCGCCGACTACGCCAGCGGGCATCTGCCGTTGGCACGGCACTTCGAATTCGGGCAATTGCAGGCCCAGGTAGCGCAACTCCCGAAGAACAAAAGCAATCCGGTCCTGCTGGTGTGCCAGACCGGCCAGCAGTCGAACAAGGCGGCGCGTATCGTGCAGGAAGCGGGATACACGGAAGTCCACGTTCTCGAAGGCGGCGTCGACGCCTGGCAGAAAGCCGGTATGCCGGTGGTGAAACAAGGAGCAGCCAAGTGAACAAAGTGATCATGTACAGCACGCAGGTGTGCCCGTATTGCCAGATGGCCGAACGTCTTTTAAAGTCGCGCGGCGTCGAGCACGTTGAAAAGGTACTGATCGACAAGGACCCGGCCCGTCGCGAGGAGATGATGACCCGGACCGGTCGCCGCACGGTGCCGCAGGTGTTCATCGGCGAGACGCATGTCGGCGGTTACGATGACCTCTCGGCGCTCGATCGCGCGGGCGGCTTGACGCCGCTGCTCGAAGCAGCCTGAGTTCGCATCCCGCGCTGCGCGAGCGGGCGGACGATTCGGACTCGATCAGCCGGCGCATGCGTGCCTGCGGTGGGCGCGCGAACCGTCGCAACAAT
>NZ_DASXHN010000290.1:0-15428 GCF_036488505.1 Paraburkholderia sp. | reverse complement strand
CGAGAAAAACGCGCTGGCGACCCCGATCAAAGGTACGGCGAAACTGACCGAGGCGCAGGTCACCGATCTGATGGCAGGCCAGTGGTACTTCAACATTCATACCGCGCAGAACCCGATGGGCGAGATTCGCGGCCAGGTCTTGCCGGCGAACTAGGAAATGAGGTACGGCCTCGCGTCGGTGGCCGCAGGGCTGCAGGGCTGCGGGCGAAACCTGCGCGAAGCCGACATGTGAAACCAACGCGAACCCGCGAAGCCAGCGCGAAACCCGGGCGAACCCGCGCAATGCCAGCCCGATGCCAACAAGAGAGACCTCCGGACCAAACCGGCGAGCGAACTCCGTGCGTCAGCCCAACTGATCGCCGACGCGCGGCGGCATCCACCCGTTCCACCATCGACGATTAGAACCCGCCATCCACCGGCCGGTCACCAACGCACGTACGATGACCGGACATCCATGAAGGAGCATGTGCCGATGAGTTGGCAAAGCGCACTCGCATGCTGGTATTTGCGCAGGCAGTTCCGGCCGGAGACCCTCAAACCACATATCGACGTCGAACGGGCGCGCGCGCTGACCTCGAAGCGCGTGTGGTCGCCGCGGGTGCCGGCCGGCTGGCGTCTGCGCGAAACGTACGGCGAGAGCGACGCGCCATTGCGCGGAGAATGGCTCGAACCGGCGAGCGCGGAGCCGGACGGCGGGTCGACCGACAATGCGACGCCCACGGTGCTCTATTGTCACGGCGGCGGCTACTACTTCTGCTCGCCGCGCACCCATCGTTCGCTGACCTTCGCGCTTGCGCCGCGCGCCAAAGCGCGGCTCTTTTCCCTCGACTATCGCCTCGCGCCCGAGCATCGTTTTCCGGCCGCCCTCGACGACGCCACCGCCGCCTATCGCCAGTTGCTCGCGATGGGCATCGCAGCCAGCTCGATCGTGATTGCGGGCGATTCGGCCGGCGGCGGCCTCGCGCTCGCGACGCTGGTCGCGTTGCGCGATGCTGGCGCGCCGATGCCGGCGGGCGGTCTGCTGTTCTCGCCGTGGACCGATCTCGCGACGACCGGCGCGAGCCTGCGCACCAACGACAGCGTGGATCCGATGTTCTGCGGGGCGGCGATCGAACGGGCGGCCAAGCTCTATCTCGGCGACGCGCCGGCCATGCATCCGTACGCGTCGCCGGTCTACGCGGACCTGCACGGGCTGCCGCCACTCTTCATGATGGCGGCTAGCACCGAAGTTCTGCTCGACGACGCGCGCCGCGTCGCAGACAACGCGCGCGCCGCGGGAGTCGATTGTGTATGCGAGGTGTGGCAGAAGCTGCCGCACGTGTGGCCGATGTTCGCGCCGTTCATGCCGGAGGCGAACCGCGCGCTCGACCGTTCAGCCGCATTCGTGCGGCGCGCGACGAGCCGCGCCACCCAGGCCGCTCAGGCGTCGGGCGTGACGTCGAGCGTCCGGTAGGCGGCCTCGATCGCGGCCTGCCCGTACTGCCGCTCGAGCCGCCGCACCGTGAAATGCCCATGCGCGACCTGCTGGAAGTGGTCGATAAAGACCGTATTGACCATCGCGCCGAGCACCGCGCCGATCGCTGGAATCGACTTGGCGGCGATCTGTTCGCTGACCTGCACCGAAAAGCGCGCGGCGATCGCGTTGAGCAGGCGCAGGAGTGCCGCCGAGCCGTGCGCGCTGAAGCCCTTGCTGGCAATTTCCGACGACGCCTTCGACACCGCCTGCGCCAGCGCGCCGCGCATGAAGAAATAGCCGAGATCGGCGTCGTCGTCCTCGCTGGACGTGCCGCCCATGCCGAGCACGGTGAGACATTGCAGCTGGGTTTCGACCGAGCTCAGATCTTCGCCTTCGCTGCGCGCGATATCGCAGATCGAGCGGAACATCAGCGTGGTCGTGACCGGCAGTTCGACCGGCAACGCGAGCAGTCCAAACGCGCCGCCGGCCGCGCCGGTGGTCGCCACCGCGAATTTGTGCAGCAGGTTATTCGGCTTGTCGGGCGCGAGCAACTTCGCGTCGTTGCGCCGGCCTAGTGTGCGAAGCGCGATCGACAGGCACTTGCGCAGTGCCGCCTGCGTCGCATCGGCGACCTTTTCGTTGGCGAATGCGGGAATGCGCGACAGCAGCTTTTCGATCGGCGCGCCGACGATGCTCGCGAGCTTCATCGCGAGCGCAGGGCTCTCGAGCTGATGTTTCGCGCGCCGCAGCGCGTTCAGGTCCTGCTCCGCTAAAGATGGTGTTGTAAGCGAACTCGGCTGCATGGGCCTCCCTGATGTCGTCGTGGCTTGAGCGCGTCCGTTCAGTGTACCGGCGCACACAATGCGTCGGAGCCTGCCGCTTTGAGTCCCACATCGTGCTATCATTTGAAATCTTTTGACAAGTCAACCGTTGCTCCATCAATAATGGCTGTCCATACCGCAGCCCACCATTCGAG
Organism: Paraburkholderia sp.; assembly: GCF_036488505.1. Classification (GTDB taxonomy): domain Bacteria; phylum Pseudomonadota; class Gammaproteobacteria; order Burkholderiales; family Burkholderiaceae; genus Paraburkholderia. The sequence goes on along the minus strand of NZ_DASXHN010000290.1, from coordinate 12,996 downwards.
TGGGCAAGTTTTACCCTTCCGCGAATCCCTGCTGGCGATGCTCGGCGTTTCATTCGTCGCGATGCTGGTCGCGCTCGATCAGACCGTGGTCGGCACCGCGCTGCCAACCATCGTGTCCGAACTCCGCGGCTTCGAACTGTATGCGTGGGTCGCCACTTCCTACTTGCTGACCTCGGTGATCACCGTGCCGATTTTCGGCCGGCTCGGCGACTATTACGGGCGCAAACCGTTCGTGATCGCGTCGATCGTCGTGTTCACCGGCGCGTCGGTGCTGTGCGGCGCGGCTAACAGCATGCCGTTCCTGGTGCTCGCGCGCGGCTTGCAGGGCATTGGCGGCGGCATGCTGGTCGGCACCGCGTTTGCATGTATTCCCGATCTGTTCCCCGACTCCGTCGTGCGTCTGCGTTGGCAGGTCCTGATGAGTTCCGCGTTCGGTATCGCGAATGCGATCGGGCCGTCGCTGGGCGGCTTTCTCACCCAGTACTACGGCTGGCGCTCGGTGTTCTACGTGAATTTGCCGGTCGGCTTGGTGTCGCTGTTTTTCGTCTGGCGTTTTCTGCCGCATTTGCGGCACGTCGAACATAGCGGCAAGATGCGGCTCGACTGGCCAGGGGCGGCGCTGATCGCGGTGGCGCTCGGCTCGCTGCAATTGTTCGTCGAATTGCTGCCGAAGCACGGCGTCACGCTCAGCGCTTTGGCGCTGCTCGCGCTGAGCGTCGCATCGGCCGTCTCGTTGTGGAAGTGGGAAAAGCGTTGCCCGACCGCGATTCTGCCGGTCGACATGTTCCGCAACCGCAGTCTCGCCGCGTTGTTCACGCTGGCTGTGCTGGGCGGCTTTACGATGTTCTCGCTGCTGTTCTATGCGCCGCTGCTGTTTCAGGGCGGCTTCGGGATGTCGCCGAAGGAAGCGGGGCTGGTCATCACGCCGCTGGTCGTGTTCATGACGATCGGCAGTATCGCCAACGGGCGTATCGTGCCGCGCGTGAAAAGTCCGAACCTGATGCTGTACATCGGCTTTGCGCTGATGGCGCTGGCATGCCTGGGCGTCGTCGTTGCCACCCGCGCGATGCCGCACTGGGCGCTGACGTCGTTCATGGTGGTCGGCGGCTTGGGGCTCGGCTTCGTGATGCCGAACCTGACCATCTTCGCGCAGCAAACGGCCGGTCGCGAACACCTCGGTATCGCGACCGCGCTGTTGCAGTCGCTGCGGATGATCGGCGGCATGCTCGGCACGGCGCTGACCGGCACGCTCGTCACCCACATGTACCGCAGCGGCGTGCAAGGTGCGCTGGAAAACGCGGACGCGTCGCACTGGTTCGCCGATCTCGGTGATCCGCAGATCCTGATCAACCGCGATGCGCAGACCACGCTCGTCAACCAGTTGACGCACGCCGGACATGACGGCGCGATGCTGCTCGAAAGCGCGCGCGAGGCGCTGGTCGGCGCGATTCACCTGGGTATCGCGATGGCCGCGGTGATCGCTGTCGTATCGGTATGGCAATGTCGCCGTGTGCCGCCGATCAAGCTGCAGCGCAAGCTCGAACCGGTGATTCACGCGGACTGATCTTGGGACTTGATGTTTGACGGAAGGATCATGGAAGAACAGGACCGCGTCGCGGTGATGCAGCAATTCGGCCGCACGTACCGCACATTCATGTCGGCATTCGAGGCTCAGGTGGGCCATCCGCTGCCGCGCTGGCGGATTCTCCTGGCGCTGCACGACCAGGGCGGCGAGTCGTCGCAGAAGCGGCTCGTCGAGCGGTTGCGCGTCGACCCGGGCGCGCTCACGCGGCAGTTGAAGGCGCTCGAAGGGATGGGTTGGATTGCGCGCAGCATGGATACGCGCGATAACCGCGTGACCAACGTGCGCCTCACCGAGGTGGGACGGGCGGCGACGGAGGAAAGCCTGCCGCGCCGCAACGCGTTTTTGCACGACACGATGGCGGGATTGCCGGACGAAGCGTTGGGCGCGCTGTCGAGCGCGCTGAAGATGCTCGAGGCGCGGATCAGCGAAGTGGCGGTCGCCACGAGCGGCGCCGCCGTGGCAGCGCCGCAAGCGGCGAGCGATGACGCTGCGCCGCGCACCTGATTCGCGCCGCGTATTGCGCGCGCGGCAATAAAAAACGGCGGGGAGCCAATGGCTCTCCGCCGTTTTTTTACACCTCGCGCGTCAAGAAAAGCGCGTTCTTATCAGAAGAACGTCTCGATCACTTCCTTCACGCGATACTGCGGATCGACGACCAGCACCTGACGCCATTTATCGAAGGTCAGGCACGGGTGCGAAATGTCGAACGCGATCATGTCGCCCACCTTCAGATCGACACCCGCGGGAATCCGCAGATACGCGTGCTGGTCCATCAGGCCGAAAATTTCCCAACCCTCGCTCGCGGCGATATCGCGCGGCGCGTCGGTGCCCGGACGGTAGTGGCGGGCCGGCTCCGGCATCCCCGCGTCGAACGCGGAGTCGCGCTTGCCCAGACCGATGATCGCGCGATCGGGCTCGGGAATCGACTGCACGTACGCCCATAATTGCAATGCCGGCAGCAGCCCTTCGCCCATTTTCTTCGCGACCGGATTGCGCTTGAAGATGTCTGTCTGTGCTTTGCGATAGATACCAACGTCGTGGGTCAGATAGCAGCCGGGGCGCAGCACGACCTCGACCTTGCCAGCTTCGGTCGCTTGCGCGAATTCTTCCGCGACCACGTCGTACCACGCCGACCCCGCGCCGGACAGCACCGCCGGCGAACGCGCGAAGCGCCCCCCGTCGACCAGCTCACGCGTGAGCGCGACCGCGCGTTGCAGAAACGCGCGCACCTCGTGTTCTTCCTTCAGCACCCCCTCGTACAACTCGACGCCGGCGAGCTTCAGCACATCTGGATAGCGCGCGATCGCGTCGAGCACCGCATCGCGCTGCGCTTCGTCGCGCACGCCAGTGCGCCCGCCGGGCACGCCGAGTTCGAGCAGCACCTGTAGCGGCTTCTTCACCGCCGTGAAAAATTCGCCGAGCTGTTCGACGCCTTCGGCCGAATCCACCAGGCAGAAGAACTCGAACTCCGGATCGCTCAGCAATTCGGCGATTATCGTCATGTTGCGGCGGCCCACCAGCTGGTTGGCCATCAGCACGCGTGATACGCCGCCGTGGTAAGCGGCGCGCACCTGGTGTGCGGTGGCGAGCGTGATGCCCCACGCGCCGGTTTCGAGCTGGCGGCGGAACAGCTGCGGCGCCATCGTGGTCTTGCCATGCGGCGCGAGCTTGACGCCGTATTCGGCGACGAATGCCTGCATCCACTTCAGGTTGTGCTCGACACGATCCGCGTACAGCACCGCGGCCGGCAGGCTCACGTCCTCGTCGAGCAGGTTCCACTCGAGGCGCGCCGCGTCCGTCAACTGGATGCTGGCGCCCGGAACGATGCCCAAGCCCTTGCTATAAGGATCAATCGTCGCTCCCTGATAGTTTGTAACTTTCATGTCTCCGCGCTCCATCGACCGGTTAAATGCAGCAGATTTGACTTTCCTATGTTACCGAAAGTACGATGTCTGGAGAAATGTTATTTAATACCACGGCTTTCGCGGCGCTTTCCGGCCACCCGCGCGGCCCCGCCGGAAGGCCCACAGCCCGCCATGAACCGTAGCGCCGAACCGCTCGATTTCGACATCGTCGCGCGCATTGCCGAATGCGCGCCGGAGTTGCGCTCGGCCGAACGCAAGGTTGCCGCGCTGATCCTCGACGATCTCACCGGCGCGTCGCGCGCGAGCATCGGCGCGTTGGCGCAGCAGGCCGAGGTCAGTATCGCCACGGTCACTCGTTTCGCGAAGGCGGTCGGCTGCCGCGACGTGCGCGAACTGAAGCTGCGGCTCGCGCAGGCGGCGGCGGTCGGTCAGCGCTTTCTCGAGCGCAACGGAGCACGCGATGCCCCCGAGCCGATCGCGACGCGCGTATTCGACGAGTTGCAAACCGCGCTTGCGCACAACCACCAGTTGCTGCGTCAGGCGCCGCTTGCGGAGGCCGCCGCCGCCTTACTCGCCGCGCGGATGATCTACGTGTTCGGGATGGGCGGCGGCTCGACCGCGCTCGCCGACGAAATGCGCTTTCGCCTGGTGCGTCTCGGCCGGCCGGTTGCAACCTATCAGGACGGGCTGTTGCAGCGGATGGTCGCGAGCACCGTGTCGCGCGAGTGCGTGGTGGTCGCGCTATCCACCACCGGCCGCGTACCCGAGATGGTCGAGAATTGCAAGATCGCGCGCAGCTATGGCGCGACCGTGGTGGCATTGACCGCGCCCGCGTCGCCTCTGGCGAGACTCGCCGACTGGGTGATTCCGATCGTCGCGTTCGAAACGGACTTTATCTACAAGCCGTCATCATCCCGTTACGCGATGATGATGGCGCTCGATGTACTCGTCACCGAACTTGCCGTCAGCCAGGGCGACGAAAGCCGCGAATTGCTGCGCCGCATGAAGCACGCGCTCGACGCACACCGTGGCGGCGGCGATCGACAACCGTTAGGAGACTGATCCATGCATTCGCACCCCGAAGCCGCCGACACGCTGATCGTCGGCGCGCAGCTGTATGACGGCACCGGCGCACCGCCCGTCGAGCGCGACGTCGCGATCCGCGACGGGCGCATCGCCGCGATCGGCAATCTGTCGAACTGGCTCGCCGAAGAGGTGATCGAAGCCGACGGCTGCGCGCTTGCGCCGGGCTTTATCGATGTTCATACGCATGACGACACCCACGTGATCCGCGCGCCGCAGATGCTGCCGAAGATTACCCAGGGAGTCACGACGGTGATCGTCGGGAATTGCGGCATCAGTGCGTCGCCGGTGTCGCTCAAAGGCGATCCGCCCGATCCGATGAATCTGCTCGGCGAGCGCGACGCGTTCCAGTACCCGAGCTTCGCCGATTACGTGAACGCAGTGAACGCCGCGCGCCCGGCGGTCAACGTCGGCGCGCTGATCGGCCACACGGCATTGCGCAACAACCAGATGGACCGGCTCGATCGCGCGGCGACTGCGCAGGAAATCGAACGCATGTGCGCGCAGTTGGAAGAAGCGCTGTCGCACGGCGCACTGGGTCTCAGCTCGGGGCTCGCGTACGGTTCGGCGTTTTCCGCGCCGACCGAGGAAGTGATGGCGCTCGCCGAGCCGCTCGCCGCCGCGGGCGCGCTGTACACCACGCATATGCGAACCGAATTCGACGCGATTCTCGACGCGATGGACGAGGCGTACCGCGTCGGCCGCCATGCGCGCGTGCCGGTCGTGATCTCGCATCTGAAGTGCGCGGGGCCGTCGAACTGGGGCCGCAGTGTCGAGGTGCTGAGCTCGCTCGAAGGTGCGCGCGGCACGCAGCCGGTCGGTTGCGACTGCTATCCGTACAACCGCAGCTCGTCGACGCTGGACCTCAAGCAGGTGACCGGCGACATCGACATCACGATCACGTGGTCGGAGCCGCATCCGGAAATGGCCGGCAAGCTGATCAAGCAAGTCGCGGCCGAGTGGGGCGTGTCGCAGCAGGAAGCGGGTAAGCGCCTGCAACCGGCGGGTGCGGTGTACCACAACATGTCCGAGGACGACGTGCGGCGCATTTTGTCGCATCCGGCGACGATGGTGGGCTCGGACGGGCTGCCGAATGATCCGCTGCCGCATCCGCGGCTGTGGGGCGCGTTTCCGCGCGTGCTGGGCCACTATGTGCGCGACGCGGGCTTGCTGCCGCTCGAAGAGGCGGTGCGCAAGATGACGAGCCTGTCGGCGCGCCGCTTCGGTCTCGCGCAGCGCGGCGAGGTGCAGGTCGGCTATCACGCTGATCTGGTGCTGTTCGACCCGGCAAAGGTGCTCGACGTCGCGACGTTCGACAAGCCGCAGCAGCCGGCGGCCGGCATCGACGCGGTGTGGGTCAACGGCGTGTTGTCGTATCGCGACGGCGCGGTGACGGGCGAGCGGGCCGGCCGGTTCGTCGCGCGCGGCGCGCCGTCGAAAGGCGACGCGCACGGCGGGTTCTGATTTTTTCGATCGATTGATGGCGGCACGCGCGGCGAGGGCGCCGCGGACGTGCCCGACTTTTAAGGAGTGTGACGATGAAGCGATATGGCGTTGAAGGCGGAAAAGGTACGGGCGGTCAGGTGATGCCGTTCGCGCGTGCGGTCGAGGCGGACGGCTGGCTGTTCGTGTCGGGCCAGACGCCGATGGAAAATGGCGAGGTGATCAACGGCGGCATCGTCGAGCAATCGCACAAGGCGATCCAGAACGTGTTCGCGATCCTGAAGGAAGCCGGTTACGGCGCTGAGCACGTCGTGCGCTGCGGCGTGTGGCTCGACGATCCGCGCGACTTCGCGTCGTTCAACAAGGTGTTCCGCGAGTACTTCGGCGAGAACCCGCCGGCACGTGCGTGCGTGGTGTCGTCGATGGTGATCGACTGCAAGGTCGAGGTGGATTGCGTCGCTTACAAGAAGCCGGCGGCCTGAGCTAGCTGAGCGGGCTTTCACGCGCCGGGGGCGCCGCGGGCTGTGATGGCCCGCGGCGCCCCTCGCGCGTTTACCGCTGTCTTACTGGCGCGCGAGCCGCATGTTGTCCGGCAACGGCAGGTTGTAGTTGGTGCGAAACGGATTGATATCGAGCCCGCCGCGTCGCGTGTAGCGCGCGTACACCGCGAGCTTCATCGGCTTGCAGACTTTCATGATGTCGACAAAGATCCGTTCGACGCACTGCTCGTGAAAGCCCGTGTGATTACGGTACGAGATGATGTAGCGCAGCAGCCCCGCGTGATCGATCTGCGGGCCGGCATAGTGAATCTGCACGCTGCCCCAGTCGGGCTGGCCTGTCACCGGGCAGTTCGATTTCAGCAGGTTCGAGACCAGCGTTTCCTCGACCGGCGCTTCGTCGTGGGCGGCGCTCAGCAGCGACGCGTCCGGTTGGTACACACTGGCTTCCAGATCGAGCCGGTCCAGCGACAAGCCGTCGAATTCTTCCATCCGCAGCTTGCCGAATTCGTGCGGGGTCGCGAGATGAATCGACACCGTCGCGCCGCACGATGCGGACACGTCACGCCTGATCGTATCGCGCACGCTTTCAGTCGATTCGAAAGCCGTCTGCGCAAACGAGCCGAGATACAGCTTGAACGACTTCGACTCGACGATATTCGGCGAGTCGGCCGGCACGATGAACGTCGCGACCGCGATCTGCGGCTTGCCGCGTGCATTCAGCCACGACAGCTCGTACGCGTTCCAGATGTCGGTGCCGAAAAACGGCAGGCGCGCGCCGATGCCGATCGCCTTGCGCGCATTGACGCGCGCAATCGGAAACAGCAGCGAGGGGTCGTATTGTTCGGTGTAAGTCGAGGACTTACCCAGCGGGGATTGTTCGGGTGTCATGATGCGTTCACGATGCCACTCATCACATGCCCGGTCGCCGTCACGACGCGGGCCGATTCGCAGTGGCCAAGCTGGTCGTCGAAGAAAAAGTCCGGCTCGAACTCGCGCAGGAATGCGCTCTTGTCGAGGCCGCCGAGGAACATCGCTTCGTCGATTTCGATATTCCACGCCATCAGGGTGCGGATCGCGCGCTCATGCGCGGGCGCCGAGCGGGCCGTCACCAGTGCCGTGCGAATCCGCATCGGCGCGGCAGCGTCCGCGAGCTTTTGCAGCCGGTGCAGCGCCTCGAGCAGCGGCTTCAGCGGCCCGTCCGCGAGCGGCAGGTGCTTGTTGTCGATCTCGTGACCGACGAACGCGCGCAGGCCGTCCTGCTGGAAAATGCGTTCGGCTTCGTCGGAAAACAGGACGGCGTCGCCGTCGAACGCGATGCGGATTTCGTCCGGGTACTTGCTCGCCATTTTCGCCGATTCCGGCAACACGCGTGCGGCCGGAAAACCGGCGGCGAGCGCGTCGCGCACGTCCTGCTGGTTCGCCGACAGAAACAGCGACGCATTGAGCGGCTTCAGATAACCGAACGGCGCGCGCCCGCGCGTGAACACGCCTCGCTCGATCGTCAGGCCGTGCTCGCGGCACGAATGAAATGCGCGCAGGCCGCTGATCGGATCGCTGCGCGACAGGATCACGACTTCGACCCGATGGCCGGCGGCGTTCAGCGCGAGCAGCTTGCGGATCAGCGGAAACGCGACGCCGGGTTTTGCGGGCACGTGCAGCCGTTCGCGCTGCAACGTTTCGTACGCGCGCAGGTCGCCCGCCTCGTAGACGCCGTTCTCCTCCTCGAAGTCGAACAGCGCACGCGACGAGATTGCGACCACCAGTTTGTCGGCAAGCGAAAGCGCCATCGGTGCGTTCCGGTTCGGAGGAATCAGGCGAGGAAAAGGCGGTACACGGGGTTTTTCGTCTCTTCCCAGCACGGGTAGCCCAGCGTCTCGATAAAGCGGTCGAATGCGTCGTTGTCGTTTTCGGGCACCTGAATACCGACGAGGATCGAGCTGTAATCGGCGCCCTGATTGCGGTAGTGGAACAGGCTGATGTTCCAGTTCGGCGCCATCGACGACAGAAATTTCATCAGTGCGCCCGGCCGCTCCGGAAACTCGAAGCGGAACAGACGCTCATCGTGCGCGAGCGGCGAACGGCCACCGACCATATAACGGATGTGCTGCTTCGACAGTTCATCGAAGGTCAGGTCGACGGTCGCGAAACCGTGTGCTTCGAAGGCGCCCGCGATCTGCGCGGACTCGCTGCGATTCCTGATCTGCACGCCGACGAAGATATGCGCAGAATTCGCATCCGCGATCCGGTAGTTGAATTCGGTGACGCTGCGCGTGCCGACCAGTTCGCAAAAGCGCCTGAAGCTGCCGCGCTCTTCGGGGATCGTGACCGCGAACACCGCCTCGCGCGCTTCACCGACTTCCGCGCGTTCGGCGACGAAGCGCATGCGGTCGAAGTTCATATTCGCGCCCGAGGTGACCGCGATCAGCGTCTGGTTCTCGATGCCCTCGCGCTCCGCATACTGCTTCGCTCCGGCCACCGCGAGCGAGCCCGCGGGTTCGAGCACGCTGCGCGTGTCCTGGAACACGTCCTTGATGGCGGCGCACAGCGCATCGGTATTCACGAGCAGCACTTCATCGAGATATTCGCTGCACAGCCGGAAGGTTTCCTCGCCGACCAGCTTTACCGCGGTGCCGTCGGAGAACAGCCCCACTTCGTTGAGCGTCACGCGCTCGCCCGCTTTCAGCGACGCGGCCATTGCGCACGAATCGTCGGTCTGCACGCCGATCACCCTGATCTCGGGGCGCACCGCTTTCACGTACGCGGCCACACCCGCCGCGAGACCGCCACCGCCGATCGGCACGAAGATCGCGTGAATCGGTCCCTGGTGCTGGCTCAGAATTTCCATCGCGACGGTGCCCTGGCCCGCGATCACGTACGGGTCGTCGAACGGATGCACGAAGGTCAGCCCGCGCTCCTGCTGCAACGTCACCGCATGCGTGTACGCATCGCTATACGATTCGCCGGACTGCACGACCTCGACGGTCGGGCCGCCGTGGGTGCGGATTGCGTCGACCTTCACCTGCGGCGTCGTCACCGGCACGACGATGATCGCCTTGACCCCCAGGCGGGCCGCCGATAGCGCGACGCCTTGCGCGTGATTGCCCGCCGACGCGGTAATCACTCCACGTCCCAGAGCATCGGCCGGAATATGCGCCATCTTGTTGTAAGCGCCGCGCAGCTTGAACGAGAACACCGGCTGGTTGTCCTCGCGCTTCAGATAAACCGGATTGCGCAAGCGCGCCGACAGGTTCGGCGCGCGTTCGAGTTCGGTCTCGCGCGCCACGTCGTAGACGCGCGCGGTCAGGGTCTTTTTCAGGTAGTCGTGGGAAGCCATGCGGGTGACGCGCTGCGCCATATGAGACGGGAAAGCGTCATGATAGCGCCAACGGTGCGCACTCTGGCCTTACCCGGCGTTGCGTCGAGGCCGGGTGGCTTGGCTCGCACGACCGTTTCGTGTTGCTTCGATCGGAGCTCATTCGACCGTCCGGTCGGTATATAGCGCGATCGCTAAACTCCTCCCGAGTCACGAGAAAAACGCCGGAATCCCCGCTGCCGTTCGCACTTCCGCCATCAACGCAACGCAGCATGATGCGGTAGAATTTCGTTTTGGAACAAGGATCGGAAGATGCACTGGCAGCCTCGGAGCGCCCACCTGATGCCCGTCTCGCGCGAATCTCGTCCCGCGGCGGAGCGTCATGTCCGTCACGCACGATCGTGTAGCTGCATCTGAGTGCCGCGAAACGTTCGACGTGGTTCCACCGGCGGCCGTTTCGCTCCCCTAGAAGAATTTCCAGACATTGCGCCCCACGCGCATCGTCAGCCTGCGCCTCGCGACGAGCGCGCCCGGTTGACCTACAGAGTCGTCCAAAACATGAACGCACCTCAAGTTTTCGATCCGCACGGCGCCGCCGCTGCGGTGGCCGCCGATCCCGAAGCGCGCCTGCGCGAAATTCCCTATAACTACACATCGTTTTCGGATCGCGAAATCGTCATCCGTCTGCTCGGCACCGACGCGTGGGACGCGCTCGCCGAGTTGCGCGCGGAACGCCGCACCGGCCGCTCCGCGCGGATGCTGTACGAAGTGCTCGGCGACATCTGGGTGGTCCGCCGCAATCCGTATCTGCAGGACGACCTGCTCGACAATCCGAAGCGCCGCGCGATGCTGATCGAGGCGCTGCATCACCGCCTTGCCGAAATCGAGAAGCGCCGTCGCGCCGATCTGCGCGACCACGGCGACGAAGCCGGCATCGAGCGCGCCGTGCGCGTCGAGACGCTGGTGCAGGCCGCACGCCGCGCGATCGACGAATTCGCGAGCGAATTCCAGAAAACCTATGATCTGCGCCGCCGCGCGACCCGCGTGCTCGGCAAGGTCACCGAAAAAGACAACATCAAGTTCGACGGGCTGTCGCGGGTCTCCCATGTGACAGACGCGACCGATTGGCGCGTCGAGTATCCGTTCGTCGTGCTGACGCCCGATACCGAGGCGGAGATCGCCGGGCTGATCAAGGCCTGCTTCGAGCTGGGCCTCACCGTGATCCCGCGTGGCGGCGGCACCGGTTACACGGGCGGCGCGGTGCCGCTCACGCCGTTCTCGGCGGTGCTCAATACCGAAAAGCTCGAACAGCTCGGCGCGGTCGAGATGACTGAACTGCCGGGCGTCGATCGGAAGGTCGCGACGATCTTCTCCGGTGCGGGGGTCGTCACGCGCCGCGTGACCGAGGCGGCCGAGCAGGCCGGCTTCGTGTTCGCGGTCGATCCGACCTCGCTCGACGCCTCGTGTGTGGGCGGCAATATCGCGATGAACGCGGGCGGCAAGAAGGCGGTGCTGTGGGGCACCGCGCTCGATAACCTCGCGTGGTGGCGCATGGTCGACCCGGAAGGGAACTGGCTCGAAGTCACGCGTCTCGACCACAACATGGGCAAGATCCACGACATCGAAGTTGCGCGCTTCGAACTGAAATGGTTCGACGGCAACTACGCGCCGGGCGAGAAGCTGTTGCGCGAGGAGTCGCTGGATATCAAAGGCCGCGTGTTCCGCAAGGAAGGCCTTGGCAAGGACGTCACCGACAAATTCCTCGCCGGCTTGCCGGGCGTGCAGAAGGAAGGCTGCGACGGGCTGATCACGTCCGCGCGCTGGGTGCTGCACAAGATGCCCGCGCATACGCGCACCGTGTGTCTGGAGTTTTTTGGTCAGGCGCGTGAGGCGATTCCGAGCATCGTCGAGATCAAGGACTACCTCTTCGAAACGTCGCGCCAGGGCGGCGCGGTGCTCGCGGGCCTCGAGCATCTGGACGAACGCTATCTCCGGGCGGTCGGCTATGCGACCAAGAGCAAGCGCAACGCGTTTCCAAAGATGGTGCTGATTGGCGACATCGTCGGCAACGACGCGGACGCGGTCGCGCAGGCCACCTCGGAAGTGGTGCGCATGGCCAACGGCAAGAGCGGCGAGGGCTTCGTTGCGGTCAGCGCCGAGGCGCGCAAGCGCTTCTGGCTCGACCGCAGCCGCACGGCCGCGATCGCGAAGCACACCAACGCGTTCAAGATCAACGAAGACGTCGTGATCCCACTCGACCGGATGGGCGAGTACACGGACGGCATCGAGCGCATCAATATCGAGCTGTCGATCAAGAATAAGTTGCAACTGGTCGACGCGCTCGAGGCGTTCTTCAAGGCTGGCAAGCTGCCGCTCGGCAAGAGCGACGACGCGAACGAAATCCCGAGCGCCGAGCTGCTCGAAGACCGCGTGCAACAGGCGCTCGATCTGCTCGCGCGGGTGCGCACGCGCTGGGAATTCCTGCGCGACAAGCTCGATCTGTCGTTGCGCGAGGCGCAGCACTATCTGGTCGGCCTGGGCTATGAATCGCTCGCCGAGAAATTCGCCGACCGCGTCGACGCGCAAGCTGACGCGACCGTATTCCATCTCGCGCAGGACCGCACGATCCGCGTGTCCTGGAAGCAGGAAATCCGCGCTGAACTGCGGCAGATTTTCAACGGCGGCGAATTCAAGCCGATCCTCGAAGAAGCTCAGGCGATCCACAAGCGGGTGCTGCGCGGCCGCGTGTTCGTCGCGCTGCATATGCACGCGGGCGACGGCAACGTGCACACGAACTTGCCGGTCAACTCCGACAACTACGAGATGCTGCAGGACGCGCATACGGCGGTCGCGCGCATCATGCGGCTCGCGCGTTCGCTCGATGGCGTGATTTCCGGCGAGCATGGCATCGGCATTACGAAGCTCGAATTCCTGACGGATGACGAAATCGGCGAGTTCCGCGCGTACAAGCAGCGCGTCGATCCGCATGGCCGCTTCAACGCGGGCAAGCTGCTCGAGGGCGCCGATCTGCGCAACGCGTATACGCCAAGCTTCGGCCTGATGGGGTACGAATCGCTGATCATGCAACAGTCCGACATCGGCGCGATTTCCGAGTCGATCAAGGACTGCTTGCGCTGCGGCAAGTGCAAGCCGGTCTGCGCGACCCACGTGCCGCGCGCGAACCTGCTGTACAGCCCGCGCAACAAG
>NZ_DASXHN010000123.1:0-9924 GCF_036488505.1 Paraburkholderia sp. | reverse complement strand
TCGACGGACGAAGTGCGCGTGCAGATCGTGCACGGCGCGGTGGGCGGCATCAGCGAGTCCGACGTCAACCTGGCAACGGCTTCGAAGGCGGTCATCATCGGCTTCAACACCCGTGCGGATGCACAGGCTCGCAAGCTGGCGGAGTCCAACGGCGTCGATATTCGCTACTACAACATCATCTATGACGCAGTGGATGACGTGAAGGCCGCGATGTCGGGCATGCTGGCACCGGAGAAGCGCGAAGTCGTGACGGGTACGGTTGAAGTGCGTCAGGTCTTCAAGGTGCCGAAGATCGGCGCGGTGGCCGGCTGTATGGTCACGGACGGTTTCGTCAAGCGCTCGTCGTCGGTGCGCGTGCTGCGCAACAACGTCGTCATCTTCACGGGCGAGCTCGATTCGCTCAAGCGCTTCAAGGACGACGTCAAGGAAGTCCGTCAGGGCTTCGAGTGCGGTATGTCGATCAAGAACTTCAACGATATCGTCGAAGGCGATCAGTTCGAAGTCTTCGAGGTTACCGAAGTCGCGCGTACGCTGTAATTCACGCGGCACGGCACAACGGGCGGAACGGGCTTGACGCCCGCTCCGCCCGTTGTTTTTGAGCCGGTGGCTGTCGGTTCGTCGTTCCACCGCCAGGATCGCCTGACTCGACCGGAACTGGCTTAGTCGAGCCCACGGGGCAGCGAGTCATTTATATGGCGCAGCGCTGCGATGCCGCCGCATCGAACAGGTAAAAATCGCGGCGCGCGCGAACAATTTTTTTTGCATCCGACAGACCGGATCACCCCTACCATGCCTAAAAAACGTTCTTCACCCAATCGCAACGTGCAGATATCCGATCAGATCCAGCGCGACTTGTCGGAGCTGCTGCGCGAGGTCAAGGACCCGCGTATCGGCCTCGTCACGTTTCAGAGCGTCGAGTTGACCCCCGACTACGCGCACGCGAAGGTTTACTTCACGACGCTGACGGGCGATCCGCAGCAGACGCTCGAAGCGCTCACGCACGCGGCCGGCCATCTGCGCAACCTGTTGTTCAAGCGCCTGCACATCCATACAGTGCCGACGCTGCATTTCCACTACGACAAGACAATCGAGCGGGCCGTCGAGATGTCGCGCCTGATCGACGAAGCAAACTCGACCCGCGCGAAAGACGACTGAGTGCCTGCTGCCGTGACTTTTCCAACGTCCCATGGCGTCATTTTTGGTATTCCCTGAAGTCTTTGCCTCGCTGACATGACCGCACCTCAACGCCCCCGCGTGCCGCGTCGCGCGATAGACGGCGTCCTGCTACTGGACAAGCCGATCGGCCTGTCGAGCAACGACGCGCTAATCCGCGCGAAGCGTCTCTATCTGGCGAAAAAAGCGGGCCACACTGGCACGCTTGACCCGCTCGCGACCGGCCTGCTGCCGCTGTGTTTCGGCGAGGCCACCAAGTTTTCTCAAGACTTGCTGGAAGCCGATAAAACCTACGAGGCGACGATGCGCGTCGGCATTCGCACGACCACTGGCGACGCCGAAGGCGAAGCGGTCGACATCCGTGCGGTCGAGTGTGACGAAGCGGCGGTGCGGGCCGCTTTGCGTCAGTTTCACGGCGAGATACTGCAGATTCCGCCGATGTACTCGGCGCTCAAGCGCGACGGCAAGCCGCTATACGAATACGCGCGCGCCGGTCAGACGGTCGAGCGGGAAGCGCGCCAGGTGACGATCGCCGCGCTCGAATTGATCGCGTGCGCGCTGACGGACGTGACGTTTCGCGTCACATGCAGCAAGGGCACGTATGTGCGCACGCTCGCGGAAGATATCGGCGAAGCGCTTGGTTGCGGAGCGCATCTGATCGCGTTGCGGCGCACTGGCGTCGGGGCGCTGACGCTCGAACATGCGGTCACGCTGGACGCGCTGTCCGACGCGACCCAGAGCGCCCGCGACCGATGGCTGCAACCGGTCGATGCGTTGCTTTCGACGTTCCCGCAGGTCTGCCTCAACGACGACGATACGCGTCGTTTTTCGCACGGCCAGCGTCTGAAGCTTTCCACGCTTGAGATCACCAGCACCGCGCTGCAGGCGTCGCGCGTCAGGGTCTATTCGGCCGATGGGCGGCTGCTTGGCGTCGCGAAGCCCGGCGATGGCGTGCTCGCGCCCGAGCGTCTGGTCGTGACGTCAGAAAGCGATACGGAGCACGTGGAATCGTGAGCGTCGCACCCGCTTGCCGCGCTCAATAAAAAAGCGGAATCGCAGCTAGCGATCCCGCTTTTTTCATACCGTCTAGCGCTCGGCCGAGCCGACGCGATGTCTCACAGACAGCGCTTCAATGCGCCGCCGCTGCCGCTGCGCCCGCGTCGCCGCCCGCGCGTTCCGGGCGTGTGATCCAGATCAGCGCAATCAGAGCGATGAAGATACCGGCCGAAATAAAGAACAGATCATTCACGCCCAGTTGCGCGGCCTGTTGCGAGACCATCGAGTTGAACAGACCATACGCCTGCGGCTCGCTGAAACCGGCGGCGCCCATCTGATGGATCGACTGATCGAACACCGGGTTGTACGCATTCGCGCGCTCGGTCAACTGTGCGTGGTGCATGACTGTGCGATGTTCCCACGCGGTCTGGAAGATCGACGTACCGATACCGCCGCACATGATCCGCACAAAGTTCGACAAGCCGGAAGCCGCGGGAATCCGGTTGCCCGGCAGACCGGACAGGGTGATCGACACGAGCGGAATGAAGAAGCCCGCCATGCCGATACCCTGAATTAGCGTAGGCAGCGTCAACGAGTAGGTATCGACGCCGGTGGTATAACGTGAACGCATCCAGAAGCACAGTGCGAAGATGAGAAACGACAGGGTCGCGATATAGCGCGGGTCGGTGCGCGGCAGAATCTTGCCAGTGATCGGCGATAGGAGAATGGCGAACACACCGACCGGCGCCATCACGAGGCCGGCTTCGGTCGCCGTGTAGCCGATATCTGTCTGCAGCCACAGCGGCAGTAGCACGAGATTGCCGAAATAGAGTCCATACCCGATCGACAGCGCGACCGTGCCGCCGGTGAAATTGCGTCCGCTGAACAGCGACAGGTCGACGACCGGATGCTCGGCCGTCAGCTCCCACACGATAAAGAACGCGAGCGCGATCACCGCGACGAGCGCCAGTACGACGATGGTCGTCGACGAGAACCAGTCGAGATCCTTGCCCTTGTCGAGCATGACCTGCAGCGAGCCGACCCAGACGATGAGCAGGCCGAGACCGACGCCGTCGATCGGTGCTTTTTTCACGACTGAATCGCGGTTGCGGAAGATCATCCACGTCGCGGCGGCGGCGAGAATGCCCACCGGAATGTTGACGTAGAAAATCCACGGCCACGAAATATTGTCGGAAATCCAGCCGCCGAGAATCGGGCCAGCAACGGGCGCGATCAGTGTGGTCATCGCCCACATCGACAACGCCATCGGCGCCTTCGCGCGCGGATAGCTGGCGAGCAGCAGCGTCTGTGACAGTGGAATCATCGGGCCGGCCACCGCGCCTTGCAGCACCCGCGACGCGAGCAGGAACGGCAGGTTCGGCGACAATCCGCACATCCACGACGACAGCACGAACAGGATGATCGACGCCATGAACAGGCGCACCTGACCGATACGGTCGGTGAGCCAGCCGGTCAGCGGCACCGAGATCGCGTTGGCGACCGCGAACGACGTGATGACCCACGTGCCCTGGTCGGACGATACGCCGAGGTCGCCGGAAATCGACGGAATCGACACGTTCGCGATCGACGTGTCGAGGACGTTCATGAATACGGCGAGCGACACCGCGATGGTGCCGATTACCAGTTGCGCGCCCTCGAGCGGAGGATGAGGGACTTGCGCCTGAGCCTGAGCCATTAAAAAAGCCTTTTATGAATCGTCGGGGCCGCTCAGCTCTTCGCCGCCGGCTTCGCTGCCGCGCTGGTTTGCGCCGACTTCTGATTGCCGTTCGGGCCAGCGTTTTCCGCGATGATGCGCGCGATGACCGCGTCGGCTTCCGCGCCGTACTTGTCGAACACGTTGGTCTGATATGAGGTGTTCGGCGCATTGCCGAGCTGGCCAGCCGAGTCGTCCTTGATGTTCACGTCGGCCTGCATCGATAGACCGATGCGCAGCGGGTGCTTCTCGAGTTCCTGCGGATCGAGCGCGATCCGCACCGGCAAACGCTGCACGACCTTGATCCAGTTGCCGGTCGCGTTTTGCGCCGGCAGCAGCGAGAACGCCGAACCGGTGCCCGCGGAGAAACCGACCACCTTGCCGTGGTATGGCACCGACGAACCGTAGACGTCGGCCGTCAGTTCGACCGGCTGGCCCATGCGCATGTGCTTCAGCTGGACTTCCTTGAAGTTCGCGTCGACCCATACGTCGTGCAGGGGCACAATGGCCATCAACGGGGTGCCCGGCGACACGCGCTGGCCGACCTGCACCGAGCGCTTGGCGACATAACCGGTGACCGGCGCCGGAAGCGTGTTGCGCGCGTGGTTGAGGTAGGCGTCGCGGACCTTCGCGGCGGCGGCCTGCACGTTCGGGTGATCGGCGATGGTGGTGTTCGCCGTCAGCGCGCGGTTGGCCGCGAGCTGCTGTTTCGCTGCGTCGAGCGCGGCCTGCGCGGTCTTCACCGAGTCGCGGGCATGCGAAATTTCTTCCTGCGATACCGCGCCGGTTTGCGCGACCGTCAGACGGCGCTTGAGGTCGTCCTGAGCGCGCGACAGGTCGGCTTGGCGCAGCGAAACCTGCGCTTCGTACTGGCTATCGTCGGCGAACAGGCCGCGCACCTGGCGCACCACTTGCGCGAGATTCGCCTCGGCCTGTTCGAGCGCGACGCGCGCATCGGCCGGATCGAGCACCACGAGTGGATCGCCGGCCTTGACGATCTGCGTGTCGTCCGCGTTGACTGCGATGACGGTGCCAGTGACCTGCGGCGTAATCTGCACGACGTTGCCGCTTACGTAGGCATCGTCCGTGTCTTCATGGAAGCGCGCGACCAGGAAGTAATACAGGCCGTATGCCACCGCGGCGATCAGGATCACGATGACGAGCAGGGTCATCATGCGCTTGCGTTTGCCGGTGTTCGCGGATTGCGGCGGGGTGGCGGGCTGTTGGGGGGTGCTCATTGATGTGCTCCGGGTGCTTTTGAACGTCGTCGTTTATTCGGTTGTTCTTGCGTATGCGTATGCGCGGGCTCGGACGGGCGCGCTCAGTTCGCGGCGGTATTGGCGGCCTTCGCCGATGACGGTGCATCGGTCGGCACCACGAGGCCAGTCTGCGTCGCGTCGAAGCCGCCGCCCAGCGCCTTGATGAGGCCGATCTGCAAGGCCCGGCGGCGCATCTTCAGGCCCGCCACGGTCTGCTCGGCGGCGAGCATGTTGTCGTCGGCGGTCAGCACCTGCAACTGCGGCGACAGGCCAGCCTTGTAGCGCACCACGGCAAGCTGATACGCCTTGGTCGACGCATCCAGCGCGCGCTGGGCGTCGCCCGACTGACGGTCGATCGAGCGGATCGACGACACTTGGGTCGATACGTCCTGCAGTGCGTTGATCAGCGTCTGGTTGTAGTTCGCGACGTCGAATTCGAAGTCGGCGTAGCGACCCTTCAGCTGCGCGCGCAGCGCGCCGGCGTCGAAGATCGGCAGGTGAATCGCCGGGCCGAACTGGATCTGACGGCTCGACGCAGTCAGGAAGCGGCCCCAGCCGAACGCGTCGAAACCAAAGCCAGCCGCGAGGTTCACGTCGGGGTAGAACTCGGCCTTCGCTTCCTTCACGTCGTGCATCGCGGCTTCGACCTGCCAGCGCGCGGCGACGATGTCCGCGCGGCGGGACACGAGATCGGCGGGAATGTTATCGGGCAGCGTAACCGTGTCGCCGGCGGTCAGCGTCGGCTTGTCGATTTGCAGCCCGCGATCAGGGCCTTTGCCCAGTAGCGCGCCCAACTGGTAGCGCACGACCGCGATCTGGCCATCGAGGTCGGTCAGGTTCGACTGGCTCGTCGCCACGTTGCCGGCCGCCGTCTGCTTTTCGACGTTGGTGTCGAGCCCGGCGCTCACGCGGTCGTTGGTGATGCGGCCGACATCCTGGCGGTTGGCAATCTCCCGCGCGGCAATGTCGCGGAACACATAAAGCTGCGCGAGCTGGTTGTAGGTGCTCGCGACGGATGCGGCGAGCGTCACGCGCGCCTGCTGCATGTCCGCCTCGGCGGCTTTTTGCTGGGACACCGCCTGACCGAGGCGCTGGCGGTTCTTGCCCCACAGATCGAGATCCCACGACGCACTTGCGAGCACGTTGTTTTCGCTATACCACGTGCCGCCATACGGAGGAGGATAGAGGGCGTTCGCGGAGAACAGCTCACGCGTCCACGAATAGCTGCCGTTGACTTTCGGGAACAATGCCGAGCGCGAGCTTTCGATATACGACGAGGCTTTTGCGAGCCGCGCCTGCGCCTGCGCGATCGACGGGTTGCCGTCGAGCGCTTCCGCGATCAGTTTTGGCAGTTGCGGGTCGCCGAACTGGTTGGCCCAGTCGAGCGATGGCCACTGGCCGCCTTCGTTGGGCAGGCTTTGGGTCGCCTCGTATTGCGCCGGCGACGAGATCTGCTTGTCGCTCTTCACGCCAAAGTAGTTCGCGCACCCCGTAAGGGCGAACGCTGTCACCGCGGCGGCGACAGCGGCCCGGCTCGAAAGCGCGGACGCGGACAGAGAAAGGGATTTCATCGCTCGACTCTTGAGTGGAATATATTTGTGGACGCAGCAACTTATTCTTACGATTTGCTATCGGAGTGGCTCGCGGCATCACGGGAGAGCCCCGTCTGTTCGCCGGAATTGACGAGCACGCGGCGCAGCATGCTTTTGAGAAAGCCCACTTCCTCGGGTGTGAAACCGCTTAGCAGGCTGTCGAGCACGCCGTTAAAGATGCCGGGCATGCGCGCGGCAATTGCGTGGCCTTCCGGCGTTAGAGCGAGGCGGACGACGCGGCGGTCTTCATTGCTGCGTACCCGGGTAAGCAGCCCGCGCTTTTCGAGCCGGTCGATCAACCGCGTGACGGCACTTGCGTCGATACCGTATTCACGGGCCAGTTCGGCCGCCAGCAGACATTTGCCGCTGGCCACCATGAACAGGATGCTGCCTTGCTGGCTGGTAATGCCCAACTCGGCCATGCTGCGCTGCGTAATCAGATTCGAAAGGGTGGATTTCACTCGCGAAACGAGATAGCCCACGCTTTCACCGAGTTGATACTCGCTGAGGTCCGGGCTGGGTTCGGTGGACGGCTCCGTCATGATTCTCGTGCGAATGCAATGGTTGTCTAGGCAGTAGTATAGTCGGCTGTTGATTGACGCGACAAGCGTTATTACAGCTCAGCCAAAGGCCTGCCGCACTTGAGCGGACGGCAGAGAGGCGTGCTGGAAGCCGTCGCGGCGGATGTTCCCGCGATGCACGCGCCGCCGTGAAGCGGGTTGGTCTATCGGGGAATACCAGAAAGGATCATTTCGCCATGCTATAATGTTGGGTTCCCAAAAGTGCGCTTTGGGCTTGTCGTATTCAGGCTTGCCGGGTTTATGTCCCCAGCTGGCACAAGCAGGCGGCAGCAAGTGGCGCACTCCAACTGTCTTCAGGTTTCCTATGACCCGCGCCCTACGCAACATCGCCATCATCGCTCACGTCGACCACGGCAAGACCACGCTCGTCGATCAGCTTCTCCGTCAGACCGCCACGTTCCGCGACAACCAGCAGGTTGCCGAGCGCGTGATGGACTCGAACGACATCGAAAAGGAGCGCGGCATCACGATCCTGTCGAAGAACTGCGCGGTGGAGTACGAAGGCACGCACATCAATATCGTCGACACGCCGGGGCACGCCGACTTCGGCGGCGAGGTCGAGCGCGTGCTGTCGATGGTCGACTCGGTGTTGCTGCTCGTCGACGCGGTCGAGGGCCCGATGCCGCAAACGCGCTTCGTCACGAAAAAGGCCCTTGCGCTCGGTCTGAAGCCGATCGTCGTGGTGAACAAGGTGGACCGTCCGGGCGCACGCGTCGACTGGGTGATCAACCAGACGTTCGACCTGTTCGACAAGCTGGGCGCCAACGATGAACAGCTCGATTTCCCAATCGTTTATGCATCGGGCCTGAATGGCTACGCCGGTCTCACGCCGGACGTGCGCGACGGTGACATGCGTCCGCTGTTCGACGCGATCCTCCAGCACGTGCCGGTCCGCCCGGCCGATCCGGAAGCGCCTCTTCAGCTGCAAATCACGTCGCTCGACTATTCGTCGTACGTCGGCCGTATCGGTATCGGCCGCATCACGCGCGGCCGTATCAAGCCAGGCATGGCGGTCGCGGTGCGCTCGGGTCCCGAAGGCGAGATCCTCAATCGCAAGATCAACCAGGTGCTGTCGTTCGAGGGCCTCGACCGCGTGCAGGTGGACTCGGCCGAGGCGGGCGACATCGTGTCGATCAACGGCATCGAGGAAATCGGCATCGGTGTGACGATCTGCTCACCGGAACAGCCCGAAGCGCTGCCGATGATCACCGTCGACGAACCCACGCTGACGATGAACTTCCTCGTCAATTCGTCGCCGCTCGCTGGCCGTGAAGGCAAATTCGTCACGAGCCGCCAGATCCGCGACCGTCTGATGAAGGAACTCAACCACAACGTCGCGCTGCGCGTGAAAGACACCGGTGACGAAACCACCTTCGAAGTCTCGGGCCGCGGCGAACTGCACCTGACGATTCTCGTGGAGAACATGCGTCGCGAAGGTTACGAGCTGGCCGTGTCGCGTCCGCGCGTGGTGATGACGGAAGTGGACGGCGTCAAGCACGAGCCGTTCGAAAACCTGACCGTCGATATGGAAGACACGCATCAGGGCGGCGTGATGGAAGAACTGGGCCGCCGCAAGGGCGAGCTGCTCGACATGACATCGGACGGCCGGGGGCGTACGCGTCTCGAATATCGTATTTCGGCGCGCGGCTTGATCGGCTTCCAGTCGGAATTCCTCACGCTTACGCGCGGTACCGGTCTGATGAGCCACACGTTCGATTCCTATCAACCGGTTAAGGAAGGCGCGGTCGGCGAGCGCCGCAACGGCGTGCTGATTTCGCAGGACGACGGCGCGGCTGTTGCGTACGCGCTGTGGAAGCTGCAGGATCGCGGCCGCATGTTCGTGACGCCGGGCGATGCGTTGTACGAAGGCATGATCATCGGCATTCATAGCCGCGACAACGACCTCGTCGTGAACCCGATCAAGGGCAAGCAGCTCACCAACGTGCGCGCGTCGGGCACCGACGAAGCCGTGCGTCTGGTGCCGCCGATCCAGATGTCGCTGGAATACGCGGTTGAATTCATCGACGACGACGAGCTGGTCGAAGTCACGCCGCAGTCGATTCGTCTGCGCAAGCGTCACCTGAAGGAGCACGAGCGCCGCAGCGCCAGCCGCAACAAGGTCACGAGCGAGTAAGTGGGCAGCTTAGTGGGCGGCAACTAAGCGGGCAGCCAGGCCGACACGCAAGCGGTCAGACAAGCGACCCGCCCACCCCATGCGAGCGGAAGCAAACGTAAGCCACCTTCGGGTGGCTTCGTCGTTTCTGACGCGCGAAAACGTGGCGAGCCGCGTGATATGCGAGATACCGTCTGGCCCGCACGGAGACCGGCATTTGCCGTCGCCCGCGCACTTCGCCCCCATTTCTCACAGAACACCGTTGCGCACCTCGAAGATATGCCGCGCCGCCCGTGAAACGCCTGTCATTACGGGTGTTTGGGGGTATGGGGCCCGCTATCTGGGCTAGTGGTTCTGTGCTATGCTCCCCGGGTGCACTGTTTTAGGTCCTTCCAAGCAAGACTTGATTCGCGCAATCCGCTAAACGGTCAGGCCGTGTCGCGGAAGGTTCTGTAACCCGCTATTTCTCGAGAAGCTCGAAGAAAGGTGAGCGTAA
>NZ_DASXHN010000249.1:0-14767 GCF_036488505.1 Paraburkholderia sp. | reverse complement strand
GGGTGGTCAAGGCAGTAGACAGTGAAGTTCATTTTCGTCTCCTTACTTCGATTTCAGGTGTTTAAACCACGTTTCTTTTCTTCTGGCCATCAGGACGTTGCGGCGCGTGGTGCGACGCCATCGAAGGCATCCTGCAGAAGGGCAAGCAGAGCGTCCCGTTCGATTTCACGGGGATTCCAGTACGGATTCGAGCTGGCTATGTCGGCGGCCTTCGGCACGTCTTCCACGGACATCCCGATGTCTTTCAATGCAACGGGCGCACCGCAGCGTTTAGCGAGCTCATACACACCCAATGCCGCGTCTTTCGAACCTAGAGCGCGGGTGAACCAGCCCATCCATACAGTGACATCGACGATGCCTGCGTCGCCCAAAAGCGACTTCGCCCTTTGATACATGCCATTGGGTACCTCACGGGCCTGCGCGAGTGTCGTCGCGAGTTCATAGACAACCTGTTGGCGCGGCTCGTCAAACGAAGTCGGCAGTTCCGCCATCAGCGCCTCCACCTGGTGTGGCGCCAGCTTGCCCGCCTCCTGCCCGATAATTTCATGCTCGTAGTTTGCGCGCCGCGTCGTCGCATCTGACAACCCATGTTGTACTCGCGTATCGAACGATGGTGAATGCGGAGGCGTCGGCGCCGTGGAGGCCGTCACCGTCAGCGCGGCGTCCGAAGCTTGCGTCCTGGCAGTCACTGTCACGACGCCGGCGCCCGGAAGCGCCTATGATGAAGTCCGGTCCACGCCCGCGCCTGCATGGTCGCGCGGCATCTGCGGCCGATGCCTGAGCGCGGACACACCGGGCGGACCGCCGCGGCGGGCATCATCTTCGGTCGCGCAGCACGCACGGCGGGCACCCACAGGAGAGAACGATGAAGCGCAACGCATCGGCAGTCTGGCAAGGCGACCTGCAACACGGCAAAGGCTCGATTTCCACCGACAGCGGCGTCCTGAAGGACACCCAGTATTCGTTTTCGACGCGCTTCGCGGACGGCATCGGCACGAATCCGGAAGAGTTGATCGCCGCCGCGCACGCGGGATGTTTCTCGATGGCGCTATCGGCGGAACTCGGCAAGGCCGGCATCACGCCCGAGCGGATCGGTACCACGTCCACCGTTACGCTCGACAAGGACGGCGGCGGCTTTACGATCACCGCGGTGCATCTCGACGTGGCCGTCAGGATTCCTGGTGGCGACAAGGCTGCATTCGACAAGGCCACCGCGGACGCAAAGGCCGGTTGTCCGGTGTCGAAGGTGCTAAACGCGACGATCACGATGGACGCGAAGCTCGAAACCTGAGTTCGCGGGCTGCGTACATTGCGCGGCGAACACGCGACAGGAGCCGGCG
Source organism: Paraburkholderia sp. (assembly GCF_036488505.1). Taxonomy (GTDB): domain Bacteria; phylum Pseudomonadota; class Gammaproteobacteria; order Burkholderiales; family Burkholderiaceae; genus Paraburkholderia. Next base: position 13,427 of record NZ_DASXHN010000249.1, on the reverse strand, counting down.
ATGGGGCAGCCGCCGCTGGCTTCTCGCACGGGTTCCGCTGCCGGGGCCGCCGGTCGTGCTACGCGATCTCGCTTCGCGCCCGGTGCGGGGCTTCGTTGCTGTTCAGGGCGACCAGCAGCTTCGTCGGGAGCGGGCGCTGTCTGGCGATCGGTCTGCGCTCAACCTCGCTGTTAATGCGTTGCTGATTGGTGATTGGTGTTACTCGCCTGCGCATGCTGCAAGTGCGCCATCGGCAATTGGTGCTGCGCCGGGCAAACCCGAGTACAGGCCGTTGCAATTGCGGCTTCGGTAAATCGTTTTCATTGCCCGAGATTTGCCCGCAACCACACGTCGGAACCAAAAACTGAATATTAGCGATCCGTTATTTACCGGCGACGCGGGCGTTCACAGGTAAACTTGATTTGTATCAAAGCTGAAACACTTCTGCGGCATCGCGTCACAATTTTTTAATCTGACGAAAACGGCACGCATTTTCTACCGGCGCGCAAAGCCCCGTCCAGTAACACTTGCGTATGTGCGGTAACGCACAGTTTCAAGCCGCGCAGCGTAATTGCGGGATTCTCCTGGTTGGCTTGGGAGCACCCGCCCTTCAATGGATATTCGGCGAGCGCTGAAAAAGGGAACCAATAAAAAGCGCTTGCCGCTTTTAAATTCAATTGTTAATCTCTGTCCACTTTTAGAGTGTTCATTCAGAGGTCGATGTCGATAAGCCCGGCGCAATGACTTAATAACGCTCAACATAGGGGACCAATATGCTGACCGCTACCATTGACGCATTTCAGACACCATCCGCCGCCTTCACCGTCGGCGACGTCGTTAAGTTGAAAGAAGGGGGACCGCGCATGACCGTCACCTACGCGGGTCCGGTCGCACTCAATCCCGGTCACTGGCTGATCTGCGAGTGGTTCGACGAACACGGCGAGCTGCGTCGGGAAATGTTTGCGCCGCAGAACGTGCGCACCGAACCTCGCTCGATTCCCGCCGGCTCCGTGCAGTGGAATCGCATCGAACGCGCCGCGTGAGCGCGCTCTATGCCAGTACGCGTTCGACGGATGGCGTGCGCGAATCGCGTTCTGATTCATACGTCCTGACAGGCGGCTGAGCCGGCCGGAAACGCGGTCTGATTACCGCTACGTCAACGTTGCGCTACATCGTTTACGCGTTCGAAATTTTCCGCCCGCCTGAATTTGCACCGCGCGTGCACCGAACTTGCGCCGTGCGGTGTACAAGCCGTCACACCCGCTTGAACCGCCGCTCGTCCCCATTCGAACCGGATTAACGCTTCTGGCGATTGCGCTCGGTCGCGCGTCGCTGCACGCGCTGCATCAGCGCGGACGAAAACGCGCGCAGGCTGACTGCTTTGCGCGTCCGCATCACGTCGCCCGCGAAGTTTTCCGGCGGATTCGGCTGCAGCGCCCAGTAAAGAGCGAGCAGCCAGCCGAGCACGGTCCAGCCGAGACAGGCATTGAAGAGCGCGAGCGTCAGCACATCGTGGCGCCTGCGGCGATCCGCGAGAATCGCCGGCAGGAAATACAGCGCCAATGCGAACACCGCGGTGATGGCCTGAACGGCCGCGTTGCTACCCATGACCACTCCCGAACAGCGACGTATCCGCCGATTTAGCGGCGATTGTCGCGCGAATGAAAGCTTCGCGCGAGCTTCGGCGAGCCGGTCGCGCGTTGGATCATGCGGTAGGCGCGCGGCTCGCGTCACGCGCGCGATGGCGTCGAAACGAACGATTGATTGTCGGCCCGACCTCGCGCGTAACGTGGCAGAAGGGCTCAGCCTTGGCGGTTCGGACCCGGGGCTTCAGCCCGGCGTGCATCGGGACTATCATGATCGTTTCCCAGAACCGAACCGCCACGGACCCCATCATGAGCACCGACGACACGACCCTGCAGGCTCAACGCCTGAACCCGGACACGCTGCGCGAATTCGTCGAGCGCAAATGGAACGACGAGATCGTGCCCGCGCTGACCGACTACATCGCGGTTCCGGCCAAGAGCCCCGCGTTCGATCCGGATTGGGCACGGCACGGCTATCTGGAGCGCGTGATCACCGACGCCGCGCAATGGGCCGAGCAGCAGCCGGTGCGCGGCCTGAAGCTCGAAGTGATCCGTCTGCCGGGCCGCACGCCGGTGATCTTCTTCGAAACCGCCGCGACGCGTTCGGGCAGCGACGAAACCATCGTGCTGTATGGCCACCTCGACAAGCAGCCCGAGTTCGATGGCTGGCGCAACGATCTTGGCCCGTGGACGCCAAAGTTCGAGAACGGCAAGCTGTATGGCCGCGGCGGCGCGGACGACGGCTACGCGATCTATGCGAGCCTCACGGCGCTCGCCGCGCTGGACGCGCAAGGCGTCGAGCGGCCGCGCTGCGTCGGTTTGATCGAAACCTGCGAGGAGTCGGGTAGCTACGATCTGCTGCCTTACGTCGACGCGCTGCGCGAGCGGCTCGGCAAGGTCGGGCTGGTCGTGTGTCTCGATTCGGGCGCGGGCAATTACGATCAGTTGTGGCTCACCACGTCGCTGCGCGGCCTGGTGGCCGGCGACCTCGAAGTGCAGGTACTCGACGAAGGCATCCATTCGGGTGTCTACGGCGGCATTGTGCCGTCGAGCTTCCGCATCATGCGGCAACTGTTCGACCGTCTCGAAGATTCGGCGAACGGCACGCTGCTTCCCAAGGGCTTCCATTGCCCGGTGCCGGCCGACCGGCTGCGCGAAGCGGAAGTCGCCGCGCAGATTCTCGGCGACGACGTTTGGAAGAAAATGCCATGGTCGTGCGGTCAGGACGGCCGTCAGGTGCTGCCCACCACCAGCGACCCGCGCGAGGCGCTGATCAATTCGACGTGGCGTCCGTCGCTGTCGGTGACGGGCGCGGCCGGCTTGCCCGCGCTCGCCGACGCCGGCAACGTGCTGCGTCCGCGCACCGCATTCAAGCTGTCGCTGCGTCTGCCTCCGACGATCGAAGCGGAGAAGGCCGTCGCCGAACTGAAAGCGCTGCTCGAATTCGATCCGCCGTACAACGCGAAGGTGACGTTCAAGCCGGACGCCGGGGCGGCAAGCGGCTGGAACGCACCCGAAGTCGCACCGTGGCTGGCGAGCGCGCTCAGCGATGCATCGCGCCAGCACTTTGGCGCCGACGCCGCTTACATGGGCCTGGGCGGCACGATCCCGTTGATGAATGTACTGAAGGCGGGCTTCCCGAAGTCGCAGTTCATGGTGTGCGGCGTGCTCGGGCCGAAGTCGAACGCGCACGGGCCGAATGAATTCCTGCACGTGCCGTATGGCAAGAAGTTGACGGCAGCGGTTGCCGAGGTGATCGCAAAGGCGCCCTACGTTCTGGCTTAGCGGGGCTCGGGCGTCGGCCGGGCGCCCGGTTGAGCGTCGCGGTTTGATTCTCTTTCTGTTTGCCGGTCTTGCCGGTCTTGCCGCTCGCGCCGACGGCCGGCAAGCGCATCGCGCGAAGCCCGGCGATCAGGCGATCAGGCGATCAGCCTGAGTCTGCGTCTGTCGAGCAGCCAGCGCTCGAAGTCGGCGGCGGGCATCGGTCTGCCGTACAGGAAGCCCTGCACGTAATCGACGCCGAGCCCCTTCATGAACGCTTCCTCCGCCTCCGTTTCGATGCCTTCGGCGACCACCTGGAAATCCAGTTCCTGCGCCACCGCGACCATCGAGCGCACCAGCGCCTGCGCCTTCATATCTGCGTGAATCGAGCGCACGAAGCTTCGGTCGAGCTTGATTACGTCGAGCGGAATACGGCCGAGCTGCGACAGCGACGAGTAACCGGTGCCGAAATCGTCCAGGTGAACCTGCGCACCGATCCGCCGAAACTGCTTGATCAGTTCGATCGCGGCCGCTTCGTTTTCGATCAGGCAGCTTTCGGTCAGTTCGAGGTCGAGCAGGCACGGATCGAGATTCGCACGCTGCAGCGCCTCGCTGAAATGCCGGACCACCGCGGTGTCGGTGAGTTGCCGCGCCGACAGGTTGATCGCGATGCGCAGATCGTAGCCGGCGGCTTTCCAGCGGGCCGCCTGTTTCGCCGCCGTTTCCATCACCCAGCGGCCGAGCACGCCGATCAGCCCCGATTCCTCCGCATAACGGATGAACTCGACCGGCATGATCTGGCCGCGTTCCGGTGAATTCCAGCGCACCAGCGCTTCGGCGCCTTGCACCGCGCCGGTGTCGAGCGCGAGCTTCGGCTGGTAGTGCAGCGCGAACTGGCCTTCCTCCAGCCCGCGCCGCAGATTCGTATCGAGCCACATGAATTCGGCGACGCGCCGGTTCATGTCCGGCGAAAACACCCGGTGGGTGCGTTTGCCTTCGTCCTTCGCGACGTACATCGCGGTATCGGCCGAACGGATCAGCGATTCGAGGCTGTCGCCGTGTTCCGGGAAGCGCGCGATGCCGATCGAACAGCCGGTATAGACCTCGACGAGCCCGACCGCGAACGGCTTGCGCATGCGGTTGAGAATGCGCTGCGCGGTGTCTTCGAGTCCATGCGCGGTGCCTCTGGCCGCCAGCACGATGAACTCGTCGCCGCCGAGCCGCGCGAGCGAGTCGTCAGGGTTCAGGCACGCGCGGATCGCATCCGACACGTCGCAGATCAGCCGGTCGCCGAACACATGGCCGTAGTGGTCGTTGACCTTCTTGAAGTTGTCGAGATCGAGAAACAGCACGCCGACGTTTTCGCCGATGGCGGCGCGCTCGATGGCGAGCCGGATCTTGTCCTGGATCGCATTGCGATTCGCGAGACCGGTGAGCGGGTCGGTGGTGGCCTGCTCGATCAGCCGGTTCTGAGCGAACCGCTGTTCGGTGATGTCGGTGCCGGAGCAGATCAGGAACTGCTCTTCGATACCGTTGCCGCTGCGCACGTACTTGTTGCGAAACAGAAAGAGCCGTTCGCCGTGCACCGTCGCGATGCGCCGTTCGATCTCGTACGATTCACCGCGATTGAGATAGCTCGCGCGCGCCTGGTTCGACGCGGCATCGTCGTCGGACGGGATAAAAAGCGTCGACACGTCGCGGCCGATGACGTCTTCTTCGTTGACGCCGGTCAGCTCTTGCGCGAGCCGGTTAAAGCGCTGTATCCGGCCATGGCGGTCGACGATCACGACGACCGAATTCACTTCGGAGACCACCTGTTCGGCAAACGCAAGACCGTGCAGCAGCGCGCGCGCCACGGACTCCGTGTCGTTATCGGCCGACGCGGTGCCGCCCCAGCTATCGCTATCGAGCTTCTTGCCGACCAGATGCAGACGCAGTGGCCGGCCAGCCAGTTGCACGCCGACGACAACATGCGAAGTCACGCCGCTCAGGCCGCGGATCAGCGCGGCTTGGGGCGGGTCGAGTGGGAGAGCGAGGCTGGCGGGCGTCTCGCCGTTGAGCGGCAGGAGTTCCAGCGCGTCGGTGCCCGCCGACAGACGCCAGCTGGGGCTGCTCGTGCCGAACTGCGCGTGAAGCACGTCGTGTTGCTCGTCGCTCATGAAGTCCCCGGGCAGTGTGCCGGCAATCCGTGTCAAGGCGGGTGGCGGCAGACAGTCTTCCTCATACCAAAGTAAATCTGCCTCATTGTATCGAAGCATAGCGACTCGGGCGCATAAACATTAATGATCGTGAATAGCCGGTGCGCCGCGCCGCGCGCGCTTGTCTTCGGGCCAGAAACGGCGCGTCGGCGAAGCCGTTAGAATCGCCGCGCGAGCAGCGCGCGCGCCCGTTCGCGTTCGGCCGGATCGGCGTCGAGCGCCGCGTCGAACCAGAACTTGCCGGCCACCAGCGTCGCCGCGGCCACGCCGTCGCGGTACAGCACGCGATTGCCCGCGACGGCGGGCACACGTTCGCCGACCAGCAGCGTGCCGACCAGATTCAGCGGATCGGTCCCGGCCACGCAGATAAAAGCACCCTCGTTCGGGTGGCGTCGCACGCCGCGCAGCAGCGGAATCGCTTCGGGCAACGCGAAGTGCTCGCCCGCGAGCCCATTGATAAAGCGGCCGCCGCGGATCACGCCGCGCGCTTCGAGCCGTTGCAGAACCCGCAGCAGATCGCGCCATGGCGGCAGCCATTCCGCCTCGCGTTCGAGCAGGCGCCAGAACACGACGCCGTAGCGGCGCAGCAACGTCATCGCGACGTGTTCGAGCACTTCGGGCGGCAACTGACGGCGGCGCTCGAGTGCTTTTTCCGGGGCATTTTCGAGCGCGCCAGCGGCGGGGCGGCTGACCAGCGCCCAGCGCCCCGCGTCGTCCATGCCGCCGATAAGCGCGCTCGATCGCGCGCGCCGGCTGCTCGAAAACGTGTTGCGTTTGGCGACGGGTTTCAGCAGCGCGCGCAGGCCCGCGAAGCTGTCGGAGTTCGCCAGTCCCGCCGCAACCAGCTCGCCGAGCGCGTTTTCGAGTTCGATGCGCAGTACGCGCACTTCGGCGAGCAACTCGTCGAAGAACATCGCGCCGTGCGTGGCCAACGTGTCGTACACGCTTTGCGCGAGCGCCGACAATTCCCCTTGCTGTGCGGGCTCCAGCAGCGCGCGCCATGATCGCAACTGCGCGCGCGGCAGCAGCACGATCGGCGTACTGCGCACCGGTCCTGCGGCGCCGCGTGCCCGCTCGGTCAAACGGGTCCAGACGATCTTGCCGGCGCGGCATAGTTCGTCGAGCGAACCGTTCGAGTACGCGCGCACGCGCGCCGGCAGGATGTCTTCCTCCCACGCGCCGGCCGCGGCCTGGAATCCCTCCAACTGATCGAGCGCGGCGGCCAGCGCATCGCGCCCTTCGGCACGCGTGTCAGGCGTCAGATGCTGCCATTCGAACAGGAAGCGCATGAAGTCGTGCCGCTCGACGGGCTCGATTTCGCGCCTCAGACGCTTGACCGTATAGCGGTGGATGCGCGCGAGCAGGTGCCGTTCGCACCATTGCTCGTCGGCCGTTTGCGGGGTGAAGCGGCCGCGCAACAGGTAGCCTTCGGCTTCGAGCCGGATCAGCGCCTGTTCCACCAGGCCGCCCGGCAGACCGAGCGGTTGCGCGATCGCGTCGACCGTCTGGGGGCCAAAGCCGGTCAGACGCGCGCGCAGGACGTCGACGAGCGCGTCGTCTGCGCTCCAGCTGTCGGTGTAGCCCTTCGGCGCGTTCAGCGGCGGCGCGTAGCTCGCGCGCGGGATCGCGGGGTAGAGCGCTTCGAAGCAGGTGAGCCGTTCGGCGGGCAGCCATAGCGCGGCATCGGCATGGGTCGCGTTGGCGCTCTCGCTTGCGGCGAGCGGCAGACGCGTCGCGCGTCCCGCTTGGGCGAGCGCCGCGAGCAATGCCGGCCAGCCTTCGTGCGCGTTCGCTTCCGCCTGCGCGATGCACGCGAGGCCCGTCAGTGCCTCGTGCATTTCGTCGGCATTGCGTGCCTGCGGCCACGCTTCGTCGCGCACGCTGTCGATCGCGGCGGCGTCGAGCGCGCCGAGATCGTCGGTGCTCGACGGATCGGTCCAGCGACGGTTCAGCACCGCCTGGGTGCGGCGCTCCTCGATCGGCGCATCGTCGAGATACGCATAAGGCTTCGCGTTCAGGATTTCGGCGGCGAGCGGCGAGGGCGCCGGCAGGTCGCGCGCGACCAGTTGCACGCCGCCCTGCTCGATCCGGCGCAGCAGCGCGAGCCAGCCAACGCTATCCATCGCGTCGTGCAGGCAGTCGTCGATGGTCTGGTCGACCAGCGGATGACGCGGCACTTCGCGCTCGCCGACGACGTTTTCCAGACACGCGGCCTGCTCCGGAAAGACGCTCGCGAGCAGATCCTCGCTGCGCATGCGTTGCAGCTGCGGCGCGGTCTTGCGCCCGCCGGTGTAGCGCGGCAGGCCGAGCGAGGTGGTCGCGTTCCAGCGCCAGCGCACGCCAAAGAGCGGCGCGTCGAGCAGCGCCTGAATCAGCAACTGTTCGGCGCTGTTCGAATGCAGATAGCGCCATACGTCATCGAGCACGAACGAGTGGCTGCCGGTCAGCGACAGCACGATCGCGTCTTCGGTGGCTGCCGCCTGCAACTCGTAATTGAAGCTGCGGCAGAAGCGTTTGCGCAGTGCGAGCCCCCATGCGCGGTTCACGCGGCTGCCGAACGGCGAATGGATCACGAGTTGGGTGCCGCCCGATTCGTCGAAGAAACGCTCGATGACCAGCGTGTTCTTCGTCGGCAGCACGCCGAGCGCCGCGCGGGCGCGCGCCAGGTATTCGACGATCTGGCGCGCGGCCGCTTCTTCCAGCGACAGGTGCTCGCCCAGCCACGCGATCGCGTGGTCGATCTGCGGCGGCGACGCGTCGGCAGCTTGCACGGTCTGATCCGGCAACATCGTTGCGGCGCCTGCCGCGGCGTCTTGCGTCTCGGCGGCTTGGGCGACGATTCGGGCCGCTGCGCTGGCCTGCCGTCTTTTCGTCCGGGCCGCCGGTGCCGCCTGAGCCGCCGCGCCGTCCGGCGCTGGCTCAGCGCCCGCCGCCGCCGCTGCCGGCGCGGGCGCCGCAGGCTCGCGCTCGGCCAACAGCCGCTCGATCTGCTCGCGCAGTCGCGCGACCGCGAACGATAGTTCGTCGCTGCGCCCCGGCGCCTCGCCGAGCCAGAACGGAATGTTCGGCGGCTGGCCCTGCGCATCCTCGACGCGCACCCGGCCGCTCTCGATCCGCAGAATCCGGTACGACGCATTGCCGAGCTGAAACACGTCGCCGGCCAGGCTTTCGACCGCGAAGTCCTCGTTGACGGTGCCGATATTGAGCGCCTGCGGTTCGAGCACGACGGTGTAATCGGCGTTCTCGGGAATCGTGCCGCCAGAGGTGACGGCGACCAGCTTGCCGCCGCGCCGGCCGCGCAGCGTGCCGCTCACCGCGTCGCGATGCACGTACGCCGCGCGTGGCCCGTGGCGGCTCGTATAGCCTTCGGCGAGCATGCGCAGCACCGCGTCGTACTGCTCGCGTTCGAGCGCGGCATAGGGCGCGGCGCGTCGCACCATCTCGAACAGCGCATCCTCGCTCCATTCGGCGCTCGACACTTCCGCGACGATCTGTTGCGCAAGCACGTCGAGCGGCGCGCGCGGAATTCGCAGCGCGTCGAGCTCGCCGCGCCGCACGCAATCGAGCAGCGCCGCGCATTCGAGCAGATCGTCGCGCGAAGCCGGAAAGAGCCTGCCCTTCGGCATGCCGCCGACCTGGTGACCCGAGCGTCCGACCCGTTGCAGAAACGGCGCGATCGCGCGCGGCGAACCCATCTGGCAGACCAGATCGACGTCGCCGATATCGATGCCGAGCTCCAGCGACGCGGTGGCGATCAGCACGCGCAGCTCGCCGCGCTTGAGCCGCTGTTCGGCTTCGAAGCGATGCTCCTTGGCCAGGCTGCCATGGTGCGCGGCGACCGCATCCTTGCCGAGCCGCTCGGTCAGGTGACGCGCGGCGCGCTCGGCCATCCGGCGCGTGTTGACGAACACCAGCGTGGTGCGATGCTGCGCGACCAGCTCCGCGAGGCGGTCGTAGACACGCTCCCACACCTCGTTGGCCATCACCGCTTCGAGCGGCACGGGCGGGATTTCGAGCGCGAGATCGCGCGCGCGGACATGGCCGACGTCGATGATCGCGCAGTCGGCCGGCGTCGCGTCGTCGATGCTCGCGCCGCCGACCAGAAACCGCGCGACCGCGCTCACCGGCTTTTGCGTCGCCGACAAGCCGATGCGGGGCAAGCGCCGGCCGCACAACGCATCGAGCCGTTCGAGGCTGAGCGCGAGATGGCTGCCGCGCTTGCTGCCGGCGAGCGCGTGAATCTCATCGACGATAACCGTGCGCACCGTCGCCAGCATGCGGCGCCCAGAATCGGAGCCGAGCAGCACATACAGCGATTCGGGGGTGGTCACGAGAATATGCGGCGCGCGCTTTTTCAGCGCGTTGCGTTCCTGCGGCGTGGTATCGCCGGTGCGCACCGCGGTCCGGATCTCGAGCGGCGGCAGCCCAAGCGCGGCGAGTTCGGCGGCGATGCCTTGCAGCGGCATCTGCAGATTCAGGCGGATATCGTTCGACAGTGCCTTGAGCGGCGACACGTAGACCACCAGCGTTTCGTCCGGCAGCGTGCCGCCGTTCGCGACCCCTTGTGAGACCAGATCGTCGAGCGCGGAGAGAAACGCAGTGAGCGTCTTGCCGGAGCCGGTCGGCGCGGCGACCAGCGTCGAGCGCCCGCTGCGGATTGGCGGCCATGCGGCGGTCTGTGCGTCGGTCGGCGCGGCGAAGGTTTTCAGAAACCAGCCCGCGACCGCCGGGTGGAAGCCGTCCAGCGCGCGCTGCGCGGATCCGGATCGCGCGCCCGGCGCGGCGGCTTGCGCGGCGCTCGCCGTCGCGCGGGCCTTGCGGGAACGAGGCGCCGCGTCGAGTGCGGCGGTAGTCTTGGCCGAAGTCATGCTCGTGTAGTTGGGGGCGACGCGTGTGGATATCCAGTAGTCGCGCGATGGCGCCTGGGTAATGGCTACCTGTTGTGATGCCGCCTGGTCGAGCTCGCGCGCGCTAATGCTGAGTCTGGCAGGTTTTTGCCGCGTTTGCGCGCTGTGTTGGGCCGTGCGTTCCCGCTCGAACCGGTAGTTTGAGGCGCGCTTTGCACAGTCGTCTCGTGTACCGGCAATGCTTGCCGCGCCGGCAGCCACTGCCGCCAAAGCGCGTAAGCTGCCTGAAATACGCGCAGGTGGATGGACTACTCCGACGCTGTTGCGCTCGCTGCCGGACGCCACCAATTGCAGTACGCTTGACGCTTCTACGTTTACTCACGATGGAGCATCAGCGATGCGATACAACCAGTTGGGCCGTACCGGTGTGTTTGTGTCAGAACTATGTCTGGGCACGATGACCTTCGGCGGTGGCGAGGGCATCTGGCGGCAGATCGGCGATTTGCAGCAGAACGACGCGGAGCGCCTGGTCGGCCGGGCGCTCGATGCGGGCATCAACTTCATCGACACGGCCGACGTCTACGCGGGCGGCCTGTCCGAGGAGATCACCGGCCAGGCGCTGAAGAACCTGAAGGTGCCGCGCGACAAGGTGGTGATCGCGACCAAGGTGTTCGGCGAGACCGGCGAGTTCGCGAATGCGCGCGGTGCGTCGCGCTATCACATTCTCGATGGCATCAAGGCGAGCCTGAAGCGGCTGCAACTCGACCACGTCGACCTCTATCAGATCCACGGCTTCGATCCGGCCACGCCGATCGAGGAAACCGTGCGCGCTCTCGATACGCTCGTGCAGCACGGCCATGTGCGCTACGTCGGCGTGTCGAACTGGGCCGCGTGGCAGATTGCGAAGGCGCTCGGCATCGCCGAACGCCTCGGCGCCGCACGCTTCGAAACGCTGCAGGCGTATTACACGCTCGCGGGCCGCGACCTCGAACGCGAACTCGCGCCGATGCTGCAAAGCGAGGGGCTCGGGCTGATGGTGTGGAGTCCGCTCGCCGGTGGTTTGCTGAGCGGCAAATATGGCCGCGAACAGCAGGCCGAGGCAGGCAGCCGCCGGGTCAGCTTCGATTTTCCGCCGGTCAATCGCGAGCGCGCGTATGACTGCATCGACGTGATGCGCGAGATCGCCGCGGCGAAAAACGTGTCGGTCGCGCAGATCGCGCTCGCGTGGCTGCTGCATCAACCCGTGGTGACGACGGTGATCGTCGGCGCGAAAAAGGTCGAGCAACTCGACGACAACATCGCGGCGACGTCCGTGACGCTCAACGCGGACGAGCTTGCGAAGCTGGCCCAAGTCAGCGCGCTGCCGTCCGAGTATCCGGGCTGGATGTTCGAGCGTCAGGGCGAGCAACGCCGCCAGCAGCTCGATCAGATGCGCCACCGCACGCAGTCGCCGCGTTAATCGCCGAGCGCTGGTTTTTCACAGCGCAATGCAGGCCGCGCGCTCACGAGAGCGGCCTGCAGCTACCGCGTTCCAGCAACTGTTTTGCGCCTGTTCGTCGGGCTTGTTCAAGTCCCTTGTCTGCTGGCCGCTTCGCTATGCGCGGCCACCGCATCCATCGTGCGGGCCGAGTAGACGAGCGTCGCGCCCGCGTTGATCGCCATCGCGACGCCGAGTGCTTCGGCGATTTCCTCACGCGTCGCGCCGTGTTTCAGCGCCTCGGCCGTATGCACGGTAATACAGCCGTCACAACGCAGGCTGACCGCAACCGCAAGCGCAATCAGTTCGCGGGTCTTCGCGCCCAGCAGATCGCTCTTCTGACCGGCGCTCGACATCGCCTGATAAGCCTTCACGCTTTCCGGCGCGAGCTTCGATATTTCGCCGATACGGCCAAACAGTTCCTTGCGGTACTCGATCCAGTTCAACATGGCAGTGCTCCTTGCTGTTGCGCGTCGGCGGGGGCCGGCGTCGAGAGGAGCAGTATTGCGCGCTGTCCCGATATCCTGAATACTCGATCGACTCAACTTCTAGCGCGCACGTCTCATGGACACGCTCAGCCGATTGCTCGACCTTGCCCGTCCGCAAGCCAGCCTCGATCTGCGTTGCCAGCTTTCAGGCGCGTTCGATATCGATCATGCGCCGATGGAGGCGGGCATCGCGCCATTTCACCTCGTGCTCGACGGCGTGTGCGTAATCGAGACCGCCGGCGGCGCACAACGGGAATTGCAGGCCGGCGATTTCCTGCTGTTTCCGCGCGGCGCCGCCCATCGGGTGCGTGACGCGAAACGCTCGGCGGGCGGCATGCCAGTGACAACGGGGCACGACGGCATGCTGCCGGTGCGGCGCAACAACGGGCCCGGCTTCGACGGCGAACCGTCGAGTCACGCCAGCGCCATCGCGCAACGCGAGTTGGCACGCGAATCCGGCGGCGCGTCGGCCGATCGTCATGCCGACGTCGACCTGCTGTGCGGCCGCTTCGTCTACGCGCCTGGCTCGTCGGCACTGTTGTTGAAAGCGCTGCCCGACCCGTTGCACGTATCGCTCGGCGGCGCGCAAACGCTTGGCGCGCTGCAAACACTGATCGCGCTGATGCGCGGCGAAGCGCAGCGGCGTCAGGCGGGCGCGTTGGCGATCGTCACAGCGTTGAGCCAGGCGTTGTTCGCGATGGCGCTGCGCGTGCACGGCGAGGACAGCGCGAACGGCGCCGGCGTGCTCGCGCTGCTGACCGACGCGCGCCTAGGCGCGTCGGTGCAGGCGATGCTCGACGCACCGGAGCGCGCATGGACGATCGCCGAACTCGGCGAGCGCGCGGCGATGTCGCGCGCGACCTACGCGCGCCATTTCAATGAGCAAGCGGGCGTGACCGTGATGGACTTTCTAACGCAGGTCCGCATGACGATCGCCTGCGACCTGCTGTTGCGGACGCGACGCAGTGCGGCCGAGATCGGTGAGACGGTCGGGTATCAATCCGAGGCGGCATTCGGCAAGGCGTTTGCCCAAAGCGTGGGTATGACGCCGGGGCGCTACCGGCGCCGCGCGCAAACGGATGAGGCGGGTG
>NZ_DASXHN010000182.1:0-6785 GCF_036488505.1 Paraburkholderia sp. | reverse complement strand
CTGCACTTCACCCACGAAGATCACATGATCGCCGCCTTCATAGCGAAATGCCGTGCGGCACTGGAAGCGCGCCGAACAGCCATCGAGTAGCGGCACGTTGCCTACGCCGCGCGCCATCTCGATGCCGGCAAACCTGTCGGCGCCGCGCCGCGAGAACTGGTCCGAGAGCGGCTGCTGATGAGCGGCGAGCACGTGTACCGCGAAGTGGTCGTTAGCCATGAACGCCGGCATGCTGCCTGAGGTCTTTGCGAGGCTCCACAACACCATAGGCGGGTCGAGTGAAACCGAGTTGAAGCTGTTGGCGGTCAGTCCGACGTCCCCGCCTTCGCTGTCGTGCGTGGTGACGATGGTGACCCCCGTGGCGAAGGAGCCGAGTGCGCTGCGAAAGAATTTGCCGTCGATGCCGGAGCCGGTTTGACTCATGTGATGTCTCCTGGTGCCTTGCGCCCAATAGCCGTCATGGCGGCAGCGACAACCGCCGTCAAAGCGTGAGAGGCGCGGCGCGTTAAATAAAGATACCGGTATTGTCCGGCTGCCATAGAAATCAATGAAGTATTTTCAGAACCTCGGGATGGCCGGTTGGTGATAGATACGGTTGATAAGTCTTGTATTTAAGGGGTTTTATCATATCGTTATTGATATTGGTCCGCGTTGTGGGTCGATGCTTAGCCCAATGTCAAATCATAAACAGATACCTCTATTCTATGGGGTGATTCGTGCGAAGGCAACGCATCGTGCTGGCCCGCTGAACCGCGCGTGCCGGTTGTGCAAGTCAGCGTCCTCGTCGTTTTGGACGATGGCTGCGCGCGCGATTCGTGCCTAGAGTGACCTCTGTGCGGAGTCTGTAGACCGCTTGACCATCGACGAGGAGTGCGATTCACCATGATTCTGGATTCAACGATTTCGGCTGTGATCACCGGCGGCGCGTCCGGTCTTGGCGCCAGCACCGCGCGCCGTCTGGCGTCGCACGGTGTGCGGGTAGCGGTTTTCGACTTCAACGCTGAACTGGGCGAAGCCGTGGCAAAAGAGGTGGGCGGGGTCTTCTGCAAGGTCGATGTCACCGACGAGGCGCAGGTGGACGCTGCGTTCGCCAAGGCACGCGCCGCCCTGGGCCAGGAGCGATTGATGATCAACTGCGCGGGCACGGGTGACGCGATCAAGACGGCGAGCCGTGACAAGTCTACCGGCGAGCCGAAGCACTATCCGCTGGACAAGTTCGAGCGCACGATCCAGATCAATCTGATCGGCACGTTCCGTTGTATCGCGAAGTCCGCCGCCGGCATGTTGAACCTCGCTCCGCTCGCGGATGGCGAACGCGGCCTCGTGGTTAATACCGCGTCGGTGGCGGCGCAGGACGGTCAGATGGGGCAGGCGGCCTACAGCGCCTCGAAGGCGGGCCTCGTCGGCATGACGTTGCCGATCGCGCGCGACCTGATGAACGACGGCATCCGCGTCAATACGATTCTGCCAGGCATTTTCGAAACCCCGTTGATGAGGGGCGCGCCCGATCACGTTTTGCAGGCGCTGGCCGCGTCTGTGCCGTTTCCGAAGCGGCTTGGCAAACCGGAAGAATTCGCCGCGCTCGTGGAGAGTATTGCGACCAATGTCTACCTCAATGGCGAGTGCATCCGTCTCGACGGCGCCATTCGCATGGCGCCGCGCTGAACGGACACGAAACCCGAATCCACTTTTCTGCATATTCACAGGAGATCAACATGGCTGAAGCCTATATCGTCGCAGCGGTGCGTACCGCAGGTGGCCGTCGCAATGGCCGTCTGGCGGGCTGGCATCCCGTGGAAATGGCCGCTCAGGTCATCAACGAGTTGCTCGAACGCTCGGGCGCCGATCCGGCCGCGGTCGACGACGTGATCATGGGCTGTGTCAGTCAGGTCGGCGAGCAGTCGACTAACGTCGCGCGCAATGCGGTACTCGCATCGAAGCTGCCGGAATCCGTGCCTGGCACCTCGGTGGACCGTCAGTGCGGCTCGTCGCAACAGGCCGTGCATTTCGCGGCGCAGGCAGTGATGTCAGGCGCAATGGATATCGTGATCGCGGCCGGCGTCGAGTCGATGACGCGCGTGCCCATGTTCACCCCGTCGGCACTCCCGCAGAAGAACGGCATGGGCACCTACATCAGCGACACGGTCTCGGCACGCTACAACGGCGTGGTGTTCAGCCAGTTCATGGGCGCAGAGTTGATCGCCAACAAGTACGAACTTTCGAAGGACCAGCTCGACGCATTTGCGCTGCGCAGCCATCAGCTCGCAATCGAAGCCACCGAAGCGGGCCGCTTCAAGAATGAAATCCTGCCGCTTCAGGCTCGTTTGGCTGACGGTTCGGTGCCCGGCGACCTGCACACGGTTGACGAGGGTATCCGTTTCGACGCGACGCTGGCAGGTATCGCCGGCGTCAAGCTCCTGCAGGAAGGCGGGCGCGTGAGCGCCGCGACGGCTAGCCAGGTGTGCGACGGCGCCACCGGCGTGATGATCGTCAATGAGCGAGGCCTGAAGGCGTTGGGCATCAAACCGCTCGCGCGCATTCACCACATGACCGTGCTGGGCAGCGATCCGGTGATCATGCTCGAAACGCCGATCCCCGCTACCACGCACGCCCTGAAAAAGGCGGGCATGTCGATCTCCGATATCGATCTCTACGAGGTCAACGAAGCCTTCGCGCCCGTACCGCTTGCGTGGCTTAAGGCACTGGACGCCGATCCGGAGCGGCTCAACGTGAACGGCGGCGCGATCGCGCTCGGTCACCCGCTGGGCGGGTCCGGTACCAAGCTGATGACGACCCTGATCAACGCGCTCGAGCAACGCGGCAAGCGCTATGGTCTGCAGACGATGTGCGAAGGCGGCGGCATGGCCAACGTCACCATCATCGAACGTCTTTGATGGCTAAACGGCCAAGCTGCCGTCGGTGAATCACGGAAGAGGAGAGAAGTCTTGTTCAAAGGTCAGAGCATCCGGGTACACGCACTCGGGGACGGGTACGTCGAACTGTGTTTCGATCGCGAAGGCGATGCGATCAACAAGCTCGATGCGCGTACGGTCGACGAGTTGCGTCGCGCCACGGTGGAGATTGCCGGCTTGGAGGGTTTGCAAGGCGTTCTGGTAACCAGTGCTAAAAATGTATTTATTGTCGGAGCGGACATCACGGAGTTCGGCGAGATGTTCAAGCTCCCGGTTCCGGAGCTCGCCTCCCACAACGCTCGCTCAAATGAAGTGTTCAATGCGTTCGAGGACCTGCCGGTGCCGACGGTCGTCGCGCTGAGCGGTTTCGCACTCGGCGGTGGCCTGGAAATGGCGATGAGCGCGTGCTACCGGATCATGTCGAGCGAGGCGCAGGTCGGGCTGCCCGAGGTCAAGCTCGGCCTGTTTCCCGGATTTGGTGGCACCGTGCGCCTGCCGCGCCTTGCGAGTCCAGCGGTCGCTATCGACTGGATCGCCTCAGGCAAGCCGTCGAAAGCAGAAGGCGCTCTGGCGGCTGGCGTGGTCGACGCGGTGGCGCAGCCGGAGCTATTGCGCGATGTCGCGCTCGATTTTCTGAAGCGCGCGGCAGAGGGAAAACTGGATTGGCGGGGCCGTCAGAAGGCCAAGCGCTCGCCGCTTGCGCAGCCGGAGCAGGAACCGGCGAAGCTATTCGACGAGGCGAAGGCAAAGGTCGCGAAGTCGAGTGGCAAGCATCAGCCGGCCGCGCTGGCTGCGGTCGAGATGATGGAGCGGGCGGCCAGCATGGATCGCGCCGGTGCGTTGAACGAGGAGGGACTCGCGTTTGCCCGGATCGCCAAAACCCAGGCAGCCGACGCCCTGGTTCAGACGTTCCTGAGCGATCAGGTTCTGAAGAAACTGTTCAAGCAGCACGCGAAGCAGGCCCGTGCCGTGCGTCAGGGGGCGGTTCTCGGCGCCGGCATTATGGGCGGCGGCATTGCCTACACCAGTGCGTTGCGCGGCGTGCCGGTACGCCTGAAGGACATTGCCCAGGCGCAGCTCGACCTCGGCATGGGCGAAGCCGAAAAACAGCTCGCAAAGCAAATCAAGGCCGGACGGGCGACGCAGTCCAAGGCCAACGACGTGCTTGGCGCAATCGTGCCCAGTCTCGCCTATACCGACTTCGACACGGTCGACGTGGTGATCGAGGCGGTGGTCGAGAACCTTGGCGTCAAGCACAAAGTGCTGCGCGAACTGGAGGACGTAGTGCGATCAGATGCCGTGATCGCGTCGAACACGTCGAGCTTGCGCATCGACGATATCGCTCAGCCACTGCAGCGCCCCGAAAATTTCGTCGGCATGCACTTCTTCAACCCGGTTCCTGTGATGCCGCTGGTGGAGGTCATCAAAGGCAGCCGGACGAGCGACGCAGCGGTATCGACGGCGGTCGGCTACGCTGTGGCGATGGGCAAGACACCGATCGTCGTCAAGGATTGTCCGGGCTTCCTGGTCAATCGTATTCTGACAGCCTATATGCGCGGTTTTCTGCAACTGATCAGCGACGGCGCCGATTTCGAGCGCGTCGACCAGGTGATGGAAGCGTTCGGCTGGCCGATGGGTCCCGCCTATCTGGAAGATGTGGTCGGCATGGACACGGGCAGCCACGTCAGCGACATCATTTCGGCGGGCTACGCCGAGCGCATGCCTCACCTCGAACACGATGCACTGCGCCTGATGTCGGCCAACAAGCGCTTTGGTCAGAAGAACGGCCTGGGCTTCTATCGCTATGAAACCGACCCCAACGGCAAGCCGAGGCGCAGCGTGGCGCACGACACCCACGAGCTCCTGGCGAGGGTTCAGCCGAACGGCACGCGCGACTTCAGCGGCAACGAGATCATCGAACGCATGATGCTGCCGCTGATCATCGAAGCGGCGCACGCGCTCGAAGACGGCGTCGTGGCCAGCCCGGTCGAACTCGATATGGCGCTGCTGCTGGGCATCGGCTTCCCTGCATATCTGGGCGGGGCATTGAAGTACGCGGACTGGCTGGGTCTTGCTCACGTCGTCGAACGAGCCGACGCTTATGCGGCATTGGGCCCCGGCTATCGACCGACTGAACGCATGCGCGCGATGGCGGCGCAGGGGCAGCGGTTTTACGCCAATTGAGCGCATTCAGGCGCTGCCAGTCAGAATCCCGGCGGCGAGCCTCAGGCCGCCGGGCCGTGTATTTACTCTCAATCTGAAGAGAAAGCTTGATGGCCGACTCCAGCTTGTTGATCGAGCGACCGTTGCCCGGTTGCGTGCTGCTCACATTGAACCGTCCGAACGCGAAGAACGCGCTGTCGCAGGCATTGCGGCGCGAACTGACTGACACGGTGCGAATGCTGGCGCGTGATCCGCAGGCGCGCGTGCTGATTCTCACGGGCGCGGGCGACGCGTTCTGTGCCGGGTTGGATCTCAAGGAGCTTGGTGCGGCCGCGAGCGGCAACGCGCTTGCGCTTGACAACCTTGAGTGCAATCCGGTCGCCGCATTGCTGGACTTCCCAGGCCCTGTGATTGGTGCGATCAACGGAGTGGCGATTGGTAGCGGCTTCGAACTGGCGTTGGCCTGCGATGTGCTGATCTGCAGCCAGCTCGCGCGCTTTGCCGACACACACGCGCGGGTCGGCGTGCTGCCGGGCTGGGCGTTATCGCAGCGCCTTTCACGCACAATCGGCATCTATCGCGCGAAGGCGCTGTCGCTCACCGGAGATTTTCTGTCTGCTTCGCAGGCGGAGGCCTGGGGCCTGGCGCATCGCGTAGTTGAGGCGCGACGGCTCTTGCCCGAGTCTTGCCAGACAGCGGCGACCATGCTCTCTACAGTGCCGCAGACGCTCGTCGACTACAAACGTCTGATCGACGACGGTTACAAGCTGCCATATGGTGAGGCGCTGGAACTGGAATATCGTCGCTCCGTCGGGGCGATGCCGGACGTCGACCCGGACGATCTGGAGCGCCGGCGCCATGCCGTACGCGCGCGTGCACAGCAGCAACTTGACAGTTTCGTATGAATAAGACGTGCCGCCCCGGGAAACTACGGAGGCGCGCGTTGTAAATCATCTTCAAAATGTAAATCATTATGCTAATTTCCGCCCGTTCGAGCTGGTGAGATCGCCGCGGTCCAAATGAAGGAGACAGAATGACCACGCCCCGTGCCGAGAGTGATCGGTACTTTGATCCGCACATCGAGACGATGCCGCGTGATCAGCTGGAGAGACTGCAAGAGGTGCGTATTCTTCAGCTCGTGCCGTATGTGTATCAGCGCTCGGCGTTGATTCGCGAAGTGTGGGACGAAGCCGGCGTCAAGCCGTCGGACATTCGTTCATTGGCGGACTTCAAGGAGAAGGTGCCGTTCATTGACAAGGATCGCATCCGGCGCTTTCGCGATACACACAACGACCCCTTCGGCGGCCTGCGTTGTGCCGACGCGCCGCATCTGCGCGGTGTGGGTTTCACATCGGGTACCACCGGTGACCCGACGCCGTTGCCGCGCTCCGAACACCACATTCCCCTGGACGGCCTCCAGCGCGAGATGTGGCACATGGGTGCACGTCCACACGATTACATGGTTTATTCGCTGTTCACGTTCCGCGAGGGGCTGAACTTCGACAAGTTCTCCGCTTCGGGGATCCGCCCGGTGTGTGTGCCGCATCTGCCTTTTGAGGCAGTGAACATTGTTGCGGTCACGCGCCAATTCCGGCCCACGACGCTTTTCATGCTGTCCACGCCGCTGATCATGGGCTTGCAACAGTATCAGCAGAAAACCGGCGACGATCTCCGCAAGGCTTTCTCGTCCTGTCGGGGCGCGGTCTTCGG
>NZ_DASXHN010000141.1:0-32454 GCF_036488505.1 Paraburkholderia sp. | reverse complement strand
ATCGACCGAGTTGCTTGCGCGTAGGCGTGCACGGTGAGATACGGCGCCGCATGCCGGTACACGATGGCGGATACGGCGTATGCGCCGCAATGCAAAAAGGCGCGCACCGCACTCCGCGATGCGCGCCCTTCATTTTTTCCTGCCGTGGTACCTGACAATCAGGACGTGACCGGCATGCGCGCCGCCCGCAAACCGCGCGGGCCGCGCCCGTCCGCCTACGACGACGATGCCGTCACGTCAGCGAGCTTTACCGCTTTGGCCGTCACCGACGATGCGGTCGCGACGTTGCGCAGATCGTCGAGCAGCGAATCGCGCCACACCGACAGGTTGTTCTCGCGCAGCGGCTTCATCATGTCCGCGTGACGCGCCTGGCGCTCGGCGAGCGGCATCGACAACGCGCGCTCGAGCGCTTCGGCCATCTGCGACAGATCGAACGGATTGACGACGAGCGCGCCCGGCAACTGCTCGGCGGCCCCCGCGAATTGCGACAGCACGAGCACGCCCGGATCGGCCGGGTCCTGCGATGCGACGTATTCCTTGGCGACCAGATTCATGCCGTCGCGCAGCGGCGTCACATAGCCGACCTGCGACTGGCGGAACAGCGCCATCAGCAGATTGCGTTCGTACTTGCGGTTCAGATACTGGATCGGTGTCCAGTCGAGTTGCGCGAACCGGCCGTTGATGCGCCCCGCTTCCCCTTCCAGCGTTTGCCGGATGCGCTGATAGGTCTGCACGTCCGCGCGAGTCGGCGGCGCGATTTGCACGAGCGACACGCGGCCGTGCCAGCCGGGCGCGTTCTGCAGCAGCCGCTCGAATGCCTGAAAGCGCTCCACCAGCCCCTTCGAATAGTCGAGCCGGTCGACGCTCATGATCAGCTTGCGCCCGCGCATGCCGTCGCGCAGGCTGCGTACGGGCTTGCGATCGGTGAACTGCTCGGCGGCCTTCGCGATTGCATCCGGATAGATGCCGATCGGATATGCGCCCACCTTCAGGAAACGGTTGAACGCGTGCACCATGCCGTCTTCGCTTGATGTGCCGTGGTGGCCGCGCTCGATATAGTCGACGAACGACTGGCGGTCAGCCTCGGTCTGGAAACCGATCACGTCGTAGCTGCACATCGCCTTCACGAGTTCGTCGTGCGGCGGAATCGTGCGCAGCACCTCGGGCACCGGAAACGGAATGTGCAGGAAAAAGCCGATCGGATTTTTCACGCCGAGCTCGCGCAGCTCGCGCGCGAACGGCAGCAGATGGTAGTCGTGCACCCAGATGATGTCGTCGGGCCTCAGCAAGTCCTTGAGCTGCTTCGCGAAGATGGTGTTCACGCGCAGATAGCCCGCGTATTCGTCGCGATCGTAGCGCGACAGGTCGTTGCGGTAGTGGAAGGTCGGCCACAGCGTCGTGTTCGAGAAGCCGCGGTAGTACTGGTCGTAGTCGCGCTTGGTGAGGCCCACCCTCGCGTACGTCACGTTGCCCTGTTTCTCGATCACGGGCGCGGACGACTCGCCGACGGTTTCGCCGCTCCAGCCGAACCAGACTCCGCCGGTTTCCTTCAGCGCGTCGAGCACGCCGATCGCAAGCCCGCCCGCCGCCGGGCGCGCCTCCTGGATCGGTGCGACACGATTCGATACCACGATCAATCTGCTCATTGGTGCTCCATTGTTTCGTTGTATGCGGACATGCGCCAAATCGGTGCACGCAAATCACGTGCCGATTATCGAGATACGGGGAAGAAATTTGTATGCAAATGTGACAGCGGAAGCCGGAGCTCGCGCCTTCTACTAATCGCGAAGAAATTCTTTCCCCGGCCGCATAAAACCGGAAATCTTTCCACGGCGCCCACTTCCGCGGCGGTGCCGCGCCGCTGGCCGCGTTCAGGCGTCCTGCTCCGAGCCGAGATCGCGCTGGTATTCGAGACCTTCGCGGCGCACTCCACCCTGGTTGTGCTCGCCGTCCGGCGGGGCATCGGGAGCAATTCGGTTTTGTTCGGCCGGATCCGGCGAGACTGCGGGCTCCGTTTTGCCGTCGCCCTGTTTGGGCCCGCGCTTCGCATGCCGCGCGGAACGTCGCAATGCGGGATGTCTCATGATCGATGCCTCCGGGGAAGCCTGCCGCGTGTCGCGGCATCCCTACAGTGTAGGGGGCGTGACGGTAATTGCCGGTAAAACATGCGCCGGGCTTGTAACAACTACATCGATTCGCTGCACCGCACCGCGGTCCGAACCAAACGGCCGCAGCAAGTCGGGCGGCGCGTCACGCAACGAGCGCCGCGTCCGGACTCGGCCTTGTCGGCGCGGCGCGTCAACCCTGCATCGGCAACTGCGAACGTTCGCCGGCCTGCGGGGTTTGCGTCGGCTGCGGAGGTGGGTCACCGATCGGCGGTGTCGCCGGTACATCAGGATCGATCGGTTCGGGAGTCGGGCCAGGGACCGTGTCGGGCTCGCCGGGGTCCGGGGGGGCGGTGGGAGGCGCCGCGGGCGGCTCGATCGGCTCTGGCCGGTGAGCGCGCTTGGGCAGGAACGGCGCGGGTGCGGCAGCGTATAGCGGCATGTCGATAACCTCGTTTTGCGTTCCATCGGAACACAGCAAGGCACGTGCCGTCGACGCCGACCGCGCGGCGTGGCAGGGATCAGCCTGAGCAGCGCGAAAGCCGGCGCCTGGCGCGGACGGTTCGTCGACGCCTTAGACCGATCACCAACCGATCCCCAACTGGTCCGCCGTCGATCTCGCACGCCGACCGCGCGCGCAATCAATGCGAGCGAACAGATGCCGATCGATGACGGGCCAGCCCGCTCGAATCAGGCGTCCGCGCCGCCCAGAGCGCGCGATTCGTCGGTGGCATCGCCGTCGTCGCGGGCATCGTTGCCATATTCGACGAGGCGGTTGTACAGCGTCTTCAGGCTGATGCCGAGAATTTCCGCCGCGCGCGTCTTCACGCCGCCGCATTGTTCGAGCGTCGCGAGAATCAGCTGACGATCCGCTTCGGCGAGCGACGTGCCGAACGGAATCGTGATCGTCGTACCGGCCGCGGGCTTCGACAACGTGATCTGCAACGGCACGGTCGCGGTGCTGTCCGAATCCGTGCTCGACATGATGTGCGCGCGCTGCACGTAATTCTTCAGTTCACGCACATTGCCGGGCCATGGATACGACAGCAGCATCTCCTTCAGGGCGACCGGGAAATGCTTCTTCGTGCCATGGCGTTCGTTGAGTTCGTCGAGGAATGCCTGCGCGAGCAGTTCCACGTCCTTGCCGCGATCACGCAGCGGCGGCAGGCTGATCGGAAATACGTTCAGCCGGTGATAGAGGTCGAGCCGCAGCTTGCCTTCGAGCACCGCCTGCTCCGGGTCGCGATTGGTGGCCGCGATCAGGCGTACGTCGGTTTCGATTTCCTTGGTGGTACCGACGCGCATGAACATGCCGGTTTCGAGCACACGCAGCAGCTTCACCTGCAACTCGATCGGCATCTCGGTGATTTCGTCGAGGAACAGCGTGCCGCCGTTCGCGCGCTCGAAGTAGCCCTTGTGTTGCCGGTCCGCGCCGGTGAACGAACCGCGCTCGTGGCCGAACATCTCGGATTCGATCAGGTTCGGCGAGATCGCGCCGCAATTCACCGCGAGAAACGCGTGCTTGCGGCGCAGGCTCAGCTCGTGCAGCGTCTGCGCGGCGACTTCCTTGCCGGTACCCGATTCGCCCACCAGCATGACCGACGCCGCGGTCGGCGCGACCCGGCTGATCTGATCGTAGACTTCCTGCATGGCCGGCGAATTGCCGAGCATCAGGCCGAAACGGCCCATGCGGCGCAACTCGCCGCGCAGCGTGCCGATCTCGGCCTTCAGGTCGCCGGCACGCGGCAGACGCGACAGGATCGCCTTCACGCGCTGCATGTTGATCGGCTTCACGAGGTAGTCGGTCGCGCCCATTTTCAGCGCGTTGACCGCCGACTCCACCGTCGCATGACCGGTGATCACGATCACTTCCACGCCGGAGCGCGGATCGAGATCTTCGAACAGATCGACCCCGCTGCCGTCGGGCAGCTTGAGATCGGTGAATACGACGTCCGGCATCTGCCGGACGAGTTGAATTCGCGCTTCGCGCAGATCGCCCGCGGTGGCGGTGGTCAGTCCGTCTTCGCCGATGATGGCGGACAGCGCCTCGCGGGTACTTGCGTCGTCATCGACAATCAGTACATGTGGCATCGCGTTTCGAAAACCTGCAAGCGTGGGTGTGGAAGCGAAGCATGCCGATATGCATGCTGCAAGGAAGACCGACGGCAGCGCACGCGCGTGCGCTGGGTGTACGTCGGCCCGTCATTTAATCGAAAATTGCAACAACGACACGACATACGACGCCAAACCCTCGGTCATTGTTGTGTATTTATCGATTATACGACTTTATTGACATTATTTAACCATGCTACCCAGGTGGGTCCCGCCATTGACGCGCAATGCGCTGATGTCGCCAGTATCTTGCGGCCGTGCAGTGTCAGCCGCGCGGAAATGGCCACGCCCGGTCCTGGCGATTCGCCTGGCCAGAGCCGTTGGTACTCCTGGCGGCCGGCGCGGCCGTCGTCACCTCGCCTGGGCGCGCGGCCACCACCGCGCCGCCTTCGTTTTCCCAGCGGTTCAGTTCCCGTGCCGGCGAGAGCTGACCCGTGCGTTTCTGCTGCACATAGCGAACCGCCAGAAAGCCGCCGAGCGCCATCAATGCGCCAAAAATGCCAATCGTGGGTCGTGCCATCGTGAGCTCCTTGTCATGAGTCTATGTGAAGAGTGCGCGAATCAGCCGATGCGGGCGCGACCAGGCGTGCGCCCAACTGCAAGCCACTGCACATCGCCTGGCGTGCCCGCGTCTAACGCGCGACCAGCACCCCCAGCAGAAAGCCGGTGCCCGCCGCGATCGCGACCGACCGCCAGGGGTTATGACGCACATAGCGCTCGGTGCCGACTGTCGCTTCGCGATAACGGCGGTGGGCGCCGCGTTGCGCGTCGCCGAGGGCCGACTGCAGCGTCTCGACATGGGTGCCGAGCCGCTCGCGCAACGCGCCGACGCTTTCGCCCGGCACGTTGGCCGCCAGACGCAGCATTTCCTCGGAGTCCCTCAGCAGCACCCGGAGATCTTCGACGAGCTTCTGGCCGCCGAGTGCAAGTTGTTGTGTGGTGTCAGTCATTGTTCGCTCCTCGTCTGTTCGGCGTTCTTGCGGACTTCGCGACATGCGAGCGCCGGTCAACTGTGTCGTCCACGCGTTGCTCAGCCGGCGATCTCGATCGCTGTTAAAGACTCACACGAGTCGATGAGTCGGTCAATCATGCAAACCATGTGCCCGGTAAATGCGGTGCGCTAACGCAATTTACGAAAGCAGCGCAGCGCAAGTTCGACCGATTGCAGCCACCGGTATCTCGCTAATTGCCGGTTCGATTGCCGGAAACAGCGTCGAAGTGGTTAAATCGTTCTTTATGAGATAGTGGCTGTACGGTCTATCGCGTTCAAGGCCTGCGCTGCGCAGTATCGAACTTCATTTGCACAGGACTCCCCGTTTATGCCGTCAATCGATCTGGACCCGCCCATCGTCTCCGCTGCCGGCAATGCTTCGCCACAAACGAAGCAGCGCGTAGCGGACGGCGTCGCGGGACTGAAATCGTACGGGCTGCTGTATGGCTCGTCGCCGGTGATGCTGGATCTGTACGAGCAGATCGAGCGCGTCGCCGATACCGACGCGACCGCGCTGATCATCGGCGAATCGGGCACCGGCAAGGAACTGATCGCCCGCACCATTCACGAGCGCAGCCGCCGCAAGGACGGCGCGTTCGTCGCCGTGAACTGCGGCGCGATTCCCGATGAACTGATTGAAGCCGAGTTGTTCGGTCATGAGAAAGGCAGCTTCACCGGCGCGGTGCAGGGCCGCATCGGCTACTTCGAACATGCGAACGGCGGC
This sequence comes from Paraburkholderia sp., assembly GCF_036488505.1. Lineage (GTDB taxonomy): Bacteria > Pseudomonadota > Gammaproteobacteria > Burkholderiales > Burkholderiaceae > Paraburkholderia. The sequence continues at coordinate 26,522 of NZ_DASXHN010000141.1, read as the reverse complement.
ACGCTGTTTCTCGACGAAATCACCGAAATGGCGCCGGTGCGTCAGGTCAAACTGCTGCGCGCGCTCGAAACCGGCACGTTCTATCGGGTCGGTGGCAATGAACTGATTAGCGGCGACGTGCGCGTGATCGCGGCGACCAATCGCGACCCAGCCGTGGCGGTCAAAGAAAACGGCTTGCGCGAGGATCTAATGTACCGGCTCGCGGTCTTTCCGTTGCGCGCGCCGCCTCTGCGCGAACGCGAAAACGACCGCGAACTGCTCGCGCAATACTTCCTCGCGCAACTCAATCGGCAGGAAGGCACCCACAAGAGCTTCAGCAAACGCTCGATCGAAACGCTGCGCGCATGGTCGTGGCCGGGCAACGTGCGCGAGCTGAAAAACGCCGTGTACCGCGCGTTCATTCTTGCCGAGAAGACCGTGGAATTGCCCCATCCGCATCTCGCGTCGCGGGTCAAGAAAGCGGTCACCCAAGGCGACTCGATGAGTGTATGGATCGGCACGCCGCTCGCCGATGCGCAGAAGCAGATCATCCTCGGCACGCTCAAACACTGCGGCGGCGACAAACGGCGTGCGGCCAAAGCGCTCGGCGTCAGTCTGAAGACGCTGTACAACCGGCTGAGCGCCTACGGCGACGAAGGCGGCGAACAGGAAGTCGAGCAATAAGACTCGTCGCAGTGCGAGTGGCTGCCAACCGTCCCCCGCTTATCGATTATCGTCATCGCATTGCCGAGTGCGGGGCCCTCGCCAAGGGCATTCGCGTTTGTAATCGTGCCGCGTTTAGCGGCACGTTACGTTCACCGCGGCCATTCGCACTTCAGGAATAACTACCCGCTTGCCAAAAGGCGTGGGCTCCATTTACCTGGCAGCGCCAGGAATGTCCGTCCGCGGTTAAACAGAAAACCGCGGAGCGCGCACAGTGTTTTGCAATTTCTTGCATTTTTCCGGTGCCAATTACAAATCGCATCCTGCACAATGCGGCAGCGAATTGAACGGCCTGCCGTTCGTTTACATCCTCACGGGTGATCGACGGCACTTGTAGAGCAGGAACAACAGAATGCAAAACAACCCAGCGTGCGCCGGTAACGCACGATCCATTGTCAACGGCAGAGGCCCTCGCGCAACCGTGCCCATGGTACTGGTCGCACTCGCGGTCATCGTCTCGTCCGCATTGAGCGGCTGCAGTTCGCTTTACTCGGAAGGCGCGGTAGCGGGCGCGGGTATCGCAGGTGCGTCGGTCGCCAGCAAGGTCACCAGCAATGCAGCAGTCGCAACCGGTATCGGGCTCGGCGCAGTGGCCGCGGCGCGCGCGGGCGTGCAGTACTCGGAGCGCGTAGTCCACCGGAACACCCAGAACAGCATCGCGCAGGCGGCCGGTCCGCTCGATATCGGCGCGGTCGCGCCGTGGAGCATCACGCACTCTTTCCCGATCGAAGACGACGAACATGGCCGCGTGACGGTCAGCCGGCTCATCAGCACCGGTGCGCTCGACTGCAAGGAAATCGTCTTCTCGATCGATCAGACCGCGAAGCAGAACACGCCGGCCAGCAGCTCGTTTTTCATCGCGTCGATCTGCCGCGACGGCCAGAACTGGCGTTGGGCGTCCGCTGAACCGGCCACCGAGCGCTGGGGCGCCTTGCAATGACGGCACGGCCCACTTTGCCGCAAGCGTCGCCTGAATCGACGCGGCGCGGCTCGCCCCACATCGCCCGGCGGCGCACGCCGCCTCTCTCAGGCAATCGGCTGCGGCTCTTCGCCGCCAGCGCGCTATGCGTCGGCGCGAGCCTGCTCGCGAGCGGCTGCGCGTCGATCGGTGCGGCAAGCGGCGCGGCCGCGGGTGTCGCGTCGGGTATCGTGACCAGCAACCCGGCCGTCGCGCTCGGCGTCGGCATCGCGGTGCAGGCTGCCACCGACGAGGTGGTCGCCCGCTACATGCGCAACATGCACCAGGACCAGCAGGATCTGATGGCGGCGCTGGTCGGCACAATGCCGGTCGGCGAAACGCGTCCGTGGTCGGTCAAGCACACGTTGCCGATCGAGAACGGCCACGGTCAGGTGCGGGTGACCCGCACCGTGGACTCGGCTCTCGCGCAGTGCAAGGAATTCGTGTTTTCGGTACAGGACGGCGACGGCCCGAATGCGCCCGAGACGTGGTTCACGGCGAGCGCGTGCCAACAGGACAAGGGCTGGAAGTGGGCGACGGCCGAACCGGCGGTCGACCGCTGGGGCAATCTGCAATAAAACAACGGCGAGGCCTGAATCGACCTCGCCGCTTGCTCCCTGAAGCACAGTCCTTCCGACAAACGTCGCTTACGACTCCACGTCTTCCAGGCTGAAAATTTCGGTCTGGTCGTTATACGAGAAGATCTCGCCATAGCGGCCCCAGTTGATGACCGCGTCGAGGGTTTCCTCGGCGGCGCTGTCCGACAGGAAGTCTTCCAGCTCCTGCTCGAAGCGCACACGCGGCGCGCGATGCCCGGGCCGCTCGTTGAGCACCCTCTTGATCCGAGCCGCGAGCGGCACGTGCCGCAGCAGATGCTCGGCGAACATCATCTTGCGCTCCTGGGTGCCGAACTCGGCGAACACGCGCGCCGGCGGCGTCAGAAAAATATCGCCTTCGCGCACGTCCGCAAACCCGAGGTGTTGCAGCACTTCGGCGATCGGAAACAGGTCGTCCACTTCCAGATGCAGCGAGCGCGCGATTTCGGGCATGTCCGCGCGGCCGTGATACGGCGCGGCGGCGAGCGTCTCGATCAGACCGGCCATCAGGTTGGTCGACACGTGCGGCAGCCAGCTGTGCAGCTCCAGCCCCTTGCGGGTTTTTTCATCGGTCTGGCGCGCGGTCATCTTCGCGTAGATTTCGTCGACCAGACGCCGGAACGCCGGGTCCAGACGATTGCGCGGATGCTTGAACGGCACCTTGATTTCGGCGATCACGCGGCCCGGATTCGACGACAGCACCAGAATCCGGTCGCACATGAACACCGCTTCCTCGATGTTGTGCGTGACGATCAGCACCGCCTTGATCGGCATACGGCCCTGCGTCCACAGATCGAGCAGGTCGGTACGCAGCGTTTCGGCGGTCAGCACGTCGAGCGCGGAGAACGGCTCGTCCATCAGCAGCAGCGTCGGGTCGACCACCAGCGCGCGCGCGAAGCCGACGCGCTGGCGCATGCCGCCCGACAACTCGCGCGGGTACGCGTTTTCGAAACCGTCGAGGCCGATCAGGTCGATCGCGGCGAGCGCCCGCGTGCGCCGCTCGCTGGCGGCCACGCCCTGCGCCTCGAGGCCCGCTTCCACGTTTTGCAGCACGGTCAGCCACGGGAATAGCGCGAACGTCTGGAACACCATCGCGACGCCTTTCGCGGGGCCTTCGAGCGGCTTGCCCATATAGGTGACTTCACCGTCGGTCGGCTCGATCAGACCGGCGATGATGCGCAGCAGCGTCGACTTGCCCGAGCCCGAGCGGCCGAGCAAACCGACGATCTCGCCTTCGCGCAGCGACAGATTCGCGTCGTCGAGCACGAGCAGTTCGCCCTGAGTCTTGTTGAAGCCGCGGCACACGTCCTTTACGCGCAGGATTTCCTCGCCGAGGCGTGGGGGCCTCGGCGGCGTCTGGATCGGCGCGGCAGTCATAGCAGCTTTCGGAGTTTGCATCGCGTTATGCCTTCATTTCTCAATCTAGGCGGAGCTTGCCTTCGGCGTAGGCGTACATCGGACGCCACAGCAGACGGTTAAAGAGTGTCACGAACAGGGACATCACGGCGATGCCGACGATGATCTTCGGATAGTCGCCGGCCGCGGTCGTCTGCGCGATATAGGCGCCGAGCCCATGCGCGGACACCCTGGTGTCGCCCCACTGGACGAACTCGGCGACGATGCTCGCGTTCCACGCGCCGCCGGACGCGGTGATCGCGCCGGTCACGTAGTACGGGAAGATGCCCGGCAGCATCGCCTGACGCCACCATTGCCAGCCGCGGATGTGGAAGTTCTTGGCCGCCTCGCGGTAATCGTTCGGATATGAACTCGCCCCGGCGATCACGTTGAACAGGATATACCACTGGGTACCCAGCACGATCAGCGGCGACAGCCAGATGTCCGGGTTCAGGTGGAAGCGCACGATCGCGATCACGAACACCGGGAAGAGCAGGTTCGCCGGGAACGCGGCGAGGAACTGCGCGATCGGCTGGATCTTTCCGGCGAGCGCCGGGCGCAGCCCGATCAGCACGCCGACCGGCACCCAGACCAGCGACGCGATCACGATCAGCACCACCACGCGCAGCAGCGTGATCGAGCCGAGCACGAACACGTGACCGACCTCGGCGAGCGTAACGCCGGTGCGCACGTAGAGGAACACGCGATACACGACGAACACGGTTGCGATCAGGACGAGCGCCGCCCACGCGATGTCGCCGACCTTCGAACTCTTCTCGCGCTGCGGAATATGGAAGCGCGGCGCGCGGAACGCCGGCAACTGCAGGCGCACGCGCGCGGCGTGCGCGAGCATCCAGCCGAGCGGCACCAGCAGACGGTGAATCAGCCGGGTGCGGCGGATCAGGTCGAGCAGCCACGAATCAGGCGCATCGCCCGAGCTCGTGAATTCCATGCGGAACTTGTCGGCCCACGCGACCAGCGGACGGAACAGGAACTGGTCGTACGCGAGAATCACGACCGTCATCGCGAGGATCACCCAGCCGATGGCGGGCAGGTTCTTCCCGGCGATCGCCTGCGCGAGATAGGCGCCGATGCCCGGCAGCGTGATCGTGCGGTTGCCGACGGTGATCGCTTCGGACGCGACCACGAAGAACCAGCCGCCCGACATCGACATCATCATGTTCCAGATGAGGCCCGGCATCGAGAACGGCACTTCGAGCTTCCAGAAGCGCTGCCACGACGTCAGATGGAAGCCGCGCGACACTTCGTCGAGATCGCGCGGCACCGTGCGCAGCGACTGATAGAAGCTGAACGTCATGTTCCACGCCTGGCTCGTGAAGATCGCGAAGATCGCGGCAAGCTCGGCGCCGAGCACACGGCCCGGGAACATGGCCAGAAAGAACGTGACGGTAAACGAAATGTAGCCGAGCACCGGCACCGACTGCAGGATGTCGAGAATCGGCACCAGCACGAGGCCGGCGCGGCGGCTCTTGGCCGCGAGCGTGCCGTACACGAGCGTGAACACGAGCGAGGCGACCATCGCCGCGAGCATGCGCAGCGTGGTGCGCATCGCGTACTCGGGCAGGTTCGACGGATCGAGCGAGATGGCCTGGGTCTGCAGCGTCGACATCGGCGCGAGCGTTTCATGAAAGCCGATCGCCGCCATCGCGATGATGCAGATAATCAGCGGAAACGCGACAAAGTCCCAGCGGTTGGGCAGCACCCGCCATGCCGATGCATTGGCGGTGCGCTTCAGGTTGAAGCTGAAATCCATCAGATGCCCTCCCCGTCGACGCGGGCGTTCGAACGTTCGAAGGAGGCCGTGGCTATCGCACGGCGGTCTGTGGGTTGGTCCGGAAAGCGGAAATCAGGCATGGCAAAACACGCGTGCGTGGTAAATCGTTAGCGTTGGAGACACGTGGCCCGGCGACGAACATGCTCATGGACCAACCGCCCACGACCACCACCATCAGGCCGGACTGCTGTCGCCGCGGGCGCCGCCCGAAGGCCGGCGGGCTTTCCTCGTTTTGGACGGCACGACACTACACCATCCTATGTTTCAGGCACAACCTTTAGCCGCAAATTGCACTGCGTGGTCAACAAGCCCGTCCAGCAAGGCTCCGGTAAGGCGAGCCAGGCGCGCTTCGCGCCACCGCGCCACACGGTACCGCGTTGCGGCGGACTGCGGCACGTGCGCCGCGCGTCGCGCATCCGCCACGGTCGCGAATCAGCCGGAAAACCCGTACAGCTATCAAGAAACCGGCGCGGTTGCCGTTAAGAACCTGATCGGCCCGAGCCATGCAGTGCGCATCTCGGCAATAACGGTGGCATCGTGCGTCGCGACGGTTAAAATCAGGGAACGACGTACCTGTTTAAGAACAGTTGATCCCGCGCGCCGGCGGGGTGCGGCATCCGGTGTCGATCGGAGACCGGATGCGACGCACGGGCCGGCATCGGGGCCCACTGGGCGGCCAGTTCGCTGGCCGGGTCAATGGTCAGGACGACCGCCAACCGAGCGGCGGCCAACGCAGCGTCAGCACGCTGCCACGAAAGAGCAAGTTGCATGTCACAGCCAGACGGATCAGAGGGTCGATGAACAGGACGACAACCTTGCGCCAGCTAGCCGGGCCGATCAGCTTCGTGCTGATCGTACTGGCTTGCTGGTTCGTGGCAGGCATCGTCGCGGACCGGATGGTACAGCAAGAGCTGGATGCGGCGCTGCGCACGCAACGGCAGATGTCCACCTCGATCGTCGACAACATGGCCGAAGTGATCGCCAGCGACCTCGCGATGTCCCGCGCCATCCCCGCGACCATGGCCGAAATGGACCTGGTCCAGCGCGCTTTGGTGCAATCGCAGAATTATGCCGCGAACGGCGAGGCCGCGGAACCCGCGCTGCGCACCGCGTTGCTCAACAACCCGCAGATGACGGCGGTCGGCAAATTCCTGCACGACGCGCAAGGGTTCTCCGGGCTCGACCAGATCTGGATCGTCAACGAGAACGGCATCTGCGTCGCGTCGAGCACGACGGCCGGGAGTCCGGACAGCGCGCAGCAATCGTTCGTCGGCGTCGATATGCGCGCGCGTGGCTATCTGACGAGCGCGCTGCTCGGCGCGTTCGCCGAAGCCTACGGCGTCGGCCGCGGAAGCGGCGAGCCGGGCATCTTCATCGCCGCGCCGGTCTACACGAACGGGCTGCTGGTCGGCGCGGTGGTCGCGAAGGTGGGCATCGCGCGCTTGCGCCACTGGGTCGCGCATGCCGGCACCTTCGTCTCCGACGACAACGGCGTCATCATCATGGCGCACAACAGCGCGCTCGAAGGCCATGCGCTGCCCGATTCGCGCGTCACGCAGATGAGTCCCGCCGAGCGCCGCATCGTCTACCGCCGCGACACCTTTCCCGACATGCTGATCCGCGAGGACACGCAGGTGCGCGAGCAGGCGCCGTGGGTGCCCACGGCGATCGCCGGCCAGCTGTTCGGCATGCTCGACCAGGCGATGCCGGCGCTTTACCAGAACCGCAGCGGCCTGAATTCGGGACTCTCCGCGCACCTGGTCGACCCGCTCGCCGCGTGGCCCGAGCTGCTGCGCAATCACAAGCGCGACCATCTGCTGGTCTTTCTGACGCTGGCCGGCACCGTCGCGCTTGCGTGGGTGATCACCGTGTCGTACGTGCGCGAGCGGCGCCATCATCGCGCGACGCGCGACCTCGCCGAGCAATTGCAGTCGGCCAATACGCTGCTGTCGGCCGAGGCGCGACATGACGCGCTGACCGGCGCGCTGTCGCGGCGTTACTTCCTCGATCTGTTGCGCCGTGAAATCGACCGCGCGCGGGCCGGCAACGAGCCGCTGTGCATGGCGATCGCCGACCTCGACCACTTCAAGCAGATCAACGACCGCTTCGGCCATGCGGCCGGCGATCGCGCGCTCGAACATTTCGTCGATACCTGCCGCGCCGAGCTGCGCGGCTCCGATGCGATCGGCCGGCTCGGCGGCGAGGAATTCGGCCTGCTGCTGCCCGCCACCGATCTCACGGCCGGACGCGAGGTCGTCGAGCGCCTGCGCTTGCGTCTGAAAGACGTGCCGTCGCCGAAGCTGCCGACCGCGGTGGGCCTGAGCGTGAGCATCGGCATCACCGAACTGTCGCCCGACGATCTGCCCGAGCGCATCATGAGCCGCGCCGATACCGCGCTGTACGCGGCGAAGACCCATGGCCGCGACCGCACCGAAGCATTGCCGCCCGACGACACCGCGCCCTCCGCGCGTACGGCGGTGAACGCCTGGTGACACGGTACGCGCGTCGACACATGACGCGCGGCGGGATCCACTCTTTCTTTCTACTTTGCGCGGGCCGGCTGCCGGGGCGGGGCGCCTGCGCGCGCCGTGCACACCCGGCTCGATGCACCGCAAGCGCCCGAGGCCACGCTTGCTCACGGCGCCGGGCTTCGCGCAACGAAGCAGGTATGATCAATCCTGAGGTCGGGATTAACGCTATCGCTTTAACGGGAGATTCGCATGAAGGGAAATCTGGTGATCGTGTGTCGCGATCACGACGCTGATGCATTCGACCATCTGCTCGCCGAGTACGGCGCGTTCCAGACGCGCTTGTCGTCTACCGCGTGGTATCTGAAGCTGAAGGTGGCGCCGGAAGTAATTCAGGAGGAAATACTCGCGCGTCTGGGCAAATATACGACGCACTACATCTTCGAGGCGGATACGGTGACATGGAACACCGTCGATAGCGAAACGGCCAATGCGTTGAATACGCTTTTCTCGGACTAACCGCGCCACGCCTCACCGCGGCGGCGGCGCGCCGCGCCCGCATCTGGATTTCTTTCGCGACTCGCTATCGCGCCGTCACCACGCGTTTTCCGAAGCCGCCGCGACCTTGGGCAGCACGTCTAACGGAAAGCTCATCATTACGCGCAAACCGCGGCCGCCATGGTTGCCGATTTCCCACTCGCCACCGGCGCGCCGAACCAGCCGCTCGACGATCGCCAGACCCAGCCCGCTATGACCGTTACCGCCGCGCGCCGGATCGAGCCGCACGAACGGCCGGCTCGCATTGATCAGGTCCTGCGCGGCGATGCCGTTGCCCGAGTCGCTCACGGATAGCGTGAAGCCGTGCGACCTGCGCGCGGTGGCCACGATCACCGGAGGCGCGCCATACGCGTGCGCGTTGTCGAGCAGGTTCGACAGGATCCGGTCGAGCGTGGCGGCGGGCAGCACGAACGCCGGCCCGGCATGGAGCTCGGTCTGCACGGTCGGCGCGCCGGCGGCTACCGCCCGATAGCTGCGCACGACGCGCTCGCACTGCGCGTCCACTTCGACGGGGTCGCTGCGATCCGCGCCGTCGTGCGCGAACACGAGAAACTGCTCGACGATATGAGTCATCGAATCGACGTCGCGCACGACGCCATCGCGCGTCTTCATGTCGTCCATCATTTCGGCGCGCAGCCGCAGACGCGCGAGCGGCGTCTTCAGGTCGTGCGCGACGCCCGCCAGCATCACCGCGCGATCATTCTCAGTACGCGCGACTTCCTGCACCATCTGATTGAAACCATGCGTGAGCTGACGCCATTCGCGTGGACCGCGCTCGGGCACCGGTGGCACCGGCAGGCCACGGCCGAAACGCGTGACCGCCTGCGCGAGCGCGCGCAACGGCTGCTGCAGCGCCCACGCGGCAAACAGCGCCGCCATGACCGCGAACGAGAAAATTATGATGAGCCACAGCACCGTGCGATCGAGCGAGCGCGGCACCCGCAACGGCTGCACGGGGACGACGATCCAGTTGTGATCGGTTGCGGCCCGCACCCACAGCGTGGGCGGACCGCCTGGCGGACCCACCCGCACCTGCGTGCCGGCGGGCATCCGATCGCGCACATCGTCGACAAAGCGCTGCAGCGGCACCGGGATGTCGGCATTTTCCGCCGGCACCTGCGGGCTCGCCGGGTCGACGAGCTTCACGCGCGACGGCAACGGTTGATCCGGTGTACGAGCAACGTGCTGGCGCACCGCATCGACGAGAAAGGTGGCTTCCTCGACCGCGTAACGCGCCTGCAACTGCGTACGCTCGACGCGGATCAGCGCGAACCACGCGAAGTGCGACAGCATCAGCACCCCGACGACTAGCAGTGCAAGCCGCCCAAACAGGGTGTCAATGGGCCGACGCATGCTGCTCGCCGTCCGGCACGAACACGTAACCGCGGCCACGCACCGTCTGGATGAAACGCGGCGTGGACGGATCGGTTTCGAGAATGCGGCGCAGCCGCCATACCTGCACGTCGATGCCGCGGTCCGTGCCGTCGTACTCGGGACCGTGCAGCAACTCCAGCAGACGCTCGCGCGTGAGCGTGCGCATCGGGTGATTGACGAAGATCTTGAGAAGCGCGAATTCGCTGCCCGACAGAGCGAGCGGCTTGTCTTCGAGATGCAGCGTGCGCGACTGGAAATCCAGCGTGAAGCGGCCGAACGTGAACGGCTCGCGCTGCTCCGGCGCGGCCGCCGATGGCAGCGTGCGGCGGCGCCGCAGCACCGCCTGGACGCGCGCGAGCAACTCGCGTGGATTGAATGGCTTGCCGAGGTAATCGTCCGCGCCGAGTTCGAGCCCGACGATGCGGTCGACGTCGTCCGCGCGCGCGGTCAGCATGATGACCGGGATGTCGTCGCCCGACGCGCGCAGCTTGCGCAGCGCGGTGAGCCCGTCCACACCCGGCATCATCAGGTCCAGCACGATCAGGTCGGGGCGCTCGCGCTCGAGCCGGCGCTCGAGTGAGCCCGCGTCATGCAGCACCGAAACTTCGATGCCCTGACGGGCGAGATAGTCGCGCAATAGATCGCGCAATTCGACGTCGTCGTCGACAACCAGAATTTGAGTAGCCATGGAATGAAGTTTAACGCGCCGCCAAAAGGGATTTCGTTTTCCAAACCGGCTCAACAGTTACTGGGTGTTACGGTGAAAGCCGCGCGTAATGCCTGGTAATAGCGGCGCCGATGCGCGTAACACAGCATCGGGCCTGCTTCTCTACGCTGTGCCTTACCGAGTGCAGGCAGTCCACATGACCGGTTGCATCGTCGGCTATTCCATTACAAGGAGCCTCGTATGTCCACCAAAAAGATGTCGCGCGTTCTCGCCGTTGCCGCCACCGCTCTCGCTATGGGCACTGGCGCCGCGTATGCCGCGCAATCCGCCGAGCACGCCCACGGCGGCCCCGGCGGCTGGCACGGCCACTTCATGAAACAGCTCACCCAACTGCACGACCAGCTCAAGCTGAACGCGGACCAGGAAAAGCTGTGGCAAAGCGCGCTCGATACGATGAAGCAGAACCACGAAGCGATGCGCGCGAACCACAAGCAGGCGCAGGATCAGTTCAAGGCAGCGCAGCAGCAGCCTATCCTGGATCTGAACGCGATGGCCGCCACGCATCAGCAGATCGAGCAGAAGGACGCGCAATTGCGTCAGCAAACCACGGACGCCTGGCTCAAGTTCTATAACGGCCTGAACGACCAGCAAAAGACCACCGTCAGCACCGCGCTGAAGAAGCGCTTCGAGCGGATGGAACAGCGTCACGAGAAGATGCGCGAGCGCTGGGAGCATCACGAGGGCGCCGCATCGACGCCTGCCGCCAGGCAGTGAGCGGCGATAGACAACGCACGGCGGCCCTGCGCGGTCGCGTTACCGATGAAAAAACGCCACGAAAAAGATCTTACGTGGCGTTTTCATTGAGTGCCGCGGGAGTGCGACGGCTGCACTATCGCTGCATCGCGCCGGCTGCACCGCTGCTTTCGTGCGCGCGCCCGGTGCGCTTGCGGCGACCGCGTCACGCACTTGCCGCCAGTTCGTTGCCGCCGCATCGAGCGCCGCGATCGGCTTTTCCGGCTCAGCCGTTCAGCTGGCCGAGGTCGAACAGCAGCACTTCGGCGTCTTCGCCCTTTTCCAGCGTCACCGTGTCGATGTCGCTCAGCTTCGCGGCATCGCCCGCCTTTAGCGCCGTACCGTTCACGGTCAACGCGCCGCGCGCCACGTGCAGATAGGCGAGGCGCCCCGCCGGCAATTCGAACGTGGCGGTTTCTTCGCGATCGAAGAGCCCCGCGTAGATCGATGCGTCCGCATGGATCGTTACCGAGCCGTCGCGGCCGTCGGGCGACGCGATCACGCGTAGACGGCCGCGCTTGCTGTCGGCGTCGAAACGCTTTTCCTCATAGCCCGGCTGGTCGCCGGCGCGACGCGGAATCACCCAGATCTGCAGCAGATGCACGAGTTCATCGCCCGATGCGTTGAATTCGCTGTGCTGCACGCCGGTGCCCGCGCTCATGCGCTGCACGTCGCCGGGACGAATCGTCGAGCCGTTGCCCATGCTGTCGCGATGCGCGAGTGCGCCTTCGAGCACATACGTGACGATCTCCATATCGCGATGGCCGTGCGCACCGAAGCCCTGGCCAGCCTCGATGCGGTCTTCGTTGATCACGCGCAGCGGGCCGAAATGCACGTGTTGCGGGTCGCGATAGTCGGCGAACGAGAAGCTGTGATACGAGTCGAGCCAGCCGTGGTTGGCATGGCCGCGTTCTTCGGAACGGCGAATCTCGATCATGGAAAGTCTCCGGTAAATAAACAGAACGATGCGGGGGAATGTAGGGGCAACCCGGCGCATAACAATCGGCGCGGATGCACCGGACCGTTCCATCGCTGCCGGCAATCGCGGCCCGCGAACACCCGGCAGCCGGCAGCCGGCGCCCCAAAAAACTTGCCGGCGTCGCGCGTGCACAACGCCCGCTGCAGCCAGTCGCCGCGCGCTGCCGCATTGGGCTGGCGCCCAGCCGCGCTTCGGGTAAAATACCGCGCTTTTCGAGCCGCACGAGCGTTCGGCGAGCGGTTGACGGCGCGCCGGCAAGCCCCGCCGGCCGCCGTGCGACCGGCTCGCGACAGGCTTGGGCTACCGGCGAAACGCGGCGGAAGCGGTCCTGTGCGCGCGCCATGCCGGACCGGTCACCACGCGCACGACGCGACATCGCAGCGGCGCGTTATTTTTGAGCGCCTAGAATAGCGACCGTTGCGCGTCGGCCAGCGCTCCGTCGGCTCGAAACAGCACGACGCGGCCCTTGCTTCTGGCCGCGTCGACGCCGCGCCGCAGGACGTCGTGCAGGCACGCCGGCTTCGTCGGCAGGCGCAGTTGCAACACCGGGCCGTAGATTCAAACCAATTCGAGACGAAAGTCCAAAAGCGCGCTGCAGGAGCGGCAACGTTCCGGCAGCGATGATTTGCACAGCGGCATGCTGTGCGCCGCGGGTCACGGCGAGCCGAACCCTCGGCACCAACGCGGCGCAATGCGGGCCGCGTCTTTCGCGGTGCGTCAGCCGCGCATCGTCAAGGACTTCCTATGTTTCTCCAAGGCTACGGCCCGCTGCTTCTGAACGGCACCTGGCAAACCGTCAAACTGGCGGTATTGTCACTGGTGCTCGCCTTTGTGCTGGGCCTGATCGGCGCGGCGGCGAAACTGTCGAAAAACCGCTTCTCCCACGGCCTCGGCACCGTCTATACGACGCTCGTGCGCGGCGTGCCCGACCTCGTGCTGATGCTGCTGCTGTTCTACAGCATCCAGATCTGGCTAAACAACCTCACCGACGCGCTCGGCTGGGAACAGATCGACATCGACCCGTTCGTCGCCGGTGTCGCGGTACTGGGGTTCATCTACGGCGCGTACTTCACCGAAACTTTCCGCGGCGCATTCCTCGCGGTGCCGCGCGGGCAGCTCGAAGCCGCCGCGGCCTACGGCATGACGAACTGGCAGGTGTTCTCGCGCGTGATGTTCCCGCAGATGATGCGCTTCGCGCTGCCGGGCATCGGCAACAACTGGCAGGTGATGGTCAAGGCAACCGCGCTGGTGTCGATCATCGGTCTCGCGGATGTCGTCAAGGCGTCGCAGGACGCGGGCAAGGGCACGCTGCGGTTCTTCTTCTTCACGCTGCTCGCCGGCGCGATCTATCTGGTCATCACCACGGTGTCGAACTTCGTGCTGATGTACCTCGAAAAGCGTTATTCCACCGGCGTGCGAAAGGCGGATCTATGATTGAGATCATCCAGCAATACTGGCGCAACTATCTGTTTACCGACGGCTATCGCTTCACCGGCGTGGCGATCACGCTGTGGCTGCTGGTGGTGTCGATCGGTCTGGGGTTCTGTCTGTCGGTGCCGCTCGCGGTCGCGCGCGTGTCGAAGAAGAAGTGGCTCTCGCGCCTCGTGTGGCTGTATACGTACATCTTCCGCGGCACGCCGCTCTACGTTCAGTTGCTGCTCTGCTACACCGGTCTCTATAGCCTCGAGATCATTCGCAACAACGAGCTCACCAACGCGTTCTTCCGCGACGGCATGCACTGCACGCTGCTCGCGTTCACACTGAACACCTGCGCGTACACGACCGAAATCTTCGCCGGCGCGATCAAGGCGACGCCGTACGGTGAGATCGAAGCGGCGCGCGCGTACGGGATGTCGTCGTTCACGTTGTACCGGCGCGTGATCCTGCCGTCGGCACTGCGCCGCGCGCTGCCCTACTACAGCAACGAAGTGATCCTGATGCTGCACGCAACCACGGTCGCGTTCACAGCCACCGTGCCGGACATCCTGAAGATTGCCCGCGACGTGAACTCCGCGACGTATCAATCGTTCAACGCGTTCGGCATCGCCGCGTTGCTGTACCTGTGCATCTCTTTCGCGCTCGTGTGGCTGTTCCGCCGCGCCGAGCGCCGCTGGCTCGCTTACCTGCGGCCGCAAGGCAAGTAACCCGGGCAGCGCGCCGCCCGGCGCGCACGGCTCAAAGGATCCTGATGAACTCCAACAAGCAGAAGCTCTTCGTCGACGAGCTTCATAAAAAGTACGGCGACAACGAAGTCCTCAAGGGCGTGTCGCTGAAGGCCAACGCCGGCGACGTGATCAGCGTGATCGGTTCGTCCGGTTCGGGCAAGAGCACGATGCTCCGCTGCATCAACTTTCTGGAACAGCCGAACGCGGGCCGCATTTTCGTCGACGGCGAAGAAGTGCGTACGCAAGCCGCGAAGAACGGCGCATTGCGCGTGTCGGACCCGAAGCAGTTGCAGCGCGTGCGCACGAAGCTCGCGATGGTGTTCCAGCACTTCAATCTGTGGTCGCACATGAACGTGCTCGAGAACATCGTCGAAGCGCCGGTTCACGTGCTCGGTCTGAAGCGCAAGGAAGCCGAAGACCGCGCGCGCGAATATCTGGAGAAAGTCGGACTCGCGCCACGGCTCGAAAAGCAGTACCCATCGCATCTGTCAGGCGGCCAGCAGCAGCGTGTCGCGATTGCGCGCGCGCTGGCGATGCATCCCGACGTGATGCTGTTCGACGAACCCACCTCCGCGCTCGACCCCGAGCTCGTCGGCGAAGTGCTGAAGGTGATGCAGAAGCTCGCTGAAGAAGGCCGCACGATGATCGTCGTTACCCACGAAATGGGTTTTGCGCGCAACGTGTCGAACCACGTGATGTTCCTGCATCAAGGCCGCGTCGAAGAAGAAGGCGATCCCGACGAAGTGTTCAGGAACACGAAGAGCGAACGTCTGAAGCAGTTTCTGTCGGGCAGTCTCAAATAACAGGATCACGAAGGATATCGAGCGCGGCCTGCAATGCAACCCGCATCGAAAATGTAGTCGATGTAGTTTGACGAGGCGCCTGCGGGCGCCTTTTTCATTTGCGCCGCGCGCCTTCCGGCATCCGTTCCGACCGCGAAAGACCCCTCAAGAGGGTCTCGCAGCGCTGTTTTCGCACTACTCCGCCGCTTCCGAAGCGTCAATAGTGACAATCCTTAGTGCGACCCCTGCTGAGCCGCGAGCGCCTTGTCCCGCAAGGCTTTTTGCGGGTTTCCGGGGTGTTGTAAAGGGTCTTGGCACACATTGGTATTGCAATTTGGCGACACCGTTTGTGGCAGGTACTAATTTCTTCTCCCACTCAAGGGTATTTTTGATAAATTAGTAACCAAAGTAGCAAAACGAAGTTGATTAAAAGTAGTTTCACTTCAAAGCACAGAGGAGAAACCGGTCGGCGAGGATCGGCATGACGCGCAAAGCAGCCCGATGCGCGTTACGGCAGGAGACCCTATCCACCCGCCAATCTCCCCTGGTACCGCTTCCTGTTCGGCGCACTTCGCGTCCGAACACCACTCGCAGTACTGGGTTTCTTTTTTTGACAGGGTATGGAGGAGAAGATGAAGAAAGCATTGCTCGCCGCTGCGCTGATGTCAGCCGGCGTTGTCGCCCACGCTCAAAGCAGCGTAACGCTGTATGGGCGCCTCGATGCAGGCCTCGAGTACATGTCCGGTGTTCCGACCGGCGCCAACGCTAACGGCGCCGCCACCGGCAAGTCCAACCGCTTCAGGGCCGAAAGCGGCGACTGGGGTACCAGCCTGTGGGGCTTGAAGGGTGTCGAGGACATCGGCGGCGGCAACAAGGTCCTGTTCCAGTTGGAAGGCTCGTTCAACACGATGACGGGCGCTGGTCCTGGCGGCGGCGGTCTCTTCAATCGCTGGGCAACGGTCGGTATGTCGAACGCGCAGTACGGTACGTTCACTCTGGGCCGCATGCTCTTCATCTCGAACGGCGTGTGGGACTTCGACCCGTTCGGTCAGTCGAACTGGTCGTCGGCATCGCTGGTGCGTGGCCGCAACTGGCCTCAGTCGAGCAACAACTTCGCGTACCAGTCGCCGAAGTTCGCCGGCTTTGACTTCTATGGTCAGTACGCGCTGTCGAATGCGACGACCTGGAATGCCAACCCGGCCCCGGGCGGTCAAGGTCGCGAAGCTGGCGCACAGGTCACCTATACGAACTCGCTGTTCCAAATCCGCGGCATGTACGACGAAATCCGCAACCCGGCTACCGGCGGGCTGTGGGGCGGCCCGGTCGCCAACGCAGGGATCAATACGGCTAACACCGGCAATGGCGTGTTCGCGGCATCGCGCGAATACTCGGCGATGTTCAACGTCTTCCTCGGCCAGTTCAAGATTCAGGGCGCTTACCAGGCTGTCCGCTCGGCGGGCGCGACTGGCGTGTTGCCTGGTCAGCCGACAACCCTCGATCATGAATGGGGCGGTGTGACGTGGCAGGCAACGCCGGCTGCAGCGCTGATCGCGGCGGTGTACCACGTGAATGCCAATAATGGCGGCGGCAATGCGACGATCTACACGGTTGGTGGTTCATACAACCTGTCGAAGCGCACGCTGCTCGACCTGCAAGCTGCAACGGTGCGCAACAGCCGCGCGGCTAACTTTGGTCTGAATGCGAACAACGCCGGCTACGCGGCGGCCACGGACAACCCGCTGCAAGGTCGCCAGCAATCGGGCGTGTACGCAGGTATCCAACACTCGTTCTAATCGAACGATATTCCCCGAAGGATCATCCTTCGGGGCGCCCTCCAAGGGGACTTCCTTCGGGGCGTACTACAGGTTTCTTCAAGAGAAGAGAATCTTTTCACGCTGCTGCGAGAGGCGCGTATCGGTGCAGTACCCGCAAGGGTATTGCACCTTTTTTTATGGGCGCGGGATTTCGTTGCGCGCGGTGTGCACCGCGACGGTGCGCGGCCAAACCCACTGGACTACACCGCTGCTTCGTTCTCTTCGCCGGTGCGAATACGGATCACGCGTTCGACGTCCGCGACGAAGATCTTGCCGTCGCCGATCTTGCCGGTACGCGCGGCGCCGATGATCGCGTCGATCACCTGATCGCACTGGTTGTCCGCGACGACCACCTCGATCTTCAACTTCGGCAGAAAATCGACCACGTACTCCGCACCACGATAGAGCTCGGTATGCCCTTTCTGACGGCCAAAGCCCTTGACCTCGGTAACGGTCAGTCCGGTGAGGCCGACTTCCGCGAGCGCCTCGCGCACTTCGTCGAGTTTGAACGGTTTGATGACTGCGGTGATGCGCTTCATGGCGAACCTCGTCTCGTGACTGGATAGGTGAAAGGGAAACGGATGATTTTTATTCTACGCCGCCGGATCGCCTTGTCACTCTACCGGCTCGGTATAGCGTGACGTGATCGGATAACGCCAGTCGCGGCCGAACGCGCGATGCGTGACGCGGATGCCGATCGGCGCCTGACGGCGCTTGTACTCGTTGATCTTGATCAGACGCGTGACGCGCTTCACGTCATCAGCCGCGTAGCCCGCGGCGATGATCTCCGCGAGCGAGCGGTCTTCCTCCATATACATGCGCATGATCGCGTCGAGCACGTCGTATTCGGGCAGGCTGTCCTGGTCGGTCTGGTTCTCGCGCAACTCCGCCGACGGCGCGCGCGTCAGAATCCGCTCGGGGATCACGTCGCGCGTCGCGAACGTGGCGGCCGCGTTGCGGTAGTGGCACAGCCGGTAGACGAGCGTCTTCGCGATGTCCTTGATCACTGCGAAGCCGCCGGCCATGTCGCCGTACAACGTGCAGTAGCCGACCGCCATCTCGCTCTTGTTGCCGGTGGTCAGCACGATCGAGCCGAACTTGTTGGACAGCGCCATCAGCAGCGTGCCGCGAATACGCGCCTGGATGTTCTCTTCGGTCGCATCTTCCGCGCGGCCCGCGAATTCTTCGGCGAGCGCGCCGCGGAACGCGTCGAACATCGGCGCAATCGCGATCTCGTCGTAACGCACGCCGACGCGGCGCGCCATCTCCGCGGCGTCGGTGGTGGAGATATCCGCGGTATAGCGCGACGGCATCATCACCGCGCGCACCTTGTCGGCGCCGAGCGCATCGCATGCAACGGCCAGCACCAGCGCCGAATCGACGCCGCCCGACAGACCGATCAGCGCCCCCGGAAAGCCGTTCTTGCCGATGTAGTCGCGCACGCCCATAACCAGCGCCGCGTACACCTGCGCCTCGATCGACTGCTCCGGCGCGATCGCGGCCGGCAGCGGCTTGCCGTTGTCGAATTCGACGATCGCGGTCGTTTCCTCGAACTGCGCGAGCTTCGCAACCAGCTCTCCGTGCGCGTCGAGCACGAACGAACCGCCGTCGAACACCAGTTCGTCCTGGCCGCCGACCATGTTCACGTAGACCATCGGAATCCCGGTCTCGCGAATCCGCGCGCGCAGAATGTCGAAGCGCACCGCTTCCTTGTTCAGGTGATACGGCGAGCCGTTTGGAATCAGCAGCACGTGCGCGCCCGCCGCCTTCGCCATCTGCGCGGCCGACGCATGCCATGCGTCCTCGCAGATCACCACGCCGTACTTGACGCCGTCGAGCTCGAACACGAACGGCTGCGGGTCCGACGCGAAGTAGCGCTTCTCGTCGAACACCTCCGTATTGGGCAGATCCTGCTTGCGATAGATGCCTTTCACTTCGCCGTCGACGATCAGCGACGCCGCGTTGAACGTATCGACCGGCGGCAGACCGCGCTCGATCGGCGCGTTTGCATTACCATGGCCGTTCGCCAGGTTGTCCGACCCGTCCCGCAGCGGATGACCGACGATCACATGCAGCCCGGTCAACGGCTTCAACTGCGCGGCGAGATCGGCCAACGCGGCGGCGCTTGCGCTGTAGAACGCGGGACGCAGCAGCAGATCTTCCGGCGGATAACCCGACAGCGCGAGTTCAGGCGCGATCAGCAGCTTCGCACCATCGTCGTGCGCGGCGCGCGCGGCGGCGACGATCTTCGCGGCGTTGCCGCCGAAGTCGCCGACGGTGACATTGATTTGAGCAAGAGCGATTCGGGTCTTCATGGCAGGATCGACAGGCAAGCCTCGACGGCTCGCGGATACCGCGGCTGGATGGCTCGACGGAATTGGACAACCGGATAAACGAACGACGCGACTCTTTAACTTCGAAGCCGCGCCGCTCATTGGAAACAGTCACACAGATTGAACCAGCAACGTATCGATTATCGCACGGGCATTCTGGCATCGCCCTCCGAGGTGGACGCCACTGAATGGAACGCCCTTCTCGCGCAACAGTCGCAGCCGACGCCGTTTCTGCGGCACGAGTTCCTGAGCGCGCTCGCCGCCACGCAATGCGCGGTGCCGGACACCGGCTGGGCGACGCAGTTCGTCACGCTGACCGACGCGCGCACCGGCAAGCTGGCGGCCGCCGCGCCCGTCTATCTGAAGGGGCACTCATACGGCGAGTACGTGTTCGACTGGGCATGGGCCGACGCATACAAGCGCAACGGCCTGCCGTACTACCCGAAGCTGCTGTGCGCGGTGCCGTTCACGCCGGTGCAAGGCAACCGTTTGCTGTCAACGGATGAACACGCGCTGCGGCATCTGGCGGCCACGCTGATGGCGTTCGCCGAGCAGGCCGACGTGTCGTCGCTGCATGTGCTGTTTCCGACGCAAAGCGAAGCCGCCGCACTCACCGACCTCGGCATGATGCAGCGCGAAGGCGTGCAGTTTCACTGGCTCAACGACGGCTATCGCGATTTCGACGATTTTCTGTCGACGCTCGAGCAGAAGAAGCGCAAGAACATCCGCGCCGAGCGCCGCAAGGTGTACGACGCCGGCATCACGATGCGGCGGATTCGCGGTGAAGACATCAAGGATGCCGATTGGCGCTTCTTCAGCAAGTGCTATCGGCAAACCTATCGCGAGCATTTTTCGAGTCCGTATCTGAACCTCGATTTTTTCCGGATGATCGGCGCGTCGATGCCGGAGAACCTGCTGCTTGTGATCGCCGAATACGATGGCAAGCCGATCGCAAGTTCGCTCGTCGTCTATCAGCGCGACGAGAAAACCGGCGGCACGCTCTACGGTCGCTACTGGGGCGCGCTCGAACACGTGCCGTGCCTGCACTTCGAAACCGCGTACTATCAGCCGCTCGATTTCTGCATCGAGGAAAAGCTCGGCGCGTTCGAAGGCGGCGCGCAGGGCGAGCACAAGATGGCGCGCGGTTTTCTGCCGACCGTCACGCGCTCGACGCACTGGCTCGCGCATCCGGCGTTCGCCGATGCGGTCGGCCATTTTCTCGACAACGAAAAGAACAGCATCCACGCATACGTGGACGAGCTGCGCGAACACAATCCGTTCAAAGGCTAGAAGCGCGGGTATGGCGTGGTTTCTTTATTTGCTCGAATGTTCGGACGGCAGTGTCTATACCGGCATTGCGACCGATGTCGCCGCGCGCTTCGATAAACATGTGAGCGGCACGGGTGCGCGTTATACGCGTTCGCGCAAGCCGGTGCGCGTGTTGGCGTCGTTCGAGCTGGCGGATCGGTCGAGCGCGTCGCGGGCGGAGTATTGGGTGAAACGGCTTGCGCCGACGGATAAGCGGGCGTTGGCGGCGGGGGCATTTACGTTGGAATCGGTGCTGCCGGTCGTCGATGCCAACGTCCCGACAGAAGATAGCGATCGTTCCGGCCAGCCCGAGTAACGCAGCGTTAGCCGTACCCCCTCGCCTCGCGCGTCCTCTCCGTCAGCAACCGATGCACGCGCGCCAGTTCGCCGACCACATCCGCTTCCAGCGACGTCAAGCGCTCGCGCTCGGGCAACTCCCGCGGCATCGGCAGTAGGGTCCGGTTCAACGCCGCTTCGATTGCCTCGCTGATCGCCGCCACCCACTCGCCGAGTTCGCGATGCATATCGCGCCGGTTCGCACTGAGGCGCAACTGCGTCGCGGTGCCCGCCATCCTGCGCAACAGACTCAGCACCGTCAGTGTGACCGTATCGGCCATCGAGTCTTCGAGCTTTTCCAGCCGCACACGGCCAAGCGCTTCCTCGGCGTTGTTGCTGCACAGTCCCGCCGCGCGGCGCAAACGCTCCAGTTCCTTGCTGCCATGCCGCGGTGCTTCGAGCGATGCGCGCAGGTACGCGAGATTGGCGCGCACGGCATCGCGCAGATAAGCGCGCAAGTCGAGCTTTTCGCGCGTCGGCCACAACAGGAACGTCGCGAGCAACGCGAGCACGCAGCCGAGCACGTTGTTACCGAGCCGCGTGAGCGCGAACGCCAACCCATTGGCGCCCGGCGTCGCGAAGTCGGCGACGAGCACGAAAGCCGGCGTCAGGAACAGCACGAACAGGCTGTAGCTGACGGGCCGCAGCGCCATCGTCGCCACCACCAGCGGAAACACCACCAGCGAGATACCGAGCGGCGAATGAATCGCGTAGCCGATCACCGCCGCGAGCAAGCCACCAACGATACTGCCCGCCGCGCGCTCGATACTGCGCGGCCACGTCGCGGCAATCGATGGTTGCAGGATCAGCAACGTCGCCATCGTCGCCCAGTAGCCGAACGGCAGACCGAGCACGCGAATCACGAGAAAGCCCGCCGTCGTGGTTACGCCGACGCGCGCCGCATGGCGCAAGCCGACCGACTGCCACGACAGGTTCGCCTTCAGCGTCGACCACGCACGCGCCGCGTACCGCTCGACGCACGCGCTCCATGGCTCCCCATGCACGTCGCGCGGCGCGAAATCGACGAGTTCGAAACCGGATTGCAGTTTCACGGGCTCCGGCAACACGCTTTCCAGCCGAAGCGCGAAACGCCGCAGACGTTCGTGCAAATCCGCGAGACGTTCCCAGCGCGCGTCGCCGGCTGCTGTGCCGAGATCGCGCAGCACCTCGCCGATCGCATTCAGCAAACGCGCCGCGCGTTGCGTGCGATGCGGATCGTCGGGCAGTTTCTCGCTCGCGCCCGACACCGCGATCAGATACGCAAACAGTGCTTCGCCATCGGTCAGCAGGCCGAGCAGCGTGTCGTAGGCTGCCGCGCCGCCCGCGCGCGAAGCGGGCACGTTCGCGAGCGCATCGCGTGAACGTTCGAGCGCGGCGCGCGCATCGGCGCGAAACTGCGCGGCGTGCGTCGCCCATTCGGCGCGAGCCGCGCGTCGCTCGACGAGGCGCGCGCTATCGAATGCGAGATCGGCGACACGCAAATACGCCGCGCGCAACGACGCGCGGCTTACGCCGAATGGATGGATACGCCACACCGTCAGACTTAGCACAACCGCGAACAGACAGCCGATCAGGTAGACGCCGAGAAACGCGAACCCGGCGCGCGCATCGTGCATCGGCCGGTCGACCATCACGACGCAAGCGGTTGCCGCGAGAATCGTCACCTGCGACGTGGCCGCGCCCCAGATGCGGCCGAACGCACCGAGCGTCGTGAAGGCGAGCACCGCGAGTGCGGCGAACGCGGTGCCCTGCGCGGACGCGAATGCCGTGATGCCGCCGCATAACGTGGACAGCAACGCGAAGCCCATCATCGACATGAAGCGCGCGCGATTCGAGCCGGCCGCATCGGCGAGGCAGGTCCAGAACGCGCCGATCGCCGCCCACGCAAACACCGGGTCGTGCAGCACATTGCCGAGCGCAAGCATCGCCGTCGACGCGCAGGCCGCTCGCAAGCCCTCGGAGAGATTCGCCTCGCTCGCCGCGAACGACACCATCCACACGGGCCGCTTGCGGTAGATCGCGGTGACGACCGAATTCAGCCGGGTCGACCAGCGCGGCGATGTCGAGGGGAACTTGCTGCGGTTCATGATCCGGACAGTGGCTCGAAAGTTCGTGGAAGCGCGCGGCGATGCGGCAGCGGTCCGCGCGTGATGTCGTCCGGAGAATGATAAGGGTTTATACCTAAATATAAAAATGCGTTCGCTTCATCGTGGCGATGCATCGAGGTTATGCGTGCGACGCGAAGCCGGCGGGTCGCTCGTTGTGATGCACGGTCGCGCGGTAGTGGAACGTCGCGGGATCTGATGAAAAAACCGCGCGGCCCTTGCGGGCTCGCGCGGTTTTTTTATTGCGACTAGCGCGATGAGCGCCGCGCGCTTACTTCTTGTAGTTCGCCACGCCTTCGCTGATCTCCTTGTGCGCGGCGTCGATGTCTGCCCAGCCGTCGACCTTTACCCACTTGCCCTTTTCGAGCGCCTTGTACTGCTCGAAGAAGTGCTTGATCTGATCCTTCAGATAAGCCGGCACGTCGTCGATCGACTTCAGGTCCGCCGTCATCGGGCAGATCTTGTCGTGCGGCACGGCGATCAGCTTCGCGTCGACGCCGGATTCATCCGTCATCTGCAGCATGCCGAGTGCGCGAGCGCGCACCACGGAGCCGGCCAGCAGCGGGAACGGCGTGATCACCAGCACGTCGACCGGGTCGCCGTCGCCCGACAGCGTTTGCGGAATGAAGCCGTAGTTCGCCGGATAGCGCATGCCGGTGCCGATGAACCGGTCGACGACCAGCAGGCCCAGGTCCTTGTCGGCCTCGTACTTCACCGGATCGCTTTGCGCCGGGATTTCGATGATGACGTTGAAATCTTGCGGAAGATCTTTGCCTGCGGGAACGTGATTGAAGCTCATGAGCGCTCTCTGAACTGGATGGAAGTCGGAATACGGCGTACGGCGCGCGAGGCCGGCAGCGGGATGCACGCTGCGTGCGAACCGCCAACCGCAACCCTCTCGCCCCAACCAGCGGGGCCGCGCACCGGGCGGTGCGGAATGCGCCATTATAGCCAATCACCCGATAGCCCCCGGGTTCGATCGGCGCGATAATCGTCCGACGACTCTCGTTTGTGCTTTTGCTTGCCAATGTGGTGAATCGTGGCGGTGAACCGCGGCGAACCGCGGTTTGTGAACGGCGCGCAGCGACCCTGCCGCTGCGCGACAACTCGAGGAGCATGCATGGAAGAAGCCCGGCATTTCATCGGCGGCGAATGGTGCGCCGCCTCCGGCGGCGAGACGATCGCCGTGCTCGATCCGTCGGACGGCCAGCCGTTCACGCAGCTCGCGCGCGGCACCGCGGCCGATATCGAACACGCCGTCCATGCGGCGCGCCGCGCATTCGAAGGTCCATGGGGCGCGCTGAGCGCCGCCGAACGAGGCCGCGTGCTGTACCGGCTGTCGCTGCTGGTGGCCGCGCGCCAGGAAGAGCTCGCTCAGCTCGAAGCACGCGACACCGGCAAACCGCTGAAGCAGGCGCGCGCCGACGCCGCCGCCCTCACCCGCTATTTCGAGTTCTACGCCGGCGCGGCCGACAAGCTGCACGGCGAAACCCTGCCCTACCAGAGCGGCTACACGGTGCTGACGATCCGCGAGCCGCATGGCGTGACCGGCCACATCGTGCCGTGGAATTACCCTATGCAGATTTTCGGGCGCAGCGTCGGCGCGGCGCTCGCCGCCGGCAACGCGTGCGTCGTCAAGCCGGCCGAGGACGCGTGCCTGTCGGTGCTGCGCGTCGCCGAACTGGCCGCCGAGGCCGGCTTCCCGGCCGGCGCGCTGAATGTCGTGACCGGCTACGGACACGAAGCGGGCGCCGCGCTCGCGCGTCATCCGGGCATCGATCACGTGTCGTTCACCGGCTCGCCCGACACCGGCAAGCTGGTCACGCAGATGGCCGCCGAAAACCATGTGCCGGTCACGCTCGAACTCGGCGGCAAGTCGCCGCAAATCGTCTTTGCCGACGCCGATCTCGACGCGGCGCTGCCATTCCTCGTTTCCGCGATCGTGCAAAACGCCGGGCAAACCTGCTCGGCGGGCAGCCGCGTGCTGATCGACCGGGCTATTTACGAGCCGCTCGTCGACCGGCTCGGCAACGCGTTCCAGGCGCTGCGCGTCGGCCCGTCGAAGGCCGACCTCGACTGCGGGCCGTTGATCAGCGCGAAACAGCAGCAGCGCGTGTGGGATTTCCTCTCCGACGCGCAACATGACGGCATCGCGATGGCCGCGCACGGCGAAGTGATCCCTGAGGCGCCGGAAAGCGGTTTCTACCAGGCCCCCACGCTGCTGCGCGACGTGCCCGCGAGCCACCGGCTCGCGCGCGACGAAGTGTTCGGCCCGGTGCTCGCCGCGATGTCGTTTCGCGACGAAGACGAAGCGCTCGCGCTCGCGAACGGCACGCAGTTCGGCCTCGTCGCGGGCATCTGGACCCGCGACGGCGCGCGTCAGATGCGACTCGCGCGACGCGTACGCGCGGGCCAGGTGTTCATCAACAACTACGGCGCGGGCGGCGGCGTCGAGTTGCCGTTCGGCGGCGTCAAGCATTCGGGCCACGGACGCGAGAAAGGCTTCGAGGCGCTGTATGGCTTTACCGTACTGAAGACGATCGCGATTCGACACGGCTAGCAGACGGCTGCTGGCGCGGCCGTCCGTGCGGGGTCCGTCGAAGCGCCTCGCCTCCATGACGGCGCTCGCGGCAATGACGGCAATCGCGATCAGACAGGCCAACCAGGCAATCCCCGCAGCGACCCATCGCTCTATCCATCACAAACAACGGAGACATCATGCGGTTGACAGGTAAAACAGCCATCGTCACGGGCGGCGGCTCGGGTTTCGGTGAAGGCATCGCGAAGACCTTTGCGCGCGAAGGCGCGAACGTCGTGGTCAACGACCTCAACGGACCGTCCGCCGAACGCGTCGCGAGCGAGATCGCACTGGCGGGCGGCAAGGCGATCGCGGTGGCCGGCAATGTCGCGCAACGCGACGACTGGCGCACATTGCGCGAGGCCGCGCTGGAAGACTTCGGCAGCGTGCAGATCGTCGTCAACAACGCGGGCACCACGCATCGCAACAAGCCGGTGCTCGACGTGAGCGAGGCCGAGTTCGACCGCGTCTATGCGGTCAACGTGAAGAGCATCTACTGGAGCGTGCAGGAGTTCGTGCCGTATTTTCGCGAGCAAGGCGGCGGCAATTTCATCAATATCGCGTCGACCGCGGGCGTGCGGCCGCGCCCGGGGCTCGTCTGGTACAACGGCAGCAAGGGCGCGGTGATCGTCGCGAGCAAGTCGCTCGCGGTCGAGCTCGGGCCGGAGCGCATTCGCGTGAACTGCGTGAATCCGGTGATCGGGGAAACCGCGCTGCTCTCCGAATTCATGGGCGTCGAGGACACGCCGCAGAACCGGCAGAAGTTTCTGGCAGGCATTCCGCTCGGGCGCTTTTCGACGCCGCAGGACATCGCGAA
>NZ_DASXHN010000398.1:0-18126 GCF_036488505.1 Paraburkholderia sp. | reverse complement strand
TCCGGTGAGCGCGCAGCGCGAGGCGGGAGGAATGACGGCCTTGTCACGAGCGTCGAGTGTGCGAGGGCACGGATTCCAGATGCACCACTGTCCCCTCCAAGCCAGGGGACCCGCTTAAGAATTAGCGGTTTGAAGCTGCTTTCTTTGCCTACTTTCTTTGCAGCCGCAAAGAAAGTAGGTGCCGCCCCGCACAGGGGCAACACAAATAGACCAATAAGAAAACAAGGAAAGGCCAACACCAAAAGAACAACGAAAAAAAGCCGCCGCCCCGCCGGGCCAAAAGAACCCCAATACGAAAAAACAACCCCCAAAAAAGCACCCGCCGCAGGCAACAAACCTTCCCCAAAAAAAACCACTTTAATTGGAGTTTGCCCCGTGATTGACAGAATAACTGCAATGCGCACATTCATCCGAATCGTGGACACAAACAGCTTCACCCGCGCAGCGGAATCCCTGCACATCCCGCGTGCGACAGCCACAACCATCGTCCAGAACCTGGAAGCGCTGCTAGGCACCGCCCTACTCGTGCGCACGACGCGGCGCCTGAGCGTCACGCCGGAAGGCGCCGCCTACTATGAACGTTGTGCGCAAATCCTCGCCGACATCGACGAAATGGAAGCCAGCATCCGGCATGCAACCGATAACCTGACCGGCCGCCTGCGCATCGAAATGCCCAGCGCCGTCGCCAGCGCTATCGTGCTGCCGGCACTCGACGACTTCCACGCCCGCTATCCGAACCTCGACCTCGCAATCGGTGTCAGCAACCGTACCGTCGATCTGATCTCCGAAGCAATCGACTGCAGCATCCAGCTCGGGGAATTGCCCGATTCGAATCTCGTCGCGCGACATCTCGGCACGCTCGAACACGTGACCTGCGCAAGTCCGGCGTATCTGGCCCGTCACGGCGCGCCCGCCGACCTCGACGATCTGCGCGCGCACGTCGCGGTCAATTGCATATCGCCGCATAGCGGCCGCGAATGCGACTTCGATTTTGAAGTGGATGGCGAAGCGCTCAGCGTCAAGCTCGAAGGCTTCGTTCAGGTCAGCGACGAACAGGCGTATCTGACCTGCGGCTTGCAAGGCCTCGGTCTGATTCAGCCCGCGCGGATCGCCGCACAGCCGTTTCTCGATTCAGGGCTGCTGCGCGAAGTACTGCCGCAATGGAAACCCGTGCCGATGCCAGTGTCAGTCGCGTACGTGAAAAACCGCCGCGTGTCGCCGCGCGTGCGCGCATTCGTCGACTGGCTCGCCGAGCTGTTTGAAAAAGCCGGGCACGTCGAGCAGGATCTGTCGCGCGTGCGTCAGTTGCTGCGTGGCCTGCATCCCGCTTAAAGCGGGAGCAGGCCCGCATGCTCATCACGCGTGCATCGCCGTCTCATCGCGCGCAACGATATGCGCACATCAGTGCGGTAGCTTGACCGGTACCGGCCGCGTCAGCAGATCCACGTAGAAATCGAAGAACGCCGGATTGTCGAAGCGCTTGACGATTGTCATCTTCCGCAGACCCGGCGGCGGCGCACTCGTGTAGCCAGTTGCCTTGCCGTCGTTGGCGCCGAAGCGGGTATCCACGTCCACCCACTCGTCGACCGTCTGCGTCGCAAACGATGGATGCATCAGATACGCGAGCGTCAGCGTGTCCCAGATGTTCGTCGTGTAGTTCGGGTTCGTCTCGAAACCATTCTTGCCGTCGAAACCATAGCCGTTCAGCGTCTTGAACAGTTGCGTGATGATGGTCTGCTTCGCCGGATCATGCGCAACCCGATCGTAGAGCGCCTTGTCCATCGGCACGGTATTGGTCACGTCGAGCGGAATCACCACCTGTTTGATCGGCAGACGCAACACCGTTTTCGCCGCTTCCGGATCGAACCACCAGTTGAATTCGGCGCTTCGCGTGGTATTGCCCGGTACGTCGATCGCGCCGCCCATGTAGATGATCTGCCTGATCAACGGCACGATCTCAGGATGCGCGCGCGTGGCCAAAGCGATGTTGGTCAGTGGACCGATCGCGAGTATCGTCACCTCGCCCGGATAGCGCTTCACCGACTCGACGATGAAATCCGCCGCGCTCTGGCTTTGCACCTTCGTATGCGTCGCGAAACCGTCCGGCGGCGCCACCAGGTCGCGATCCGATTTCGGCTCGGGCGTGTTCCAGGCACCGAGATAGCCGTCGCCGCTGGGGAATGCTTTCAGCTCCGCCTGAATCGTCGCGAAGTCGTGCGACAGCGCGTAATTAGCGCCTGCGTAGACGCCAATCTCGTTTTCGACGCCGAGGCGTTCGACCGATTTCAATGCATCGGCGACGCCCTGTTTCAACCATTGATTGCCGGACACGACCGTAATGCCAAGTACTTTCAGCGAGCCCTGCGCCTGCAATTGGGCTGCCATCACGCCAAGCTGGCCGTCGTCGCCGAGCGTGTTGTAGTCGCTGTCGATGATGACTTTCGGCGGACCGGCCGGAGCGTTGAGCGTGTTGCCACCGCAAGCGGCGAGCTCGACAACGGTTGCCACGCTTGCTACCCAGGTCAATGCCACGAGAAGTCGCCTCATCGGTGTCCCCTTACATGCCGCCGCGCCAGATCGGCTCAGCCTAACGCGAAGCGGCGCGCCGTCCTCAGGACGACACGCCGCTCGCGGCCTTGCTTCGGCAAGCTTCGATTTACTGCGACTCTTCCGCCCACACCGCGTTTTCACGCGCCATCAGCGCGGTCGATGCCGCCGGTCCAAAGGTGCCCGCCGAATAGGAACGCGGCCGCTCGCCGGACTTCGCCCAGCCATCCAGAATCGGCTCGGCCCACGCCCATGCCGCTTCGAGTTCGTCGCGGCGCATGAAGTGCGTAAGACGTCCGCGGATCACGTCGATCAGCAAACGCTCGTACGCCTCCGCGCGACGCTCGGTGAACGCCTGCTGCAAATCCAGATTCAGATTCACCGGCAACATGTGCATGCCGCTGCCCGGCTCCTTCGCGAGCATCTGCAACTGGATCGACTCCTCCGGCTGCAACTGGATCACGAGACGGTTGCCATAGTTGCGCCCGCCGCTCGGAATGATCGAGAACGGCAGATCGGAGAATTCGATCACGATCTCCGACAGCTTTTTCTGCATCCGCTTGCCGGTGCGCAGGAAGAACGGCACGTTGGCCCAGCGCCAGTTGTTGATGCGCGCGCGCAGCGCGACGAAGGTCTCCGCGCGGCTGCCGGGCGGCACGTTCTCTTCCTCGAGGTAGCCCTTGACCGCCTCGCCGTCGACCGCGCCGGCCGTGTACTGGCCGCGCACCGTATCGCGCGCGATGTCCTCGGGCGTCATCGGACGCAGCGAGCGCAGCACCTTGAGCTTTTCGTCGCGCACCGCATCCGGATCGAGCGACACCGGCGGCTCCATCGCGACGATGCACAGCAGTTGCAGCAAATGGTTCTGCACCATGTCGCGCAACGCGCCGGTCTTGTCGTAGAACCCCGCGCGGCTGCCCACGCCAACCGTTTCGGCCACCGTGATCTGCACGCTCTTGATGTACGGCGCCTGCCACAGCGGCCCGAAAATCGGATTGCCGAAGCGCAGCACCATCAGGTTCTGCACGGTTTCCTTGCCGAGATAGTGGTCGATCCGGTAGATCTGCGCTTCGTCGAAGTGCTTGCCGACCGCGGTGTTGATCTCCTGCGCGGACGCGAGGTCGTGACCGAGCGGCTTTTCGAGCACGACGCGCGAGTGCTCGTCGACGAGCCCCGCGCTCGACAGGTTGTCGCAGATGTGCATGAAGAGATCCGGCGACGTCGCCAGATAGAACACCCGGCGCACGCCGTCGCGCGACGCTTCCTTCAGGCGCAGATAGTCGTCGGGCGAATCGACGTCCATGCGCACGTATTCGAATAGCGCGAGAAATTTGTCCCATGCGGCCGCATCGAACGCCTTCTGTTCGATAAACGGCTTCGCCTTCTGCTCCATGAATTCGGCGATGTATTCGTCGCGCGACCACGGCTTGCGGCCAACCGTCAGGATGCGGGTGCCCGGTGGCAGATTGCAGTGCAGATGCGCCATGTAAAGCGCGGGCAGCAGCTTGCGGAACGACAGGTCGCCGGTACCGCCGAAGATGATCATGTCGAGCGGCAGGTCGGATGCAGCGGAAGCTTGTTGGGTCGTCATGGCACGGGTCGCAGCGTGTTGATGGAGATGGAATCGGGAGACGGCGTCGGTGGAGTTCGGCAGCCAGCCAGCGGGCATCGAGGCGAAGGCGAACGGGCGAAGAGCCCACGCCCGCGGCGGCGCTTTTTCCGGCAAACGCCTATGGTGCAACGTTTTCTGAGAGTTTGCACGGCAACATCTGCCGCAGCTTGGTGCAAGATGCCAATCGCGCGCGGCAGAGGTCTGTTTACTAGGGACTTTTGCCGACGATGGCCCGC
Source organism: Paraburkholderia sp. (assembly GCF_036488505.1). Taxonomy (GTDB): domain Bacteria; phylum Pseudomonadota; class Gammaproteobacteria; order Burkholderiales; family Burkholderiaceae; genus Paraburkholderia. Next base: position 13,731 of record NZ_DASXHN010000398.1, on the reverse strand, counting down.
GACGCGCACCGGGTTTGACGCGGCAACTCTGCGCAGCGCGCTCACCCACCCGCGGTATTTTCACGTACCCCTGCAGGCCATCAATCGGTCCGCGCGAACCTTAGCCGCCCGCCAACGCGTCGCGCGCCACCCGGCAGGCGGCCAGATCCCATGCCGCGCAGCCGACGCTCTTGAACACCACCGGCTCTTGCGGCGAAAGCGCCGCGTCCGCCAGCACATCGGCAATCCCGCCGACGCGCGTCCAGTCCACGCCCGCCTGGATGAAGTCACCGGCCTCGTGCTTCGCGCCGGCGAGATCGTCGACGAACAGCGCGCTGCCCTCGATCGTGTTCGCCCCGATTTCGACCATCTCCGGCGTAAATGCGCCGACGCCGATCACGAGCCGTGCGGCGCGCGCCGCTTCGTCGTAGACCGGCTGCCGGCTGGTGGTCAGCGCGATCACGACATCGATCGAAGCGGGGATCGGCGCGTCGCCGTCGGCGAGCGGCCGCAGCTCGCGGAGCTTGCGTTGCTGCGCTGTGCAGAACGCCCCGGCGCGCGCGGGCGTACTGCCCTGCACCCACACGCGCGCATCGGGATACAGCTCGCCGATCGCGTCGAGATGATTGAGCGCCTGCGTGCCGGTGCCGATCAGCAGGAATTCGTGCGGCGCGCGTGCGGCGAACGTTTCGACGCCGAGCATCGACATCGCCGCGGTACGGCGCCCGGTCACGGTCGGGCCGTCGAGCACGAACAGCGTCTCGCCGGTATCGGCGTCGAAGGCCATCACCTGGCCGTGGATCGTCGGCAGATTGCGCGCGCCGTTGCTCGCGCACACGTTGACGAGCTTGTGGATCGCGAGATCAGGCGCGGTGGCGGGCATCGACAGCATGATGCCGCCCGCGTTGAGCGGCACCACGAGGCGTTCCGGACTCGTGATGCGCTGCCGCGCGTACTCGATGCTCGCGCGTTTCAACGCCTCGACAAGCGCTGCGCATGGTATGAGCCGCGCGGTCGCGGCGGCATCGAAGATCTGCGTGATCGGGCGGGTCATGAGCGGGCTTTCCAGTCGTGGTGAGAGGTTGAGTCCGGCTGCTTTCGCGGTCGCTTGAAGCCACGTGCAACACGGGAGCCGTCCGGGCCCGCCGCCGGCTGTTGGCTCGCGAGCGGGCCGAAGGCGGATGGTCAATGGCGGGAGATGCGTCACCGTAACCGAGCGGCACGAAAATGACCAGCCGGGCGGCGCGGCTCAGGATGGACTGCGTGCCGCGGCGGCTTGCTGTGGTGCGTTGACGCGCCGCCTAGATGCGCCGCCCAGATGTGCCGCCTCGACCCGCTGCCTCGACGCGCCGCCTCACTGCGCCTGCTTCTTATCGCCGTTCCCGCCGTTCCTGAACATCGCGCGACACGCCGGGGTCAATTCGTCGATGTGCTGCTTCATGCACGCGGTGATTCTCTCCTTGTCCGGAATCTCGGTGACGCAGAAATGGATGGCATCACGGCGGCATGCGTGGGCCTGTTCATCGCGGGTCGCGCCATTCGCGTGAGCGATGGCGCCGAGTGCAACGAGGCCGGTGGCAAGCTGGCAGAAGACTCGATTCATGGCAAATCCGCTGGTCGACAATCGATAACAGCTGCGGCAGCAGAAACCGGGCCCGATCGCTAGACCAGCGCTGCGCCGCGACGGCTGAGCGTCATGCCGCGGCCCGCGTAAAACCGCGCGATCGTCGCGAACGGCAGATACACGTTGGCCTGATGCGGCACGACGCCCGACGGGTTATGAAACCACACGCCATGGCGGTCGCGGCCATGCAACAGGATCAGATGGCCACCCTGCCGCTGGTTCGGCCGCTGCGGATAGCGGATTTCGGCGCTCACCGACACGATCGCAAGCGTCCCGGCGTCGAGCCGCGCAGCGATGTGCTCGAGCGGCGCCTGCGGCACCACGTCGACATGAAGGCCGAACGCGCGCGCCGCCCAGTCGGCGAACGGCCGGTAGATCAGGCCATCGACGCCGCCGTCCTCGCGCATCCGGTAGACGCCGTGCCGCAGCGCGTCCTCGAGCAAGTCCGCGCGCGGCGCGTGGCCGATGCGCCAGTAATCGAGCGCCGATTCGAGACAGGTCAGCCCGCACAGCCGTTGCGCCCAGAAGCGGTAGCGCACGGGGTCGGCGAAACCGCTGCGCCGCCAATGCGGGTCGTCGCACGGGTCGCACTGGCGCTCGACGATATCGCGCACCCATTCGGGGCTGGCCCATTGCGTGTAGTACGGCACGTCGGCGTGGCGGAATATGGGTTCGTGCATCGCGTGTATGAGTCCTCGCGCTCAGGCGGTGGCGTCGGAAAGTGGTGGCGGCTTCATAGCATGCTGCGTGGCCGCTGCATCGTGCCGTCGAAGAAACGTTGCAAACGGAACGCCGACAGATCGAGCGACGCCGCGCCGCCATCGTTGATCTGCGCGAGCAGCTTGCCGACGATCGGCCCCATCGCGAAACCATGACCGCAAAAGCCGGTGGCGACTGTCAGGCCAGGGACTTGCGGCGGCGCATCGATCACCGGAATGCCGTCGGGCAGCACGTCGATCAGGCCGGCCCACGTCTCGACGACCTGCGCGTCCTTCAACGCCGGAAACAGCGCGCGCAGCTTTTGCAACGCACGCGGCGCATGGCCCGCGTTAGGCTGCGGCTGCGGGTCGCGCGGATGCAGCACTCGCTCGGCGTCGGCCGCGCCGCCCCGCAGACGCTCACGCAGATCGCGCAGACAGGCGCCGTTCAGATGGAAACTGAATTTGCCGCGCTGCTTCCACAGTTCGGGCAAATACCATTTAAGCGCGCGCAAATGGCCGAGCGTCATATCGACGTCGACCTGCATGTCGTCCGCGAGATTGATCGTGCCGTTCGCGCGCTGCCGCACGCCGAGCCCGTGCCCCCAGAAGGTCGACGCGGTGATCGGCGGTAGCGGATTGGTGCGCATGCAGGTGCCGCGCACTGCCTGCTGCGGCAGTTCGAGGCCCAGCGTGCGCAGCAGCCGCCAACTGCTCGCGCCGGCCACGCAGATGAAACGCGACGTGCGCACGGTGCCGCGCTCGGTGACGACGCCGGCGATCGCGCCGCCCGCGCGCTCGAGCGCGACTACCCCGCAGCCTTCGAAGAACAACGCGCCGGCTTCGGCGGCGCGCGCCGCGAACGCCGCCGCGGCGCGGCGCGGTTCGGCCTGGCCGTCGCTCGGCGTATACAGGCCGCCGAGCGCCGGGCCCCGCATGCCGGCGACGACCGTATCGATCTGCCGGCGATCGAGGGTGCGCGTGTCGAGCCCGTACTGGCGTGCGACGTCCATCCATTGCTGGAACGAGGCCCAGTCCTCTTCATCGGTCGCGACGTAGAGACAGCCGCCCTGGCGCCATTCGAGGTCGAAATTCAGTTCGCGCTCGAGTTCCTGCCACAACGGGATGCTCGCCATCATCAGCGGCACCTCGGCGGCTTCGCGGCCCTGCTGCCGCACGAATCCCCATGCGCGCGAGGACTGCTGGCCGGCGATGCGCGACTTGTCGAGCACGACCACCGACAGGCCACGGCGGGCCAGATAATAAGCCGCCGCGCAGCCCATGATGCCGGCGCCGGCGATCACGATATCGGCGTGGCTCGGGAACGGCTGGTCGGCGCGAGTGAAGTTCGAATGCAACGGGTAGGTGGTGGTCATCGGGCGCGCGCGTTTCGAAGATGCGCGTCATCTTCGCAGGCCGAAGGGGTGCTCCGCAACGTCGTCTGCCGCGAATTCCCGCGCCGCAGCAGTGCGGCGGCCACCGCAGGATCCCGCCGATTATTTGCCACACGGATATCCGCCAAATATTCGCCAAACGAATATTTGACGATTATCTGTGTGACGCATAAAATGCACTTATTCGTCTGGCGGATAATTCCCTATGCTCCATCTCATTGCAACTTCGAACCAGCTGGCCCAGCTGCTGGCCGCCAGCCGGCGGCAGGCCGGTCTGACGCAAGCCGAGGCGGCCGCGCGCATCGGCGTCAGCCAAAGCCGCATCTCGGCGCTCGAGACCGACGCTAGCGCGCTTACGCTGGTCCAGTTGCTGGCGCTGTGCGGCGCGTACGGCCTGCAGCTGCAGGTGCTCGACAAGCACCAGCCGGTTGCCGAGCCGGCGCCGATCGTCGAGTGGTGAGATGGCGCGGCTAACCTACTCACGGGCACTATCGGTATGGGCCAACGGAGAGCGCGTCGGCGTCTGGCGCCTGCCCGCGCGCGGCCCGATGACGTTCACCTACGACTCGCACTGGACCGCCTCGCCCGCCGGCCGGCCGCTGTCGCTGTCGTTGCCGTTCACGCCCGGCAACCTGCCGCACCGGGGACCACAAGTCCTCAACTATTTCGACAACCTGCTGCCGGACAGCGAGGTCATTCGCAAGCGCATCGCACAGCGCTATCAGACCGACACGCTCGACGCGTTCGATCTGCTGCGGGCCATCGGCCGCGATTGCGTCGGCGCGGTGCAACTGCTCGACGAAGATGAAGCGCCGGCCGGTGTCGACAGGATCGAGGGCACCCCGCTTTCGGACGATGAAATCGAGGCGCTGCTCGAGCACACGGCCGGCGGCCCGGCCTTCGGCGCGCCCGAGCGGGCCGACGACTTCCGCATCTCGCTGGCCGGCGCGCAGGAAAAAACCGCGCTGCTCTGGCACGACGGCAAATGGCAGCGGCCTCACGGCGCGACGCCCACCACGCATATTTTCAAGCTACCGCTCGGACTGGTCGGCAACCGGCTCGCCGATCTGAGCACGTCGGTGGAAAACGAGTGGCTGTGTCTGCGGATTCTGCGCGAATACGGGCTGCCGGTCGCGAACGCCGAAGTGCTCAGATTCGGCAAGCAGCGCGTGCTCGCGGTCGAGCGCTTCGACCGGCAGATGCATTCGAGCGGCAAATGGCTGTTGCGTCTGCCGCAGGAAGACTTCTGCCAGGTGTACGGCGTGCCGTCGCACCGCAAATACGAAAACGAGGGCGGCCCCGGTGTGCGCGAGCTCGCGCGGATCCTGCAGCAATCGGTCGATGCGCGCCAGGACATCGAAACGCTGCTCGCGAGCCAGGTGCTGTTCTGGATGCTGGCGGCGCCGGACGGCCACGCGAAGAACTTCAGCATCCGCCTGCTCGCGGGCGGGCGCTTCCGGCTCACGCCGCTGTACGACGTGATGTCGATCTGGCCAGTGGAAGGCAACGGCCCGAACCAGTGGTCGTGGTACAAGGCGCGGCTCGCGATGGGTATGTGGTCGCGTAGCAAGCACGACGCGTTTCGCGACGTGCAGCGGCGGCACTTCAACGCGATGGCGGTGAAATGCTCATACGGCGCCGACGCGGAGCGGCTGATCGAGCGGTTGATCGAACAGACGCCCGCAGTGATCGAGCAGGTCGCCGCGCAATTGCCGGAGCGCTTTCCGGGCAAGGTCGCGGAGCGGATCTTCAAGGGCCTGAAGGCCTCGGCGGCGAAGCTGGAGAAGATGCCGGCAAATTAGATTCGCGCCGCGGCGGCCGCGTGCGTCCGAGGCCGCTTCGCCGGCTGATTAGCCTTGCTCGCCGCTGGATTCGCGCATTCCCTACCGTTGCGCGGCCGTTTCGCCGGTAAAATGCCTTTAATGCGGAACGCATCAAAAATCGATGGCCCGGCCGTTAAGTACTTCCGACGGATGGCCGCGGCGGCGCTCTGACAAAAACGCGAACTGTCAATTTTTTTACGGTAGATTTGCTGTCCTCCCGTGCCGGCGATCGATGTGCGTTGCATGCGCACGGCCGCGCCGCGCCTGACGCATCGCGCTCCCCTCGTATCCCTTAAAAGACGGCGGATTCTGAAGCAGTATGGGCAACGAAACACACTCACCGGACTCCATCGCGGTTGCCGAGCGCGTGCGCGAGTTGATGAGCCGGCATGGAATCGGCAAGCGTCAGCAAACCACGGAGCTGTGCCGCATCCTCGACCTGAGCTTTTCCCAGGGGCATCGCAAGCTGCGCGGCAATAGTCCCTGGACCTTGTCGCAGATCAAGAAGGTCGCCGAGGTGTTCGACGAACCGGCGGCGCAGCTGTTCGGCGCGCAATCGCTCGATCCGGGCGTCGTCGGCGCGGTCGCCCAGGATGCGGTGTTCTGTATCGGCGCCACCGAGATCGCGTGCACCGCGTGGGTCGGCGCCGCGCTCGAAGCGGGCAGCCGCCCCGAATTCGTCGCGTATTCGCGGCTTGGCCAGTGGCGCGTCGCGCGCCACGACGGCGCGCTGTACCAGAGCGCGTACGAGGTCCACAAGATCGAAATTTATCCGCGCCGAGCCGAAACCGACAAACCGACTATCGCGGTCGTCGACGACGATCAGGCGAGCGCCGACAACCTGCGCGACTATCTGGAGCGCAGCGGCTTCGCGGCAGTCGCGATTTACGGGCTCACGGCCTTCACCGAGCAGTTGCAGACCCTCGTGTTCGACGGCGTGATCATCGACTGGCTGTTCGGCGCGCAGACGTCGGCGGACGCGATTCGCGCGGTGCGCGCGTCGGAGAACCCGGATGCGCCGATCTTCGTGCTGACCGGCGAGCTGCTGACCGGCAAGGCCAGCGAATCCGAGATCAGCGAAGTGATCCGCGACTACGACGTCGCATGCTATGAGAAGCCCGCGCGGATGGCGATTCTGGTGGCCGATCTGTCGAAACGGCTAAATCGGCCTTGATGCGTCGGCCTTGATGCGCCGCCCGCCCGGCCGCCGTCATCCCGCTGTGTGCCGCTCCGCCAGCGCCCGCTGCAGCGCGGCCTTCAGATCTTCGTAATGTACCGGCTTCAATAGCGCGTCGAAAAACGCCGGCGCGCCACTCTGCCCTTCCTGCACCACCTCCGGCGCATACGCGCTCACCACGATCACCGGCACGCCCGCCGACGGTCCGCCGCGCGTCGCGAAGTCCGCGAGAAACGTATAGCCGTCGCGCTCGGGCATATGCAGATCCAGCAGCACCACGTCGCAGTGATGCGTGTCGAGCCACGCGAGCGCGTCGTCGGCATTGCCGAGCGCATACGCGTCGAAGCCCATATGCAAGACCATTTCGCTGAGCGACTCGCGAATCAGCCGGTTGTCGTCGATGATCAGCACGCACGGCCGCGCGCCGCCTGGCTCGGCGAGCGCCGCGACGCCGGGCGGCGCGACGGCCGCGACCGGCACGACCGGAATCGTCACCGTGAAGGTGGTGCCCTCGCCAACCGTGCTGGCGACGTCGACCGTGCCGCCGAACAGTTTGACGAGCCCCTGCACGATCGTGAGCCCCATGCCCGCGCCTTCGAAACGGCGCGTGCGCGACGCGTCGAGCTGCGTGAACTCCTCGAAGATCAGCGGAATCTGTGCTTGCGGCACGCCCGGCCCCGTATCGCTGACGATGAAGATCAACAGCGCCGGCTGCTGCCGCAACTCGATCCGCACGGTGCCGGTCTCGGTATAGCGGATCGCGTTGGTCACCAGGTTGTTGACGATCTGCCGGATCCGGTGCGGGTCCGACTCCACGAGCCCGCTGACGCCGCTCGCCACGCTTTCGAGCTTGAGCCGGCGCGCCTCGGCGGCCATCGTATGCTCGTCGACGATCGACGCGAGCAGTTCGCGCGGCTCGACATGCTCGTGGCGCAGTTCGAGCTTGCCGGCGCCCAGCCGTGCGTAGTCGGTCAGGTCCTTCATCTGCGCCTCGAGATGGCGCGCGGCGGTCTCCAGCCGCTGGATCACCTTGCGGTCGGCCTCCGAGTGATAGTTAAAGCCCAGCAGTTCCACCGACGACAGAATCGCGTGCAGCGGCGTGCGCAGTTCGTGGCCGATCATGCCGAGAAACGCGTCCTTCGCGAGACTGGCCTCGCGCGCCGCGCGGCTCGCCAGATGCTCGGCGTCGAGCGCCGCGCGCTGCTGACGCATGAGCCGCGTGCGGCGCCGGCCATTGAGCACCAGCAGCAGCGTGGCCGCCGCCGACAGCAGCAGCAGCAACAGGCCGCCCGCGAACAGCATGCGGCGCTTGTCGATGAAATCGCGGTTCATCGCCTCGCGATCGGCGACGTCGGCGAAACGGCGCGACAGCGCGAGGTCGTTGACCTCGCCCCAGTGTTCGCGCATCTGCGCGACGATCTGCTCGCCGCGGCTTCGATCCTTTGGCAACTCGTCTATCTCGGGCTGGATGTGGTCAAGCAGATGATCCAACGAGCGGATCTCGTCGAGCTGCCGCTGCAGCAGCGCGAGTTGCGTGGAGAGCCGGTGCGTCGAGCCGGCCATCACGTGCAGCTTCGACTGCAGCAACTGAAAGCGCAGCTGCAGCCGCTGATAATCGTTGTCTGCGCCGGACTGATACTGCAGCAGCTGGTTTTCGAAGCGAGCATAGGCGATCTGCAGCTGCGCGGCGTCCCAGTAGAAGCCGTCGTAAGTGCCGGTCAGCTGCTCGGTGGCGCGCGGGTTCAGCAGGCTCGCGTACAGCAGATAGCCAATCGCGCCGGCCGGCGCCGCGAGCGCGGTCAGCCAGATCAGCACATGCAGCACGCGGCGCCATGGACGGCGCGCTAGCGGACGATGAGGGCCTTGATCTGCCATACGAATTTCGAGTCGCCAATCGCACCCGTCAGTTCATCTGGAAACGCGTCGCGCGGATAGATCAGGAACAGCGGTCCGAAATCGCTGAGTTTCAGGCGCTGGCCGTTCATGCTGTATGCGACGATCACGCCGTAGCGCTCGCTGTCGGACACCGGCACGGTGTACGTGTAGTCGTCGAAGGTGTGGAACTCGACCTCGGTGCCGTATGCGCCGACCGTCTTCAGAATATCGCTGAGCAGCGGCCCCGTGAAGGTGGAGCGCGGTGTCCAGGTGGTCGCGGTCGTAATGGAGTGGACCGGCAACGCAAGCAGCTGCGCGTCGCTGAAATGATAGACGCGGTGCCCGGCATCGTTGGTGTTGGCGATCTTGCCACGCACGTCGAGCGCTAGCGGCGGCACCGCATGGGCCGCCGGCTGCGCGTGCGCGAAACAGGCGGCCAGCGCGAGCAGCAGACTCATCATCCAGCGCGCCCGCCCGGCGACGCCGGAACCGCCACGCAGCGTTGCTATCACGTTGGCCATTTATTTTTTATCCGTTTTCTCATTGATCCACGCGACTGGCGGCTAATGCCGCCGACTCAGCGCCGCTGGGCGCGGCGCGGCTTCACGCTTCCCGCGCGGGTCAACCGCGCGCGACCCCGGCACGCGATCGACGACCCGCATGCATAATATCGCCAAAATCCAACGTCTCAAAAGCGGGGCTCCGCCAGGTCGCGCGAGCGCATGAGCGCGCGATCACCGTTGCGACAGCGTTGCCACCCCATCGTCCGCCCTCGCGGACATTCTCCACCACGCGCCGCCTCGCGACTCGAACCATCATGAACAAGCCGGTTCTGCCCCTGACGTACGAACAGCTCGATCACTGGATCGAATCGCTGCAACCCGCGTTGCTCGCCGAGCGTTTCACGATGGCGCTCGGCATCTTGCGCGGTGGCGCGCCGCTCGCGCTGATGGTGTCGCACGCGATCGGCACGCCGGTCGCGTTTCTGCGTTATGAGCGCGGCTCGCGCACGGTCGCATGGGATTCGACGCTGCCGGTTCCGCCCGCGGGATCCAAAGTGCTGTTGTGCGAGGACATCGCTGGACGGGGTTTCACGCTCGCCGATTGCATCGCGTTCCTGAGCGGCCATGGGCTCGAGGTCAAAACACTGACCGGCGCGCTCGATGATCTGAGCCGCGTGCAGCCGGACTACGCGATCGACGCGCGCGGCTATTTCGCGCTATTTCCGTGGGAGCGCCAGGCGCACACCGAGCGTTACCGCGACGACTGGGCGCGCGTCGAAGCCGGCGCCGCTCCGGCGATGGCCGCCGACCACGAGTACGCAACGTATGCGATCGATCTCGACGGCATCCTGCTGCCCGACGTGCCGCTCGCCCGCTACGACGCGGACCTCGATGCCGCGCTCGCCGAACGCGACGCGCTGTCGCCGTTCGAGGTGCTGCCCGGCATCGACCTACAGCGCGTGCGCACGATCATCACCGGCCGCCCGGAGACCGATCGCGCGCGTACCGAGGCGTGGCTCGCGCGCCACGGCTTTGGTCACATGCAACCGGTGATGCGCGCGCCCGGCACGCACGACGACAGCGCCACAGGCGCCGCCGCGCACAAGGCCGGCGCGGCGTTGCGCGGCGGTGTTACGCACTTTGTCGAAAGCGATCCGGTGCAGGCGCTGCTGATCGCGCAGCAGGCGCCGCTGTTGCGCGTGATCTGGTGGGACGCGGCGACTCGTACCGGGATGCTGGTGGGCGCGCGAGCGTGGCATTGACGCTGTGCGTACTGCAAGCGTGTGAGCTGGCGCAAGCGCTGATGCCAGGCGTCAAGCGCGGGCCTGGTATGCTCGGTATGCGCTGAAGACAGTTGCGGCGCCGGCATCGTCCGAACGTGCGCCACAAGCACCACCAGCACCAGGCGCCCTACGTGCGCCGGCGCTCCATTCGACGGTTGCGCCCCCTACTTCTCCTTGCCTTCACGCAACTGCAAATGCTGCGCGGCGCGCTGCGACGCGACGACGATCAGCTTCATCGTCGCGCGTGTCGCTCCGACGAACAGCTTGCGCGCGATGCGCTCGTCGAACGACTCGAAATCGATTTCCGTAAAGATCACGCACGGCGCCGCCTGCCCCTTGAAGCGATAAATCGACTCGAACAGTACGTCGCCGTCGCGATACTCCGGGTTGCCGAACAGATCGTATTTGCCGGTAAAGCTGCGCAGCCGATGCGGCCCGAGATGGTCGAGCGCGCTCATCGCCGAGCCCTCACGGCCGCGAAACGACAGCACCGCGATGTCCTGCTTGCGAAAGCCGAGCGACAGCGCATGAGTGATCGCGCGCTTGGTCGCGTCGATGCTGCTTTCGGGGCCTTGCGCTTCGTCGTAGATGGACGACGAAATGTCGGAGCCGTCGAACGGACTGCCCGACGCGAGCGTCGCCGCCAGCGGCACCGAGCCGCCGAGCACGTCGCGCAGATAGTCGAGGATGTCGCGCGGGCTGCGGTAGTTGGTGGTCTCCTTCAACGTGGTCCAGCCCGGCAGCGCGGCCGGCTCGCGCATATACAGGTTCTGCAGCGGATCCTCGAGCCACCACCACGCGCCGCCGGGCCGCAACAGCCGCTCGAGCGCGGCGACCCATGGCTGCTGGAAGTCTTGTCCTTCGTCGACGATCAATACGTCGAATTGCCAGTGCGGCTCGATGGGCGTGTCGGCGAATACGCTTTCCAGCTGGTCGAATACCTGTGCCGACTCGAAATCGGGCGCGCGGCCCGCGTCGCGCGCAATCCAGTCGCATAGCTGATGGTAGTTCGCGACTTTCGCCTCCGCCGGCGCGACCCGCGCGATGTGATCGGCGAGCGGGCGGTTGAAGCACACGTACAACGGCCGCGCGCCGCGCGCGACCGCGTCCTTCATCACCTGCACCGCGAGCTGCGTCTTGCCGGAGCCGGCAGTGCCGATCACGCGCAGGCGGAACGGCGCGAATTCGAGCCGCCGCGCCCAAGTCGCGAGTCCGCCGGAAAGACGCGTGACGAGCGTGCCGGCCTGACCGACGAGCGCGCTCGTGTCGGGCGCGAGCGCCAGTTCGTCGGCGAGAAAGTGGTGGACTTTCGACGCGCAGGCAAGCCGCGGCTCGCCGGCCGGCAGCGCGTCGCGGATCACCGCCGCGAGCTGGTCGCGCCGCGTCGCGTCGACGATACGAGCCGGATTCACACCAGCGATCGCCGCGTCCTTGACGATATGATCGGGACAGTACAGCAACTCCTCGATGAAGTAGGTGCCCGCGCCGAACGCCGCGGTAAAGCGCCGATGCAGACCTTCGATCGTATGCGCGAGTGCGATCGCGACATTGCGTTCCGTTTGCAGATAGACCTTGACAAGCCCCTTCGGCGTTTCGCGCAGAAAGCCGGTTTTCTGCTCGATGATCATCACCCGCCCCGCCGGGCTCACGATCACGAAATCGGCCTCGCCGAACACCGAGAAGTTCTGGTTCAGACGCGTCCAGTGCACGCCGTGGTAGACCGTGTAGTCGGCGGGCAGCGCCTTTTCCAGCAGCGCCAGCGTTTCGCGTTCGCGCGCCGCCGCGCCGGTCGCTTCGAGGCTTTTCCAGTCGTCGGGAACAATGCGGGCCATGCGGTGCCTCAACGGGTTGGGATGCGTGTTTCAGATCCGCGAATGCAGCCGCGCGTCATCAGAGTGCGGTCATTGTACGCAACGACGTATCGCGCTGGCGGCGCGGCGGCCCGGCGCGCGCGGTGGCGCGATGCGGTGTCGCGGCACCTGTGGCGTGACGCGCAAAGCAGCGCGCATCGTGTATCGTTACTGGCTCGACGCCGCGCGCCGTGCGCGGCTTGCAAACCATAAAAGAAGGAAATCTACCGGATGATTACGATTTGGGGACGTGCCAATTCGGTCAACGTCCAGAAAGTCTTGTGGTGCTGCGACGAGCTCGTACTGCCCTTCGAGCGCATCGACGCCGGTCTGCAATACGGCCGCAACAATGAACCCCAATACCTCGCGATGAACCCGACCGGCAAGATTCCGACGCTGGTCGACGACGACTTCGTGCTGTGGGAATCCAACTCGATCCTGCGCTACCTCGCAATGCAATACGGCGAATCGAGCCTGCTGTATCCGGACGGTCCGAAACTGCGCGCGAGCATCAACCGCTGGCTGGACTGGTCGCTGTCGACGCTGCAGCCCACCGAGCGGCCGGTGTTCTGGACGCTGGTGCGCACGCCCGAAGCCGAGCGCGATACCGTCAAGCTCGCCGCCGATATCGCCGCGGTGACCCGGCTGTGGCGCCTGGTGGACGCCCATCTGCAAGGGCGCTTCTTTTTCGAAGGCGACAAGTTTTCGCTTGCCGACATCGTGATCGGCGCGTACGCGAAGCGCTGGTTCGGGCTCGATGGCGTCGAGCGCGCGCCACTGCCGAATCTGGAGCGCTGGTATTCGCGGATCGCAACCCGCTCGGGGTTCAAGAAGTATGTGGATTTTCCGTTGACATAACGGTTGTTGCTTCGGCGGCTTTGACGAGTGGCTCGATGAGTGGATTGGCTCTCCGCCCGGCTTGCCGCGCCGGTTACCGGTTGGCGACCCGGCCGCAGGTCCCCGTTGCCGATTCGAATGCCGCGGCTCACGCGTACGCCGCTGCCGGCGGGTGCACGGGCCATCGACTCTGGCTGCCTGAATCCCGGCCCACTGCGGCGGCGCCGCGCGCGGCCCTCTATAATCGACGCATGAAGACCGCCAAGCCCGCCAAACCAGCCGCGACCGGCCACCCGGCCATTCCCCCCGCTTCCGCCGATGCGCACGCCGGTCATGAGGATCACGGTGCGCATGATGCCGCGCCTGCGCACCGTGCATCGCAGGAAGCCGCTCTGGCACTCGCCGACGAATATTGCCGCGAACGCGGCGAAAAGCTCACGCCGATCCGGCGCAAGGTGCTTGAACTGCTGCTGAATTCCGGGCGCGCGACCAAGGCCTATTCGCTACTCGACGAGATGCGCCACATCCACCCGGGTTCCGCGCCACCCACCGTCTACCGCGCGCTCGACTTTCTGCTGTCAGCCGGCCTCGTGCACCGGATCGAATCGATCAACGCGTTCACCGTGTGCCACGATCTGACGCAATGTCAGCACGGCATCCTCGTCGTGTGTCAGCAATGCGGCACGGT
>NZ_DASXHN010000092.1:0-30240 GCF_036488505.1 Paraburkholderia sp. | reverse complement strand
GGTTTGATAGCCGCGCAGTCCGCCCATGCGGCGCTGGGTAGTACGCCGATGACCCCGCCCGCGGACGCTTCGGTCACTTCCCGCCTGGTGCAACCGGCGGGCGGCGCCGCCCAGAGCGTGATGCGCTCCGCGTCTGGGGCGGCGTCTTCCACTGCTTCGTCAGCATCGTCTTACACGGTACGTGAGACCACGCTGGGCAACGGCACGGTGGTCCGCGAATACCTCGGCACCGACGGCGTCGTCTTCGGCATCGCGTGGCATGGCCCGCAGATGCCCGATCTGAGCGTTCTGCTCGGCAGTTATTTCCCCCAATATGTCGCCAGCGTGAAGGCGGTGCGCGCGGCGCGCGGCAACACACGCGGCCCGGTCAGCGTCGCTCAGAGCGGCCTCGTGGTGCGCTCGGGCGGCCATATGGGCGCGTTCAGCGGCGTCGCATGGCTGCCGTCGGCACTGCCGGCCGGCGTCAGCGGTTCAGACATCCAGTAACGGCGAGGACGACGATGCGAACCATGCACACGAGCGCGCAACTCAAAGGCTGGATGCAGGCCGTGCTGGCTGTACTGCTGAGCGCGACACTGGCCGCCTGCGGCGGCGGAGGTGGCGACAACTCCAGTTCCAATTCCGGCAGCAACGCGGGCGGCAACGCGCCGGTCAGCAGCGGCTCGCTGCCCGCCAGCCCAACCCAGCAGCCGGTTGCCGCGACCGCCGCCAATACGGTGCCGATCACGGTCAACTCGGGAACGAGCGGGGTCGTGAATATTCCGGCGGTCAGCGTGAGGATTTGCGCGCCCGGCTCGACCACCAACTGTCAGACGATCAACAACATTCAGCTCGACACCGGCTCGTTCGGGCTGCGGGTGGTCGGCTCGGCGCTCAATCCGACGTTGCTCCAGGCGCTGACACCCGTCACCGCGAATGGCAGCACCCCGCTCGCCGAGTGCGCGACGTTCGCCGACGGCTTCTCGTGGGGGGCGGTGCGCAGCGCGACGGTGGTCATGGGCGGCGAAACGACGACTCGCGCGATCCCGGTCCAGATCATCGGCGACACGAGCGCGGGTGCTACGCCCGCTAGCGGCTGCGGCAGCGGCCCGGCGGAAAACACGGTCAGCGATCTCGGTGCGAACGGCATTCTCGGCGTCGGCACCGCGCTCACCGATTGCGGCGCGACCTGCTCGACTGCCAAGACGGCGGCGACCTTCAGCAACTACTTCCAATGCCCGGGCGGCACGTCGTGCACGCGCACTACCGTGCAGGTCGCCCAGCAGGTGGCCAACCCGGTCGCGAATTTCGCGACCGACAACAACGGCCTGATCGTGCAGATGCCACCGCTGCCGAACACCGGCGCGCCCTCGGCGAACGGCACACTCGTGTTCGGCATCGGCACGCAATCGAACAACGCGCTGGCCGCGTCGCAGACGTTCACGACCGACGGGTTCGGCGACCTGAACAACAGCACGTTCAACGGCGCGACGGTGCAGGCATTCCTCGATTCGGGCTCGAACGGCTATTTCTTCGCCGATAGCACGCTCCCGGCGTGCAGCAGCGACTTCAACGGCTTTTACTGTCCGTCGACGTCGCAAACCCGCTCGGTCACGCTGGTCGGCCTGAACAAGACCACGGCGGCGGTGAATATCGGCATCGCCAATGCGCAGACGCTGTTCAGCAACGTCAACAACTTCGCGTTCAACGACCTCGCCGGCCAGATCGGCGGCAGCAGCAGCTTCGACCTCGGCCTGCCGTTCTTCTACGGCCGCCACGTGTACTACGGCTTCGACCAGACCACGGCCGGCGGCGCCAACCCGTTCGTCGGCTTCTAGCCGCAGACGCGTCAATCCGATGACGTAGAGGGCTCGCGCGACCAACGCGCGAGCCCTCTGGCCATCCGTCGAAATACCCCCGTTTGTCCGCCCTTATCCGTCGATCAGCGCTTGCGTCGAGCGGGAATAATCGCTGTCACTGGAAAGAGGCGCGGTGCCTCGGCCGACTGGAGAGCTTTGTGGCAGAGGACAGCGACCTCGATAAAACCGAAGCCGCCACTCCCCGGCGCCTGCAGAAGGCGCGCGAGGAAGGGCAGATCGTGCGTTCGCGGGAGCTGTCGACATTCGCGCTGCTCGCAGCGGGCTTCTACGGCACCTGGGCGATGTCAGGCCCGATCGGCATGCATCTGCAGGACATGTTGCGCGCGTCGCTGATGTTCAACCACGCGAGCACGTTCGATACGAGCCGCATGCTGATCGGCGCGGGCGCCGCCGCGCGCGAAGGCCTCTATGCGCTGCTGCCGATCCTCGGCATGCTCGCCCTCGCCGCGCTGCTCGCGCCGCTGGCGCTCGGCGGCTGGCAACTGTCGACTAAAGCGCTCGAGCCCAAGTTCGACCGGCTGGACCCGATCGCCGGGCTCGGCCGCATCTTTTCGATCAACGGGCCGATCCAGCTCGGCATGTCGCTCGCGAAGACGCTGGTGGTGGGCCTGATCGGCGGCCACGCGATCTGGGCCCGCCGCGAGGAGATCCTGGCGCTCGCGACCCAGCCGCTCCATCTGGCGCTCGCGAACTCCGTGCATCTGATCGGCGTGTGCTGCGGCATCACGGTGGCCGGCATGTTCGTGGTGGCGGGGCTCGACGTGCCGTACCAGATCTGGCAGTTCAACAAGAAGCTGCGCATGACCAAGGAAGAAGTGAAGCGCGAGCATCGCGAAAGCGAAGGCGATCCGCATATCAAGGGCAAGATTCGCCAGCAGCAGCGCGCGATCGCGCGGCGCCGCATGATGGCGCAGGTGCCGAAGGCCGACGTGGTGGTCACGAACCCGACGCACTTCGCGGTCGCACTGCAATACACGGACGGCGAGATGCGCGCGCCGAAGGTGATCGCAAAGGGCGTGAACCTCGTCGCCGCCCGGATTCGCGAGCTTGCCGTCGAAAACAACGTGCCGTTGCTCGAAGCGCCGCCGCTCGCTCGCGCGCTCTATCACAACGTCGAGCTGAATCGCGAGATCCCCGGTCCACTCTATGGCGCGGTCGCCGAAGTGCTCGCGTGGGTCTACCAGTTGCGGCGCTTCAAGACCGAAGGCGGTGTCGCGCCGGTCGCGCCGACCGAACTCGAGGTGCCGCCGGAACTCGACAAAGGCGCCGTGTCGGAGGGGGATGCCGCCGAGGAAGCCGACGACGCACTGAACCCCGCTAACGACGCCACCGACGGAGCCTCCGCATGAACGTTCGCGCCGGTTTCCTCGCCCGACGGCCGGAGGCGCTGAGCGGCACCAACCTGCGCGCGCTCGCCGGGCCGGTGCTGATCTGCATGATCCTCGGCATGATGATCCTGCCGTTGCCGCCGTTCCTGCTGGATCTGCTGTTCACGTTCAACATCGCGTTGTCGGTGATGGTGCTGCTCGTCAGCATGTACACGATGAAGCCGCTCGATTTCGCGGCGTTCCCGAGCGTGCTGCTGTTCTCGACGTTGTTGCGCCTGTCGTTGAACGTCGCGTCGACCCGGATCGTGCTGCTCGAAGGCCATACCGGCCCCGACGCGGCCGGCCAGGTGATCGAGTCGTTCGGCCACTTCCTCGTGGGCGGCAACTTCGCGGTCGGTATCGTCGTGTTCGTGATCCTGATGGTGATCAACTTCATGGTGATCACGAAGGGTGCGGGGCGGATCGCCGAAGTGTCCGCGCGCTTCACGCTAGACGCGATGCCCGGCAAGCAGATGGCGATCGACGCCGATCTGAACGCCGGCCTTATCAATGAGGAGCAGGCCCGCAAGCGCCGTATGGAAGTCGCGCAGGAAGCCGAGTTCTACGGCTCGATGGACGGCGCGAGCAAGTTCGTGCGCGGTGACGCGGTGGCCGGCCTGCTGATCATGGTGATCAACATCATCGGCGGGCTGATCGTCGGGATGGCGCAGCACGGCATGGACTTCGCGGCGGCGGGCAAGAACTACACGCTGCTCACGATCGGCGACGGCCTCGTCGCGCAGATTCCGTCGCTGGTGATTTCGACGGCGGCCGGTGTGATCGTGTCGCGCGTCGCGACCGACGAGGACATCGGCACGCAGCTCACCGGTCAGCTGTTCACGAACCCGCGCGTGCTGGTCATCACGGGCAGCATTCTCGTGATGATGGGGCTGATCCCGAACATGCCGCACTTCGCTTTCCTGATTCTCGGCGGCGGGCTGATCCAGCTTGGCCGCACGATCAAAAAGCGCGCCGAAGAAAGCAAGAAGACGAGCGCGCTGGTCGATGTCGCGCCGGCCGCGATGACGCCGGCCGAAAACGCCGAAGCGAGCTGGGACGACGTGACGATGATCGACACGCTCGGCCTCGAAGTCGGCTACCGGCTGATTCCGCTCGTCGACAAGAACTCGGACGGCGAACTGCTGAAGCGGATCAAGAGCATCCGCAAGAAGTTCGCACAGGAGATCGGCTTCCTGCCGCCGGTCATCCATATCCGCGACAACCTCGAGTTGCGGCCGAACGGCTACAGCATCGCGCTCAAGGGCGTCGAGGTCGGTTCGGGCGAGGCCTATCCGGGTCAGTGGCTCGCGATCAATCCGGGCCAGGTGTCGGCCGCGCTGCCCGGCACGCCGACCACGGACCCGGCGTTCGGCCTGCCCGCGATCTGGATCGATACGAATCTGCGCGAACAGGCGCAGGTCTACGGCTATACGGTCGTCGATTCGAGCACGGTGGTCGCGACGCACCTGAATCACCTGGTCGTCACGCATGCATCGGAACTGCTCGGACGTCGCGAGGTGCAGGCGCTGATCGAGCGGATGCAGAAGGACACGCCATCGCTCGTCGACGATCTGGTGCCGAAGTTGCTGCCGCTCAACACGCTGCAGAAGGTGCTGCAGAACCTGCTCGAAGAAGGCGTGCCGATCCGCGATCTGCGCACGATTCTCGAAGCGCTCGCCGAGCACGCGGCGAAGATCTCCGACGCGCACGATCTCACCGCCGCGGTGCGGCTCGCGCTCGGCCGCGCGATCACGCAGCAGTGGTTCCCCGGCACCGGCGACATGCAGGTGATGGGGCTCGACGCGAACCTCGAACGGGTGCTGTCGCAGGCGCTGTCGACGGGGCCCAATCCGGGCCTGGAGCCGGGCCTCGCGAACACGCTGCTCGCCGAAACACAGAAGGCGATGCTGCGTCAGCAGAACCTCGGCCTCGCGCCGGTGCTGCTCGTCCAGCACGCGTTGCGGCCGATGCTTGCGCGCTTCCTGCGCCGCAGCCTGCCGCAGCTGAAGGTGCTGTCGTATGCGGAAGTGCCCGACACGCGGAACGTCAAGGTCGTGAACGTGATCGGCGGGAACGGCTGACGGCGTAGGTTTGCGCATGCGTTTTCGTGTGCTTGCACGGCCACGCAACGACCGATTACGAACCGGCGCTCCATCGGAGGGCCGGTTTTCATTTCGGCCGGATGTTCTCGCGCGGGATACGCATATCCCGCATCCGTTCGCGCCAGGGAAAGCTCCCACACGACCGGCCCGCGCGATGTGTCCATCGTGCGAATAGCCCGCCTTTAACGGCCTTTATCAATCGATCGTCACGCGACGCCTTTCGGAATAATGGCTTTCAATGGCGAGCGGTATATCGCCGGTCCGTCAGTCCGTATACCTCATCGGGGGGTGAGCTTGAACATTCGTAAATTTGTCGGTGCCAACAGTCGCGACGCGCTGCGTCTCGTTCGCGAAGCACTGGGCTCCGATGCGGTCGTGCTGTCGAACCGGACGATGAGCGATGGCAGCGTCGAAATCGTCGCGCTCGCCGATAGCGAGCTCGCCGCGATCACGCCAAAAGCGCGTGGCGGCGCACAGGCAGCGCTCTCGGGATCGGGCGCCGGCACCGCGTCACTCGGCGCGCCGCGCGCGCTGCCGGGGGCACCGGCCAACCCGTACGCGCATGGCATGCCGGACGTGTTTTCGGCGGTGTTCGGCGCGAGCCCGGAGGCGGGCGCGGAAGCGTTGCCGATGAGTGCGGCGATGAACGCGGGCGCCAATCCGGCCCGCAATGCGTCAGCCGGTACGGCTGCGGGTTCGTCGGTCGGCGCGGCGATGAGCGCGGCCGCGAGCGAAGCGGCGAACGCGACGCCGGTCGCCGATCCGGCCAGCTACCCGAGGCCGCTTTCCGCGACGAATCCGGCGCTGGATCGGGCCACCGCGCGGTCCAGCGCGCCGTCGACGCCATCGCCTGCCAATCCGCTCGACGCGGCAACCGGCGCGGTGCCCACCGCAAACCAGCCGTCGTCGACCGGCGTCAACGGCTTCAACGCGCCTGCGGCGTCCAGCGCCCGCGCGGCGGCGACCCGACTGTCGGAGGACATTCGCGCGGATCTTATGAAGGCTGCTGGCGTGCCGGTCCCGCCGGTTGTCGCGAGCGGAGCCCCCAAGCCCCGCACGATGGCCGAATCGAATCCGTGGCTGATCGATCACGCGCGCCGCGTCGCCGCCGAGCAGCAGCAAGCGGGCGGCGACTACAGTGCGCGCCCCGCCGCGATGACACCCGCCGTCGCGAGCGCCAGGGGCCTGGGCATCGCGGTCGATGCGAGCGAGCCCGCGATGCGGCCGACGCACGTGCCGCCGCTAATCGACACGCCCGACTGGGCGCGCGAAGCGGCCGAAGTCGCCGCGCGCCGCACCGTGCAGAGACTCGCGCCGGAGCAGGCCGCCGCCGACGAAAGCCGCACCCCGGCCGCCGTCGCTGAGGCAATCAAGACGCGCATGGAGCAGGTCGTCAAGGACACCGTGATGAACGAGCTGTCGTCGATGCGCGGGATGATGGAAGAACACTTCGCGGGCCTGCTGTGGGGCGAGCGCCAGCGCCGCAACCCGGCGCGCGCCGCGCTCACCAAGCACCTGTTCGCCGCCGGTTTTTCCGCGCAACTCGTCCAGATGATGGTCGACAACCTGCCTGACGACGTCGACACGATGGACGGCGGGATGGACTGGGTCCGCTCGGTGCTGGAGTCGAACCTGCCGGTGATGGAAAGTGAAGACGCGCTGATGGAGCGCGGCGGCGTGTTCGCGCTAATGGGGCCGACCGGCGTCGGCAAGACGACGACCACCGCGAAGCTCGCCGCGCGCTGCGTGATGCGCTTCGGCGCGAGCAAGGTCGCGTTGCTGACGACCGACAGCTACCGGATTGGCGGTCACGAACAACTGCGCATCTTCGGCAAGATACTCGGCGTGTCGGTGCACGCGGTGAAGGACAGCGCCGATCTGCAGCTCGCGCTCTCCGAGCTGCGCAACAAGCACATCGTGCTGATCGATACGATCGGCATGAGCCAGCGCGACCGCCTCGTGTCCGAGCAGATCGCGATGCTATGCCGTGCCGGCCAGCCGGTGCAGCGCCTGTTGCTGCTCAACGCGACGGGCCATGGCGACACGCTCAATGAAGTCGTACAAGCGTACCAGCGCGCGCCGGATCAGCAGCCGCTCGCCGGCTGCATCCTGACCAAGCTCGACGAAGCCACCAACCTGGGCGGCGTGCTCGATGCGGTGATCCGCTACAAGCTGCCGATCCACTACGTGTCGACCGGTCAGAAGGTGCCGGAAAACCTGTACGTCGCGACGAAGAAATTCCTGATCAAGAGCACGTTCTGCATACCGCGCGACCACTCGCCATTCGTGCCGCACGACGACGAC
This sequence comes from Paraburkholderia sp., assembly GCF_036488505.1. GTDB lineage: Bacteria > Pseudomonadota > Gammaproteobacteria > Burkholderiales > Burkholderiaceae > Paraburkholderia. The sequence goes on along the minus strand of NZ_DASXHN010000092.1, from coordinate 22,608 downwards.
ATTCCCGCGTTGCTGTCCTCGCTGTCCGCCCGTTCGACGGCCGAGCTGCACGAGGTTCGCTTTGGATAAGCTCGTCTCGGATCAGGCGGAGGGACTGCGGCGGATGCTTGCGCGCGGCGGCGGGGCGCGCGCGATCGCGGTGACGGGCGCATTGCCGGGGGCGGGCAGCACGACGATAGCCGTGAATCTCGCCGCGGCGCTCGCGCAGCAGGGCAAGGACGTGCTGGTGGTCGACGAATGCGTCGGCGAGAAGTCGGTGAGCGCGATGCTCGGCGGCTTGCGCGGCGCGGGCAATTTCGCCGCGGTGATACGCGGCGAGATACCGGTCGACTTCGCGGCCGCCCGCCACGCGCTCGGTTTTTCGGTGCTGGCCGCCTCCCGCAACAACCGCGAAGGCCACACGGCGGCCGAGTTCAGCGTGCTGCTCGGCGGTTCGGCCGACATCGTGCTGATCGACGCGCAACTGGACGCGCAAGGGCAGCTGTCGGAATTCGCGAAGCACGCGCACGACGTGATGATCGTCACGCGCGTGTCGGCCCAGGCGATCACCGGCGCGTATGCGTGCATCAAACGGTTGCACTACGCGCATGCAATCGCACAGTTCCGCGTGCTCGCGAATCATGTGCACAGCCCGAACGACGCGCATGCCGCATTCGCGAATCTCGCCGGCGTGGCCGGCCGCTATCTGACCGTGGCGCTCGAGAGCGCGGGCTGCATCGCGGCCGACACGCGCGTGGCGCGGGCGGAGGAGTTGTCGCGCTGCGTGGTCGATGCGTTCCCGTCGACCCCGGCCGCGCGCGACTTGCGCCATCTCGCCGCCGAATTGCAGTACTGGCCGATCCGGCCAGCGATGTCGCCGCAAGCGCCCTGGCGGGCGCCCGCGGCAGTTACAGCGGCGCACCGCGCCGACGAACCGTCCGCGCAGCACGCGTGACAGACGCACGGGGACAAGGGGAGCACGATGTATAACGCTCAGGGAAAGATCTCTCAGGCCGAAGTTCTGACGAAGTACGCACCGCTCGTGCGTCGGCTCGGCTTGCAGCTTGTCGCGAAAATGCCGGCGAGCGTCGATCTCGACGATCTGATCCAGGCCGGCATGATCGGTTTGCTGGATGCCGCCGGCCGCTACAAGGAAGACCAGGGCGCGCAGTTCGAGACCTATGCCAGCCAGCGCATTCGCGGCGCGATGCTCGACGAGCTGCGCAGCAACGACTGGTTGCCGCGCAGTTTGCGGCGCACGTCGCGCGAAGTGGAAACAGCGGTGCACAAGGTCGAGCAGAGCCTCGGCCGCTCGGCGAGCGAGACCGAGGTCGCCGAGCATTTGCAGATGCCGCTCGACGAATACCAGTCGATGCTGCAGGACCTGCATGGCAGCCAGCTGATCTATTACGAAGACTTCGACCGCTCCGCCGACGACGAACCGTTTCTGGACCGCTACTGCGTCGACCATTCGGACCCGCTCTCAGCGCTGCTCGACGACAGCCTCCGCTCGGCGCTCATCGAAGCGATCGACCGTTTGCCGGAGCGCGAGAAGCTGCTGATGTCGCTGTACTACGAGCGCGGCATGAACCTGCGCGAAATCGGCGCGGTGATGGAAGTCAGCGAATCGCGCGTATGCCAGCTGCACAGCCAGGCAGTGACGCGGCTGCGCGCGCGGCTGCGGGAAATGGCCTGGGCCAATGCCGAAACCAGCTGAAGTCTTGCCGGCGGCGAGCCGGCCACCTTTTTACCGATAGTTCACCCGCCGTTTCACTCTGCGCCGTCGCGCCGGCTTCAACCACACGTGCGTGGACGGCAGGCCCGCGTTGCCGCCGTCGAAGTGGGAGCGCTGGCGAGACTCGAGCGGGATGGTCATTTCAACGTGTCGCGGCGCCGTGCGCCAGCTAGCCAGACGGCTAAGGTTGCGTGGCCGGGGGAGAAGGAAGAACGGAGCTTGCGCGCGCAAATGGCGGATGCCCGCCAGTGCTGGCGGGCATTGTCATGCGATGACATCGGGGATGTGAGCAGCGTAGCGGGCTGATGGTCAGCCCGGCCGTTCAAAGTCCGGAATGTGCCGGAACGCGCCCATCGGGCCCATACAGGCTGGGCTTGCGCGGCACGTTGACTTGCAGTGCCGTCAGCGCGCGCTGGTTGTAGTCCATTCGCACGCGGATCAGTTCGCCGTTGTTGGTGTTGACGCGCCGCGCGCGGTCGGCGGCTTTTTGCAGCAGCTTCCACTGCGTCTCGATGCGCGGGTCGGCGCTTGCCGCGAGTTCCATGCCGGACCAGCCGGCCGGGAAGCCGAGCTCGGCCAGTTGCGCATCGCGCGCGGCCTCGAGCCTCGCGAGCACGCCAATCAGCTCGGTTTTCTTTTCGACGATGGCGGGCAGCTGCTCCAGCGGCGACACCGCGGTCAGTGCTTTGGTTTCGAGCGTCAGGACCGAGGCGAACGCCTCGACGGCCGAATACTCTTCGATCAGGGTCGCAACCAGGGCGTCTTTCATGTCAGCAACTCGCTACGCGCACTGGCTCGCGCGGAACGTGCGAGCCGGGTTGGTCGGATGCCGCCCGGCACATCGCGGCACTGCGAGGTGCCGCTCAGTTGCCGGTCGACGAGGTTTTGTTCTGCAACAGCTCGCGCGCCGTCTGCAGCACGCCGTCGGCGATCTTGCCGGAGTCCATCTGCAGCGTGCCGTCCTTGATGGCCTGCTTGATCGATTCGACGTGCGCCGTATCGATATCGGCCGAGCCCGATGCCGCAAGGCTGCGCAGATGCTGCGACAGGCCCGACAGGTTCACGCTCGCGTCGCCCGAACTGCTGCTCGGGGCCGGCGCGGATGTGCTCGCGCCCTGCGTGGCGCCGGCTGCCGGCGCGGCGTCGCTCTGCTGCGAACGGGACAAGCCGTCTTTCAACGGCGACAGGCTGGAAGAGGTGGTGGAATCGACTTTCACGATTGGCTTCCTGAACGATTTGATCCTGATAACGGCAACCGCTGATCAAAACTTTAGCGCAATCGCTCCACTGTCGGCACGGCAATGCCGGGCACTCCGACCCCTTCAAGGCTGCTGGCGCGGCATCCGTGCCGAGCACCGCCGGTCCCGCCTCTGCGCCGGCTGCGACGACCGCCTCGCCCGCGCGCTTCACCGCCGCACACCCGTTCACATCTGGATCTCGACGGTGCCACCGTCCTTGACGATGCCGGAGATGACCTGGCCATTCGCCGTCTTCACCCGCACCTGCTGACCCGGCGACGCGTTGTTCATCGCGCTGCCCTCGGCCGAAATCGAGAAACCGTCGCCCGCCGCGACGACCCGCACCGTCTGGCCGATCGCCACCGCCGACGCGCTCTTCAGCATGTCGCGCCGCAGCGGCATGCCGCCCGCGATTCGCACGAGCGACACCGAGCCGATCGCCTGCGACGGGTCGGTGACGATCGCTTGCGGCAGCCCGGTGAGGTCGCCATCGCGCGCGACCAGATCGGCGGCGCCGAGCACTTCACCGGGCGCCATCGCGCGGGCTGCGAGGTAGTAGGTCGCATGCAGGCTGACGCGCGCCTGCAGGTAGATCGTCCATGGTCGTTCACCCGCGCAGCGCACCCCGACAGTCATGCGGCCCCACAGGCGTGCGCCGGTCGGCATGAACGGCTCGAGCGACGCACAGGCGGCGAGGCCGCGCGGAAACGCGGGCGCGACGCTGATCTCGACCTTGCCGGGCAGGCCGACGGCCTGCTGCTGCAAGAACGCGAGCGCGGCGGCGTGGATCGCTTCCGGATCCTGCTGGCCAGGCAGCGGCGCCGGCGTGGCGGCCGCCGCGGTTGGCGGCGCTTTCTGTGCGGTGGCGAATGCTGGCTGGCGCGAGCTTGCCAGCGCTCTCGCGTTCGTCGCATTCGTCGCGTTCGTCGCGTTCGTCCAGACTGCCGGCTGCGCGGTCGCGATCGGCTTGCCGTTCGCGCCGAATTGCGGCGGCTCGCCGCGCGATGCGAGGCTGTCGAAGCCGCTGCCTTGCGGCGCGTTCGCGTCGACCGGCCGAGCGGCCATGCCGCCGGCGCGGCTTGCACCATTCGCGGCCGACGTCACGACAACCGGAGTGACAGTGCGTGCGCCGGCTTCGACAGTGACGCGCGCGACGCCCGACGCTCCGGTGCTGGCCGGCGCGGGAATCGTCACGACGCCGTTTGCGTCCGGTTTCAGATTCGTGCGGATCATCGCCGGGGCAGCGGTTTCGCCCGCGCCCGGGATGACGATCGCACCGTGAGCATTGGCGGCGCGCGCGAACGGATCATTCTCGCGTTGGGCCGGCGCGCGGCCGAGTGATTGCGCGGTCGCCGCGTTGAGCGACGCGGCCGAGGCCGAACGCTGCGCCGGTGTCTGGATCTGTTGCACGAGGTCGTTCAGCGCGGCGGGATTCGTTTCGCCCGGGCCCGCGATCACGATCGGGCCGCCGGCCGTGGTCTGCGCCTGGGTGGTCGCCGGCAGCAGCACGATGCCGCCCGCGACCCACAGCGCGACATTCACGATCACGCGTGTGCCATAGCGCGTGACGAAGCGGGTTATCGAGCGCACAGGAAAACGGGTAGGCGAACCCGACGCAGCGCTGGGGGCAACGGCTGATGCGATAGGCCGCGCAACCCGCAACGCGCGCAGCGCGCTTGCCGCCTGCTTGCATGCCTCCACGTCCGCAGCTGTTTCATAGCCAGCACGCAAGTCCGCGCGTTCAGCGCCCCCACGTACGCCCGCGACATCCGCAGCCAATCCCACGCCCGCGCGGCATCCCGCCGTGCAATTCGCACGTTGCGGCAAGGCGGAAGTGGGGTGGTCCATCGCGAGTCTCCATCGAATGCATCGGTACGCCTTGCATTCTAGTTAGCGCCCTGTTCGCGCAAGCGTTGAATAGAAGCCGCCTTTCCCGGTTATTCGTCCGATTGCAGCTTGCACCTGGCTCATAAGATGCACCTCATGCAAAAAGGCCTTTCCGCCGGCCGCGCCGATTGCACGACGCACGCATGGAAAGGTGACGGGAACCTTCTCGGGAGATTTCTATGCTGGACAAACTCGATGCCGAATTCGCGTTCGGCCGGCAGGCGATGGATGTGCGCGCGTACCGGCAGGAACTGCTGTCGTCGAATATCGCCAATGCCGACACGCCTGGTTACAAGGCACGCGACATCGACTTCGCGTCGTCGCTGGCCGGGGCGCTGAAGAAGACTGGCGGCAGCACCGCGGGCCAAGGCGCGTCGAACGGCTCGACGCTCGCGATGACGCAGCCGGCCGGCGTGACGAGCGGCATGTCGATGACGGCGACCGAGCCCGGCCATATGAGCGGCAACAGCACGCTGACCGCAAGCGGCGGCAGCCCCGACGACTACGGCAGCCTGCAGTACCGGATTCCGCAGCAGCCCGCGCTCGACGGCAACACGGTCGATATCGACACCGAGCGCGTGCAGTTCGCCGACAACACGCTGCACTTCGAATCGGGGATGACGGTCGTGTCGAACCAGATCAAGGCGATGCTGTCGGCGATCACGTCGGGCAGCTAACGAAGCAGTCGAGCGGACCCTCGAGCGGGCGCAAAAGCACACACACATAAAACCGGGCACGCGAACGCCAGACAGTACACGGCGCCCACGGCGCACGCAGTGACCCGGATAGAGAAGCAGCTCGCGCAACGCAATGCACGCGAGCCACACTCAAGACGCACCACGCACACGCAGCAGCGGACAACGACAGAAACGCTACGGGATTTAACGTAAAGCCGGTGCGAACCGGCAGGAGAGGTCAGGAAAACATGCCATCCCTGATGAATATTTTTGGTGTCGCGGGCTCCGCGATGTCGGCGCAGTCGCAGCGGCTGAACGTGACGGCGTCGAACCTCGCCAACGCGGACAGCACGACCGGCCCGGACGGCCAGCCGTACAAGGCCAAGCAGGTCGTGTTCGCGGTCGATCCGCTCGGCGGCGCGCGCTCGGGCTCCGGCCAGCAGGTCGGCGGCGTGCAGGTCACCGGCGTGATCGACGATCCGTCGCCGATGAAGACCGCTTACGAACCCGGCAACCCGGCCGCCGACGCCGACGGCTACGTGACACTGCCCAACGTCGACCCGGTACAGGAAATGGTCAACATGATCTCGGCTTCGCGCTCGTATCAGGCCAACGTCGAAACGCTGAACACCGCGAAAGCCCTGATGCTGAAAACGCTCACGATCGGAACCTGAGGAGAACGCCTTGACCACCAACACCACGATCGGCAGCAACGGCGCGACCGTGTCGCAGACGCTGCTGGACACGATGAACGGGACCAGCAGCGCATCGAGCGCGACCGGTTCGACGAGCAGCACGGCCGGCACATCAGCCGCCGATCTGCAGAACACGTTCCTGCAACTGCTGGTCGCGCAGTTGAAGAACCAGGATCCGACCAATCCGATGGACAGCTCGCAGATGACCTCGCAGCTCGCGCAGATCAGCACGGTGCAAGGCATCAGCCAGCTCAACACGTCGCTCAGCTCGCTGTCCGCGCAGCTGACGGCCGGCCAGCAGTCGCAGGCCGCGCTGCTGATCGGCTCGACCGTGCTCGCGCCGGGCAGCTCCATCTCGGTGGCGAGCGGCCAGTCGAGCGCGTTCGGCGTCACGCTCGCGAACGACGTGAGCGATCTGTAGGTCGTCGTGAAGAACTCGGCGGGCACGATCGTCAACACGATCGATCTCGGCAAGCAGTCGGCCGGCACGATTCCAGTGGGCTGGACGCCGACCGATTCGTCCGGCAACACGCTTCCCGACGGCACCTACACGATCAGCGCGACCGGCACGATCAACGGCCAGCCGGCGACGGCCACCACGCTCACCGGCGCGACGGTCGAAAGCGTGGTCACGCAGTCGAGCGGCGCGGCGGGTCTGGTGCTGTCGAACGGTTCGACGGTCGGCCTGACCGGCGTCGCCGCGATCCTCTAAGCCAGATCGGTCCGATCAATTCAGTTACGACTTTGCAGATACGGAGCACCTCATGGGTTACCAACAAGGTTTGAGCGGTCTGTCGGCGTCATCGAGCGACCTCGACGTCATTGGCAATAACATCGCCAACGCCAACACCGTCGGCTTCAAGAGCGGCACCGCCGAGTTCGCCGACCTGTACGCGAATTCGGTCGCGACCGCGGTGAACCAGCAGATCGGCATCGGCACGCAGCTTTCGGAAGTGCAGCAGCAGTTCTCGCAAGGCACGATCACGACGACCAATGAAGCGCTGAACGTCGCGATCAACGGCAATGGCTTCTATCAGATGTCGAACAACGGCACGCTGACCTACTCGCGCAACGGCGTGTTCCAGCTCGACAAGAACGGCTTCATCACGAACGCGCAAGGGCTGCAACTGATGGGCTATGGCGCCAACAGCTCGGGCGTCATCAACACCGCGCAGACCGTGCCGCTCAAGGTGCCCACCGCCAACATCGCGCCTTCGGAGACCACGACGATCACCGCCGGCCTGAACCTGAATGCGCAGGACGCGCTGATGCTCGGCGCGCCCACCGTGACGCCCGTCGTGAGCACCGGTACACTGAACACGACCGGCGCATCCATCACGAACGCCGCCGCGGGTACCAATACCGACAGCTTCACGATCGACTTCACGAGCCCGACCCAGTACACGGTCACAGACAATACGCTCAACACGACCTCGGCTGCGCAAACCTTCACCGCGGGCAGCTCGATCACGCTCGGTAACGGCGAAAGCATTACGTTCAGCGGCGCGCCGGCGAGCGGCGATCAGTACACCGTCACGCCGAATCCGACCGCGTTCAACCAGAACAGCTCGACAACCTATAACTACTCGACGAGCACGACGGCTTACGATTCGCTCGGCGGCTCGCAGACGGTCAACATGTATTTCGCCAAGACGGCAGCCGGCACGTGGAACGTCTATGCGGGCGTGTCGACGGGCACCGCGACGCTGGTTGGCCAGGCGAACTTCGACTCGTCGGGCAATCTGGTCAGCACCAGCCAGGCCGATCTTCCGCTCGCGACACCGCCGACGTTCACCGCCACCACGACGGTCGGCCAGTTCGCGCTGTCGATCCCGACCAGCGACGGTTCGTCGACGCCGCAGAACCTCACGCTCAACCTGGCCGCCACCACGCAGTACGGCGGCAAGGACGGCGTGAACAGCCTGTCGACCGACGGCTACGCGGCGGGCCAACTGACCGGCTTCACGGTCGGCGCGGACGGCACGCTGACCGGCAACTACTCGAACGGCCAGACCGCGGCGCTCGGCCAGATCGTGCTCGCGAACTTCGCCAACCAGAACGGCCTCGTCGACCTGGGCAACAACGAATACGCTCAGTCCGCCGCATCGGGCGTCGCGCAGATCTCGGCGCCCGGTTCGACCAACCACGGCGTGCTGCAAGGCGGCGCGGTCGAAAACTCGAACGTCGATCTGACGAGCGAGCTGGTCAATCTGATCACCGCGCAGCGCAACTATCAGGCGAACGCGCAGACGATCAAGACTCAACAGACCGTCGACCAGACGCTGATCAACCTGTAAGCGAACGGGGCCTCCTCATGGATCGGCTGATTTACACCGCGATGTCGGGCAGTGCCCAGGCGCTCGAGCAGCAGGCGATCGTCGCGAACAATCTCGCCAACGCGTCGACCACCGGCTTTCGCGCGCAGCTCGAAACGTTCCGCGCCGTGCCGCTCGGGTTCGGCGACGGCAGTTCGATCAACGACGACACGACCCGCACGTTCGTGCTGTCGTCGACGGCTGGGGCGGACTACACGCCGGGGCCGATTCAGCAAACCGGCAACCCGCTCGATGTCGCGATTCAGGGCCCGGGCTGGCTGGCGGTGCAGACCGCCGATGGCAACGAGGCGTACACGCGCGCGGGCAATCTGCACGTCGACGAAAACGGCCAGCTCGTGAACGCCACCAACCAGGTGGTGCTCGGCAACGGCGGACCGGTGTCGGTGCCGCCCGGCGCGCAAATCACGATAGGCAAGGACGGCACGGTGTCGGCGCTGACGCCGGGCGATCCGCCGACCGCCGTCGTGACCGTCGATCAGTTGAAGCTCGTGAACCCCGATCCGCAGACGCTCACGCGTGGCGATGACGGTCTGTTTCGCACCGCCGACGGCAACCCCGCCGACGCCGATCCGAGCGTCACGCTCGCCCCGGCGTCGCTGGAGGGCAGCAACGTGAATCCGGTCAGCGCGATGGTCTCGATGATCACCAACGCGCGGCAGTTCCAGATGCAGACGCAAATGCTGGAAAACGCCGACAAGAACGATCAGTCCGCGAATCAGATACTCAGCTTCAGTTGATGGATTGCATGGGGCTGCGGTGAGCGCTAAAGCGCTAACTGCGGCCGACAGCTTTGCATGGGGCCGCAGTAAGCGCTAAAGCGCTAACTGCGGCCGACAAAGGAGAAAATTATGAATCGATCGCTCTACATCGCCGCTACCGGCATGAACGCGCAACAGTCGCAGATGGACGTGATCTCGAATAACCTCGCGAACGTCAGCACCAACGGCTTCAAAGGCTCGCGCGCGGTGTTCGAGGATCTGCTGTACCAGACGATCCGCCAGCCAGGCGCGAACTCGACGCAGCAGACCGAATTGCCGTCCGGCATCCAGCTCGGCACCGGCGTGCAACAGGTCGCGACCGAGCGCCTGTACACCCAGGGCAACCTGCAACAGACCGGCAATTCGAAGGACGTCGCAATCAACGGCGCCGGCTTCTTCCAGGTGCAAATGCCCGACGGCACGACCGCCTACACCCGTGACGGCTCGTTCCAGACCAACGCGCAGGGCCAGCTGGTCACCTCGAGCGGCTACCAGGTGATCCCGGCCATCACGATTCCGACCAATGCGACCTCGCTGACGATCGGCAGCGACGGCGTCGTGTCGATCACCGTCGCCGGTTCGACCAACAGCCAGCAACTCGGCTCGATGCAGATCGCGACCTTCATCAATCCGGCCGGGCTCGATGCGAAAGGCGAGAACCTGTTCGCGGAGACCTCGTCGTCGGGCGCGCCGAACGTATCGCAACCAGGGCTGAACGGCGCGGGCTCGCTGAATCAGGGCTACGTGGAAGCATCGAACGTGAACGTCGTGCAGGAACTGGTCAACATGATCCAGACCCAGCGCGCGTACGAAATCAACAGCAAGGCCGTGACGACCTCCGACCAGATGCTGCAGACCTTGAGCCAGATGCAGGTTTGAGGACCGGAACGAAAGGCGGTAATTGATGATGTCGCACTCCACTCGCAAGCCGGTTCACTCGCGCACCGGCGAGCTGCTCGTGCAGCTCCTGGTCGTCGCGGCGCTCGGCGGTTGCGCACTCGTGCCCAAGGAGCCGATCACGCAGCAGCCGATGTCCGCGCTGCCGCCGATTCCGCCGCAGGCGCAGGCGCCGGGCTCGATCTACAACCCGGGCTACGCGGGCCGGCCGCTGTTCGAAGACCAGCGCCCGCGCAATGTCGGCGACATCATCACGATCGTGATTGCCGAAAACATCAACGCGACCAAGTCGTCGGGCGCCGCTGCGGGGCGCAACGGCACCACCAACTTCGACGTGCCGACCGCGGGCTTTCTCGGGGGCCTGTTCGCCAAGACCAATCTGAATGCGACCGGCTCGAACGTGTTTTCCGGCACCGGCGGAGCGAATGCGTCGAATACGTTCAACGGCACGATCACCGTGACGGTGACGGCCGTCGAGGCGAACGGCAACCTGGTGGTGAGCGGCCAGAAGCAGATGCTGATCAATCAGGGCAACGAGTTCGTGCGCTTTTCCGGCGTCGTCAATCCGAACACCATTTCGAGCCTGAACGCCGTCTATTCGACCCAGGTGGCGGACGCAAAAATCGAGTACTCCGCGAAGGGCTACATCGACGAGGCGCAGACCATGGGCTGGCTGCAGCGGTTCTTCCTCAACGTGGCGCCGTGGTGACGATGGCTAACGTTTTCAATCCGCTCGCCGGCGTGCGCCGCTCGCTCGTCGCGTTCGCGTCGTCGGTCGCGCTCGCGTGCGCCGCGCTGGCGCCCGCCGCGCCCGCGCATGCGGAGCGCCTGAAAGACCTCGCGCAGATCCAGGGTGTGCGCGACAACCCGCTGATCGGCTACGGCCTCGTGGTCGGCCTCGACGGCACCGGCGACCAGACCACGCAGACGCCGTTCACCACGCAGACGCTCGCCAACATGCTGGCGAACCTCGGCATCTCGATCAACAACCAGGCGGCGGGCTCGAGCAACCAGCAGTCGTCGCTGTCGAACATCCAGTTGAAGAACGTCGCCGCAGTGATGGTGACGGCGGTGCTGCCGCCGTTCGCGCGCACCGGCGAACAGATCGACGTCACCGTGTCGTCGCTCGGCAACGCGAAGAGCCTGCGCGGCGGCACGCTGCTGCTCACGCCGCTCAAGGGCGCCGATGGCCAGGTGTACGCGTTGGGCCAGGGCAACGTCGCGGTCGGTGGAGCGGGCGCGAGCGCGAACGGCAGCCGGGTGCAGGTCAACCAGCTGGCCGCGGGCCGCATTACGGGCGGCGCGATCATCGAACGCACGGTACAGACCACCGTGTCGCAGGCGGGCACGATGCAGCTCGATCTGAACGACATGGACTACGACACCGCGCAGCGTGTCGTCGCTGCGATCGACAACGCGTTCGGCAGCGGCACCGCGACCGCGCTCGATGGCCGCACGATCCAGCTGCGCGCGCCGGCCGATCCGGCCCAGCAGGTGCAGTTCATGGCGCAGTTGCAGAACCTCGACGTGCGGCCCGCGCAGGCCGCCGCGAAGGTGATCCTCAACGCGCGCACCGGCTCGATCGTGATGAACCAGATGGTCACGTTGCAGAACTGCGCGGTCGCGCACGGGAACCTGTCGGTCGTGATCAACACGCAGCCGGTGGTGAGCCAGCCGGGCGCGTTCTCGAACGGCCGCACCGTGGTCGCGCAGCAGTCGCAGATCCAGATGAAGCAGGACAACGGCGCGCTGAAGATGGTGAACGCCGGCGCGAATCTCGCGGACGTGGTGAAGGCGCTCAACGCGCTGGGCGCCACGCCCGCGGATCTGATGTCGATCCTGCAAGCCATGAAGGCGGCGGGCGCGTTGCGCGCCGACCTGGAAATCATCTAAGGAACACGCCAGATGAATTCAAACCCGACCACGACCGCCAACCTCGCGAACGATCTGACCGATCGCTTCGCGCTCGACGTACAAGGCTTCGGCGCGTTGAGCGCGCAAGCGAAGACCTCCCCGCAAGCCGGCATGAAGATGGCCGCGCAGCAGTTCGACGCCGTCTTCACGCAGATGATGCTGAAGAGCATGCGCGATGCGACGCCGCAGGACGGGCCGTTCGATTCGCACGACAGCGCGACGTTCACGTCGATGATGGATCAGCAGTTGTCGCAGCAGTTGTCGAAGAAGGGCATCGGCGTGGCCGACGCGATGCTCAAGCAGTTGATGCGCAACCAGGGCATGCAGGTCGGCGGCGGCGCGAACGGCGCCGGTGGTGTTGCCGGCATGGCGAACGCGTTCGGCGCGGGCGGTGGCGGCGACGAAGGGCAGAGCGCGGCGCTCAACGCACTCGCGCGCGCGTACGGCAACGCGCAGGCCAATGGCCAGCTCGCGCTCGGGCGCCCCTATTCGGCCAACAGCGCATTCACGCCACCGCTGCGCGGCGACGGCAGCTCGCCGAAGATCGATGCGTTCGTCGACAAGCTGGCCGCGCCGGCCCAGGCCGCGAGCGCCGCGACCGGCATTCCGGCGCGCTTCATCATCGGCCAGGCCGCTCTCGAATCCGGCTGGGGCAAGAGCGAAATCAAGAAGGCCAACGGCTCGACCAGCCACAACGTGTTCGGCATCAAGGCGGGCAAAGACTGGACCGGCAAGACGGTATCGACGGTCACGACCGAATACGTGAACGGCACGCCGCACCGCTGCGTCGAGAAATTCCGCGCGTACGACTCGTATGAAGAGGCAATGGCCGACTACACGAGCATGCTGAAGAACAATCCGCGCTATGCGCAGGTCATCCATTCGTCGCGTGACGTCAGTGGCTTCGCCAACGGGATGCAGCGCGCCGGCTATGCGACCGACCCGCATTACGCGAAAAAGCTGCTGTCGATCATGCAGAAAATGGGCTGACCAAAATTTCTGTTTTAACGTTTGCGGCCAATGTGTCGCAAATATTTAACAGAAAACCCTAAATTTTGGGCGGATCGTGCCGCTAACGAGTTAGACACGATACCGGAAAACATCTGTCATTTTTTCGGTCGAACGCGCGTGCCACGGCTTTGCGGAAGACTGTGCAAGTCCCGGCAAAGCCGGACCCGTGCCCGCAAGAACATGCATACCGGCAAGCTCATGGATATGAACCAGTCGAACGGCCACCCCGACACACGCGGCCAGTCGCACGTCCCGGACCACGAAAGCGCCCCCGACTTCGGCCGTCGCAATACGCTGGAGATCGGCGTGCAGTTGCGCAATCTCGTCAATCGCGGCGACTTTCTGACCGTCGAATATGCGGGAGGACAACTTGTCACGCGTCTGCTGGATGTCGACGTGCGCGAGCGCACCTTCACTTTCGACTGGGGCGCGCTACCCGAACAGAACAAGGTTTTGCTGGCCGCGCCGCGCTGCCAGTTCCACGCGTCGCCGGATGGCGTGCGCGTCGATTTCTCGACCGTCACGCCGCGCGAGACCCGCTTCGAGGGATTGCCGGCCTTCGAGGCCGACTTCCCCGATGTGCTGTTCTACGTGCAGCGCCGCGAATACTTCCGCGTCCCCACGCCGATTCTCGAGCCGTTCCTGTGCAGCGGGCGCCTTCCCGAAGGCGACGCGTTCCGCTTTGAAGTGCACGACCTGTCGCTGGGCGGCCTCGGCATGCATACGACCGATGAGCGCGTCGCCGAACTGCCGATGGGCACGCGTCTGATGGACTGCCAGCTCGCGCTCGGCTCGTTCGGGCGTCTGCCGCTCGATCTGCAACTCGTGTCGCATCGTTCGATCGCGCTGCCGAACGGCACGCAGCGCTATCAGATCGGCTTCCGATTCCTCGCGCTGCCGGGCAACGCTGAAAACACGCTGCAGCGGGTGATCACCCAGCTCGAAATGAAGCGCCGCCAGCTCGCGCGTTAGGCGACGCCCCGGCGCGCGGCGGCCCGCCAGCGACCGTCACGCGTTTAGCCAGCAAACGTTGCACACGCGGTCGCGGGCAGCCGCGAACCTGGCGGGACGGCCCTCAATTTTTCGCACCACGGGCCGTTAAACAGGATGTTCCAGTAACGCGGCGGCAAGTCTGCGGTGCCGCCCCTCAGGATGACGCATGTCCAGCAATCTCTTGACTATCGGCCTTAGCGGACTCAACGCCGCGCAATGGGGCTTGACGACGACTGGCGAAAACATCAGCAACGCGTCGACCCCCGGCTATTCGATCGAAACGCCGGTGTTTTCGGAGGCGAGCGGCAGCTATACCGGCTCCGGCTATCTGCCGATGGGCGTCTCGACGGATACCGTGCAGCGTCAGTACAGCCAGTATCTGGCGACCCAGCTCAACGGCGCGCAGTCGGACAGCAGCGCGCTCACCACGTACAGCACGCTGATCGCCGAGCTGAACAATCTGGTCGGCAGCCCGACCTCGGGAATCGCCACCGCGATCACCGGCTTTTTCACCGGCTTGCAGGGCGTGGCCAATAGCGCGTCGAGCGTCCCGGCGCGGCAGACGGCGATCAGCGACGCGCAGACACTCGCGACCCAGATCAACGCGGCGGGCCAGCAATACGACTCGATGCGCGCGAGCGTCAATACGCAGCTGAGCGATGCGGTCACGCAGATCAACAGCTACACCGCACAGATCGCGTCGCTGAACACCCAGATCACGCAGGCGAGCAGCCAGGGCCAGCCGCCGAACCAGTTGCTCGACCAGCGCGACCAGGCGGTGTCCAACCTGTCGCAGATGATCGGCGTGTCGGTCGTGCAGAACAACGGCAGCTACAGCGTGTTCATGTCGAACGGCCAGCCGCTCGTGCTGTCCGGCAACAGCTTTAATCTCGGCACCGCGACGTCGTCGAGCGATCCGAGCGAACTGTCGGTCCAGTATCTCGGCCAGGCCGGCAACAACGCCGGACAGACCCCGCAGACGCTGTCCGACACCGACGTCTCCGGCGGCACGCTCGGCGGGCTGCTGCAATTCCGCTCGCAGACGCTCGATCCGGCCGAGGCGCAACTCGGCGCCATCGCGACGAGTTTCGCCGCGCAGGTGAATGCGCAGAACCAGCTAGGCATCACACTGAACGGCGACGCGGGCGGCGCGCTGTTCACGGTCGGCTCGCCGACCGTGTACGCGAACTCGCAGAATACCGGCAACGCGACGCTCGGCGTGTCGTTCGCCGATCCGACCCAGCCGAACACGAGCGACTACACGCTGTCGTACGACGGCAGCGCGTACACGCTGACCGACAACCAGACCGGCAGCATCGTCGGTTCGGCGTCGAACCTGAGCCAGCCGATCGACGGCCTGCAGTTCTCGGCCACCGGCACGATGAACGCCGGCGACTCGTTTTCGATCGAGCCGACGCGCGGCGCGCTGGACAACTTCGCGCTGACCACCACGTCGGGCTCGGCGATCGCCGCCGCGGCACCAGTGCTCGCGTCGGCATCCTCGTCGAACATCGGCAACGCGACGATTACTCAGGGCACCGTGTCGGCCGGCTACACCGCGCCGAGCGCCGCGTCGACGATCACCTATACCGCCGGGACCGGACTCACCGGTTTCCCGCCGAATTCGGTGGTGACGGTGGCGGGCACTCCGCCGACGTCGTACACGATCAACGCGTTGACCGACGCGGTACCGTACTCGCCTGGCTCGGGCGCGACCTTGACGATCACGAGCCCGGCCGACCCCACGCAGCCGACCACCTTCGAGAACATGAACGACGTGACGGTGACGATCAGCGGCGCGCCGTCGAGCGGCGATACGTTCTCGATCGGGCCCAACACCGGCGCGAGCAACGACGGTCGCAACGCGCAGTTGCTGTCGAACCTGACCACCGCGACGGTGATGTCGGGCGGCACCTCGACGCTGACGGGCGCGTACGCGAACTACGTCAACAACATCGGCAACCAGACCGTGCAGGTTCAGACCGCCGCGGCCGGGAAAAGCGCGCTCGTCACGCAGATCACGACTGCGCAGCAGTCGGTGTCGGGCGTCAACATCAATGAGGAAGCAGCCAATCTGCTCCAGTACCAGCAGCTCTATCAGGCCAACAGCAAGGTGATCCAGACCGCGCAGAGCCTGTTCCAGACATTGCTTGGCATCTTCTCGTAGGGCGTCGAACCATGCGTATTTCCAGCGCGCAGTACTTCAGCATGAACGTCGAGACAATGAGCAACCAGCAGGCTCAGTTGTCGCAGATCTATCAGGAAATTTCGAGCGGCTCGAGCCTGAGCACGGCCGCGGACAATCCGCTCGGCGCGGCACAGGCGGTGCAGCTCAGCTCGACGGCGACCGCGTTGTCGCAGTACACGACGAACCAGAATTCGGCGCTGTCGTCGCTGCAGGCGGAAGACTCGACGCTCGGCAGCGTGACCTCGACGCTGCAAAGCATCAACACGCTGGGCCTGAGCGTCGGCAGCGGCACGTTGAACGACACCAACCGCGCGGCGATCGCCGCGCAGCTGACCACGTTGCGCGACCAGTTGATGACGTACGCGAACTCGACAGACGGCTCCGGCAACGCGCTGTTCGCCGGATTCCAGAACTCGACCCAGGCATTCACGGTCGATGCGGGCGGCAACGTCGTCTATTCCGGTGATGCCGGTTCGCGCACCGTGCAGATCACCGACAGCAACCAGGTCGCGATCGGCGACAGCGGGATGTCGGTGTTCATGAGCGTCGGCGCGTCCAACGCGGAGCCGATCGCGAACGGCAACTCGGGCAACACCGGCACCGGAGTGATCGGGCCGGTGACGGTCAACGATCCCACCAACGCGGCTAACGCGGACGCGTATCAGATTCAGTTCAGCGGCAGCGGCTCGTCGCTGGCCTATACGATCACCGATACGACGACGGGCGTGACCGGCACGCCGCAGGCCTACACTGACGGCTCGGACATTACGTTGGGTGGCCAGACCGTCGCGATCAGCGGCACGCCGGCGGCCAACGACAGCTTCACCGTACAGCCGGCCAATCAGGCGGGCACCAACGTGTTCGCGAACCTGAATGCGATGATTACCGCGCTCCAGCAGCCGGTAGACGGGAACCCGGCCGCGGCGGCGACGCTGCAAAACGCGATGAACACGGGTCTGTCGCAGCTCGGCAACACGCTGAACAACGTGACGGCGGTCCAGGCATCGGTGGGCGGCCGCGAGCAGGAAGTGACAGCGGTGCAAACGGTCACGTCGACCAACTCGCTGCAAACGCAAAGCAATCTGGAGGACCTGACTTCAACGGACATGGTCTCGGCGATCAGCAAGTACACGCTTACGCAGGCGGCGCTGCAGGCTTCGCAGCAGGCGTTCGTGCAGATTCAGAACATGTCGTTGTTCCAGTACATCAACAACTGATGCGGCGCTCGATCGTCGCCTGAAATTCCGCCGCTCGCGGCGGAAAGTACAAAACCGGCGCGAGCCGGTTTTTTTTCGCCTGTATCTACGCGGCCCGCACGGCCGGCGCCGCCCGCGGTTCCAGTTTGTTCCGGCATTGCGGCCACCGCGTTACCTGAATCCCGCCGCGACCCGCCCCATTTCATCGATGCCGCTATCGAACAGCCGCGCGAAGAACGGGATCATGTTCGGCAGCATCAGTTGCACCAGCAGCAGGCCGACCAGCATCGTCAGCGGAAAGCCGATCTGAAACACGCCGATCTGCGGCGCCGCGCGGTTGAGGATGCCGAGCCCCAGGTTCGCGATCAGCAGTGCGACGACCACCGGCAGCGCCAGCAGCAGCCCCGCCGAGAAGATCGAGCCCCCCCAGTTGGCGAGCGTCTGCCAGCCGTGCGGCGCCAGCAGGTTCGCCGATACCGGCACCGACTGGAAGGTCGTCACGAGCGCGGCGATCATCTGCAGATGACCGTCGAGCGCGAGAAACGCGAGCGTCGCGATCGTCGTCATATAACGCGAGATCACCTCGCCCGAGCCGGTGGCCTGCGCATCGAAGAAGGTCGCAAAGCCTAGACCCATGCCCAGGCCGATGAATTCGCCGGTCGCGTCGATCGCCTGGAACACCATCTGCATCGTCACGCCCAGCCCGATGCCGATGAGGAACTGGTTGACGAGAATCCATACACCGTCCGCGGAAAACACGGTGACCGGCGGCAGCGCACCGATGGTCGGCGCGACGATGATCGTCGTGAACGCTGCAATGCCGACCTTCACGCGAACGGGCAGCGACACGTTGCCGAATACGGGTGCGGTAGCGATCAGCGCGGCGATGCGCGCGAACGGCCACAGGAAGGCGGTCAGCCAGACATTCAGTTGCGCGTAGGTGACCGAGAACATGGGCAGGTCAGCGAGGGCGAGCGCGTTGGCGCGCTCAGTTCACGAGCGTCGGAATCGCGCTTAACGTGTGACGCAGATAGTCGAGCATCGTCGTCAGCATCCACGGCCCGGCGATCACCATCGTCGCGGCGATCGCAAGCAGCTTGGGGATGAACGACAGCGTGGTTTCGTTGATCTGCGTGGCCGCCTGGAACAGGCTCACCAGCAGACCGACCACGAGTGCGACGAGCAGCAGCGGGGCGGCCAGCATCAGACCGATGTACATGGCCTCGTGGGCCAGCGTCATGACTGCTTCGGGTGTCATCGTGAATGCCTGAAGGACCAGTAATCGAACACGAACACGGCGCCGCTCACACGAAGCTCTGCGCGAGCGAGCCGAGCAGCAACTGCCAGCCGTCGACCAGCACGAACAGCATCAGCTTGAACGGCAGCGAGATCGTCGCGGGCGACACCATCATCATCCCCATCGACATCAGCACGCTCGCGACCACCATGTCGATGATCAGAAACGGGATGAAGATCGTGAAGCCGATCGTGAAGCCGGTCTTCAGCTCGCTCGTCACGAATGCGGGCACGAGCAGCGACAGCGGCACGTCTTCCGGGCCCTGCATCGGCGCCGCGTGCGAGATGCGCGCGAACAGCGCGAGATCGCTTTCGCGGGTCTGACGCAGCATGAAGGTCTTGAACGGCGCGACGCCGCGTGCGAGCGCCTGATCCATCGGCAGCGTGCCTTCGGAGAAGGGCTTGTAGCCATCGTTATACGCTTTGTCGAGCACCGGCGACATCACGAACAGCGTGAGGAACAGCGCGAGTCCGACCAGCACCTGATTCGGCGGCGTGGTGGTCGTGCCGAGCGCCTGGCGCAGCAGCGACAGCACGATCACGATGCGCGTGAAGCTCGTCATCATCAGCACCATCGCGGGCAGGAACGACAGCATCGTGAGCAGCAGCATCGTCTGCACGCTCAGCGAGTAGGTCGTGCCGCCATTCGGGCCGGGGCTCGACGTGAAGGCCGGCAACCCGGCGCTTTGCGCGAACGACGTGGCCGGCAGCGCGAACAGCAGGGCCGGCAGCGCTAGCGGGAGCAACGGCGCGATGCGGCGCAGCAGCGTGACGAACATCGAGGCCGTGGCGGTGCCGCGGGTCTCGCCGCGGGTTTCACCACCTATTTCACTGCGTATCTCAGCACGTATGTCACCACATATCCGCGGTTCAACAGGCATCGCACGTGCGGGCTGGGAATCCGAAAAATCCGACTGCATGAAACTGACCTGCATTACCGCTCCCCGCCGCGCGTGTTGAAACGTTTGCCCACTTCGCCCTTCAGCGCGTCGCGAAAGCGTTGACCAAAAGTGCCGGCAAGCGGCGCCTGCGAACCGCCGACTGCGGCGGCCGCGGCGGAACCCGCCGGCATCGTATGAAGCAGACGCACGTTGCCGGGCGCCGCGCCGAGCACGAGCCACGTATCGCCGATCTCGACCACCGCGACACGCTCCTTGCCGCCGAGCGACGCGCCCCCAACGGTCCTGACGAGCCCGCCGCGCTGGCCCGGCTGCAGGCCGAAGCGCCGCGCGAGCCACGCGCAGCCGAACACGAGGCCGATCACGACCGCGAGCCCGACGAAGGTTTGCAGCACCGCGCCGACGCCGAGCGCCGGCACCGCACTGCCCGCGCCGACGCCCGACGCGAACTTCGCGGCGTTGTTGACCGCGTTCATGTCGGCCGCGCGTGCGGCGAGCGGCGCACAGAGCGCCGCGCTGGCGGCTAGCGTCAGCGCGGTGTGCAGCAGGACTTCGCGCGACGCCGCCAGCGCGTCGCGAACGGCGGCGCGCTTCATCGATTGAGTTTCCGGATGCGCTCGGACGGCGTGATGATGTCGGTCAGGCGAATGCCGAACTTGTCGTTCACGACGACCACTTCGCCCTGCGCGATCAGGCAGCCGTTGACCAGCACGTCCATCGGCTCGCCGGCGAGGCCGTCGAGTTCGACGACCGAGCCTTGCGCGAGCTGCAGCAGATTGCGGATCGCGATCTTGGTGCGGCCGAGTTCGACCGTCATCTGGACCGGAATGTCCAGAATCATGTCGATGTCGTTGCGCGTCGAGCTCGGTTCGACCTTCGACAGCGGCTGGAATACACCGGCCGAGGTTGGGCTCACTTCCGGGTTGTCGTTCTGCTCGGCGAGCGCGCTCGCCCAGTCGGCCATCGCGTCGTCTTCCTCGGTGCCGGGCGCGCCGGCGGCCAGTTGTTCGTCGGCGGCCAGGGTGCCTTCGGGGGTTGCGTTCAGCTCACTCATATCCACTATCCTTCATCGTGTCGGCTGCGCTGATCATCTTGTGGACGCGCAACGCGTACTGACCATTGAAAATTCCGTAGCCGCACTCCATCACCGGCACCCCATCGACTTTCGCCGTGATGTGCTCCGGGATGTTGATCGGCAGAACATCGCCCTTGCGCATGTTCAGGATCTGTTCGAACGTGACCGGCACCTGCGCGAGGTCGGCGCTCAGTTGCACTTCGGCCGCCTGCACCTGTTGCGACAGCACGCGCACCCAGCGGCGGTCGACGTCCATCGCCTCGCCCTGGATCGGCGACGACAGCACGTCGCGGATCGGCTCGATCATCGAATACGGCATGCAGATATGCAGCGTGCCGCCGGTCGAGCCGAACTCGATCGAGAACTGCGTGACGATGACGATTTCGTTCGGCGTCGCGACGTTGGCGAACTGCGTGTGCATCTCCGAGCGCACGTATTCGAACGTCAGCGGACGCACGCTTTTCCATGACGTCGAGTAGTGCTCGAACGTCAGATTGAGCAGCTTCATGATGATCCGCTGCTCGGTCTGCGTGAAATCGCGCCCTTCGACGCGGGTATGGAACCGGCCGTCGCCGCCGAACAGGTTGTCGACCACGAAGAACACCAGATTCGGGTCGAACACGAACAGCGACGTGCCGCGCAGCGGCTTCACGTGGACCAGGTTCAGATTGGTCGGGATCGGCAGGTTGCGGGTGAATTCGCTGTACTTCTGCACCTTCACCGGGCCGACGGAGATTTCCGCCGAGCGCCGCATGAAGTTGAAAATGCCGACGCGCAACAGGCGCGCGAAGCGATCGTTGATGATTTCGAGGCCCGGCATCCGGCCACGGACGATCCGTTCCTGCGTCGCGATGTTGTACGGGCGCACGCCGGTACGGTCGTTCTGCTCGGATTCAGCGTCGGATTCGCCGGTGACGCCCTTCAGGAGGGCATCGACCTCCTCCTGGGACATGAACTCTTCGTGGCCCATTCCTTATTCCTTGTGCGTCCCGTGGCGGTTGATGATGGCAGCGCTAGACAAGCTCACGTCACTGCACGACGAACTCGGTGAACAGCACGTCCTGCACGCGCAGCGGCGCGGCACCCTTGTCGGGCGGCAGCGCGATCAGCGTTTTCAGCTCTTCGGCGAGCGCGCGCTTGCCCTCGAGCGGCGCGAGCTCGTCGGGGTGCTTGTTCGACAGCGCTAGCAGGATGCGGCTGCGCACTTCCGGCATGTGATCGGTGAGTGTTTGCTGGGTGGTGGCATCGCCGAGCTTGAGGGTGAGGCCGATGCGCAGGAAGTGTTGCTGACCGTCGTCCGATTGCAGGTTGACGGTCATCGATTCGAGCGGGAAGAAGAGCGGCACCGTGGCGGCGGCCGGCGCGGCCTCGGCCGAGGAAGCGGCGGCGGAGGCCGCGGTTGGCGCGCGCTTGGACATGAAGAACCACACGCCCGCGCCGGCCGCGGCGGCGGCGATCACCGCAATGAGGACGATCAGGATAATGCGCTTCAAGGGGCCCGGCGAGGCGGGCGCGGCTTGCTGGGGTGCGGTCGTGGATGCCATGGGGTGTGCTGTGCTGGCCAGAGTATGGGTTAGGGTGATTGTTGTTGATTTGGCTGCGCCGCGATGGGCCGAAAAGAAGGGGGATTGCGGGCTATCTCAGGTGTTTGGGCCCTGCGGGCGGGGTGGTTTTTGTTGTTGCTTTTTGTTCTTTTGTTTTTTTTGTTTTTTTGGCCTTTCCTTGTTTTCTTATTGGTTTATTAGCGTTGCCCCTGTGCGGGGCGGCACCTACTTTCTTTGCGGCTGCAAAGAAAGTAGGCAAAGAAAGCAGCTTCACACCGCTAAGTCTTAAG
>NZ_DASXHN010000058.1:0-7900 GCF_036488505.1 Paraburkholderia sp. | reverse complement strand
GCGGCGAGCTGCGCACGATCGCGGCAACGACCTGGTCCGAATACAAGGAGTTTTTCGAGCGCGACGCCGCGCTCGAACGCCGCTTCCAGGTGATCCAGATCGACGAGCCGGACGACGACGCGGCCTGCCTGATGCTGCGCGGCCTGAAGAGCCGCTATGCGACCTACCACAACGTGCATATCCGCGACGAAGCGCTGATCGCCGCAGTCAAGTTATCGCGCCGCTACATCCCGGCCCGCCAGTTGCCGGACAAGGCCGTCGACCTGATCGACACAGCCGCCGCGCGTGTGCGCATGGGTCTCGAGGCGCCGCCCGCGGACCTGCAACGCGCGCGCGCGGCAGTCGCGGCACTGGAACTCGAACGCGCGACGCTCGAAGATGACAGCCGCGCCGGAATCGACGCTATCGGCGCTATCGACGCTATCGGCGCGCGTCGCGACGCGCTCGACGTCGCGCTCGCCACGGCCCACAGCGAACTCGGCGACCTGCAAGCGCGCTACGACGAGGAACTCGAACTCGTCCGGACCCTGCATCGACAACGCGACAGCGACCCCGCCCTACGCGACGCCGCCGCTCTCGGCGAAGCGCGCGATGCACTGCGGCGCGCTCAAGGCAAGACGCCGTTAATCTTCGCCGATGTCGACGCGCAGGCCGTTGCGCGGGTCGTCGCCGAATGGACCGGCATCCCGGTCGGCAGTCTCGTCGAAGACGAGCTGCAAAGCCTGCTCACGCTGGAAGCGCAGCTCGCCACACGTGTCGTCGCTCAGCACGATGCGCTCGCCGCGCTGTCGGAAAGCCTGCGCACCGCCAGGACCGGTCTCAAGAACGAACACGCGCCGCTCGGCGTGTTTCTGCTTGCCGGACCATCCGGTGTCGGCAAGACAGAAACGGCGCTCGCGCTTGCCGATCTGCTATTCGGGGGCCAAGCGGCGCTCACGACGATCAACATGTCGGAATACCAGGAGCCGCACACCGTCTCGCAACTGAAGGGCTCGCCGCCCGGCTACGTCGGCTACGGCCGGGGCGGCATTCTGACCGGAGCAGTGCGGCAAAGGCCCTACGGCGTGGTACTGCTCGACGAAGTGGAAAAGGCGCATCGCGACGTGCTCGACCTGTTCTACCAGGTGTTCGATCGCGGCATGATGCGCGACGGTGAAGGGCGCGAGATCGACTTCCGCAATTGCGTGATCCTGATGACCTCGAATCTCGGCAGCGCGCGCATCGACGACGCGACTGCGCAGAACCCGGCGATCTCAGACACAGAACTGCTCGGTGCGATTCATCCGGAACTCGTCGCGCATTTCCAGCCGGCGCTGCTTGCGCGCTTCCAGACGCTCGTGTATCGGCCGCTCGATGTGCTCGCGCTTGCATCGATCGTACGACTGAAGCTCGCGAGGGTCGCGGACCGTTTGCGTCGCCTGCACGATGTCGAGCTGAGCTGCGACGAATCATTGATCGATGCGATGGCCGAGTTGTGTCTCGCGCGCGAATCGGGCGCGCGCAACATCGACGCGTTCCTCAACCAGCGCATCTTGCCGACCGTATCGCGTGAGCTGCTTACGCGGATGGCGCGCGGCGCCGCGCCCGCCAAAATACTGCTGTCCAGTTCGCCGGAACGCAATCTGACGATCGAATTCGTCGATCGTCAACAGACTGTCGTCGAGCACGCGACGGCGGCGCCGGCCATCGCCTGACAGGAGTCGCATCATGCCTGCGGGACCCTCGCTCTATGACATGTTGCTCGGCCAGATCGGCGGCGAGTCGCTCGATGCGCACGACGATCGCACGCTCGAATGCCTCAGCGTGCAGCACAACGTGCAGCGCATCCTGAACGCGCGCGCGGGCGCGCTCAAGCATCTGCCCGACTACGGGCTGCCGGACATGACGAACATCTACAAGGCGCTGCCGTCGTCGGCCCACGCGCTGCGGCAGCAGATGGAGGCGACGCTGCTGAAGTATGAGCCGCGTATCCGCGCGATCGATATCGACATTCTTGAGAACGGAGACCCGGGTGTGCTCGTCAGTTTCGAAATGACGTGCCACTTGAAGAAGGCCGGGCTCGTGCGGTTCGGAACTTACTTCGAGCCGCCGGGACGGCTGTATTTGAGGCGAAGGATGCCGGAGCGGCAGTGATTCGGCGTGCACCGCGGGGAAACGTCGCTGCGATGCGCTCCGTTTAACGCTGAACAAGACCTGCGCGCAAGCGGCACTTGCAACGGTCACACGGAGCACGCGAATCCGCGTGCGGTACTTCAGACACGTCGGCAAAGCGTGCCATCTCCAGACCGGTCAATCGTGAGTTTATTCTCGCGCTCCAAAACGCAGATCCAGACGAAATAGAAAGTATTAGGAAAGAACCACCCGTTAGTGCCGCACGGAATGGCCGGGCACTGCGCAGCCGTCCGTGATCTGTTCAGCTCGATCGCTATTTTTTCTATTGCACGATCGTCGCGTCGTCGAGCAATGCAGTGGCGAATTGCGCACAGGCTTTGCGCAGTGCGAGATCCTCCAATTGGAGACGAATCGTGTCCTTCATTTGATCGAGCGTCGGCACCGGGCTCGCGCGTTTAGCGTCGAGCCTAACGATAACGCGAAGATCATTCACCGCGACCGGAACGAGAGCCGTGCCCCCGACCGGCAGTCTTTTCAACGCCAGCGCGACCGGCGGCGCCAGGCCACCCGCGTTGCCTTCTGACGTTGGCGCCTTGAAGTCCATCCAGTTCAGCAGGCCGCCGGCGCCCTTGCTCGGCGAAAGGCTGTATTGCCGGGCCAATGCCGCGAAATCGCCGCCGGCATCAAGTTGCGTCAGTACTTCTTTCGCGGTCGCCTCGCCGGCCACCTCGATGATGCGCGGCAAATATTCGTCGCTGTGCAGCGAGGCGACGATTTCGTCGTAGCGCGCGCTGATCTGCGCATCGCTCACGGGCTCCGGGTGAATGTGATCTTTTATGTAAAGGCGCGTTTCGAGTTCGACCCGCGCTGCGTCGACAGCCTGCCGCACTTCCGGCCTCGTGTCGTAATGGGCGGCTTCCGCGAGCTGACGCAATAGCTCGCGCGTGATCAGATCGTGTTTGAGCGCGCGCCGAAGTTCCTGCGTATGGGGTTGCCGGCTACCGCGAACCGCGTCGTCGAGTTGCGACTTCGAAATAGCAGTACCGTTGACGATCGCCACGAATCCGGGCGGCAAACCGCTCGTTGCTCGGTGCGTGAGTGCTGCATGATGTTGCGCCTGTGCGCTGCTTGTCATTAAGACGCTCAGCGTGACCGCCGCAAATGCCAGCGCACAGAGAACATAGCTGCCCGCGCTTGGTCGGGATCTTGCTGTTTTTATCGCCCGCGCTTTCACCGTCCGTTTCCTTCTGAAGGTAGGTGCTATCGCCGCCTCGACGACATTTTGACTCCGCTTTGGCCCGCTCCTGCTACCTGATCTTCCGCCGCATTTTTCAGCTTCGATGCGTGTACTTTAATCCGGCGAATCGCGGCAACTGTAAACCTTTGTGATCACATTCAATAAAAGTTAAATAGTTGCGCCAAACCGTTTAAAGCCAGGGTTGCAAGCGAATCAGCCGGTACCCAATCGACGCTACATTTGTTGACAGTTGGCCGCTTCAACTGTCGCTATAGTGGAAGCCGTCGATCACGGTCCGATCGATCTCCCCGGACAGGCGTTGCTGTCTGTCCTTCAGAAGCCTCGATTGCGCCCTTCGCTATCGAGGCTTATTTTTTTACGCACCGCGGATAGTTTGCGTTCCACGCCGCCCCGTCAGATGGTGATCCAAGTTGCCAGTGTGCCGACTGTCGCGTTCATCGTGCGCTTCGCTGTTCCACTTCATTGTTGTTTTGCAGATACCTGACGCACTGTAGCGATCGTGCAATGGCGCGGATGTAAAGAAAACTCAAAACTGTTGTTTTGCACGCAACTCATTGCCGGCAATGAGCAGCGCCCCCAGTGGACCGCAGCCGCTCGACCGAAAATCGCGCACGACGGAGAACGAGATCGAAACACCAGGCACTGAGAAGACCAGCACACTTGCCAGCGGCCGCGCGAACCGGAGCAATGCGCGGTGGCAAGCTGTTGCCAATTGCACTGTCCGCTAGTAGTCGAATGGTCTCAAAATAAAATTTCTTGAAATAAAAGAGATTCGGATATAAAACCTGAACCTGGAACTTGGCCTGCGCAACGCCGGTCCGAGTAAAGCCATTTCATTTCATGGCGATCCATGGTGAGCACCGTGCCCAGCGCGGCTCCCGCCATCCGTTCGTAGCGTGCGCCGGGAAAAGGCCTTGCTACGGTCCGACAAAAATCGCCGTGTCCGACTGCATCGACTGCCGCGTTGAATAAAGCGATCATCGCCTGGAACTGGGTTTCTTACCCGTCCACGCGAAGATATCGATCTTTTCCCAACTGAAGCAGCCGCGCCATTCCAGACGCCGTCTCGAATTAAATTACGATGAGCGTATTCCAGATCACAGGTGTGCTGTTCACCATCGTCGCGCTGTTCGGCGTCATCAACTACCGGTTCATCAAGCTGCCCGACACGCTCGGCATCACCGCGGTGGGGCTCGTCGTCTGCCTCGGCATTTCGGCGCTGGGTTTTTACTATCCCGCAATGGCGGTCGCCGCGCGCAAGATCGTCGTGCAAGTCGATTTCGCGGACATCGTGTTTCATGGCCTGCTCAGTCTGTTGCTGTTCGCCGGCGCGCTGCACGTCGATCTCTCGAAGATGCGCACACAGCGGCGCGCGGTGCTGATGCTTGCCACCGTCGGCGTGCTGATCTCGGTCGCGGTGGTCGGCTTAGGCTTTTTCTACGTCGCGCAATGGCTCGGCCATCCGATCAGTCTGCTCTGGTGTCTGACGTTCGGCGCGCTGATTTCGCCGACCGATCCAATCGCGGTGCTAAGCGTGCTCAAGCGCGCCTCGGCGCCGGAAAGCCTCAAAACCAAGATCACGGGCGAGTCGCTGTTCAACGACGGCACCGCCGTCGTCGCGTTCGTCACGCTGGTCGGGCTCGCGACTGGCGCGAACGACTTCTCGGTCAACGCGGTCGCGCTCGACCTGCTGCGCGAAGTCGCGGGCGCGCTGGTGCTCGGCGTAGCGCTCGGCTTCGGTGCCTCGCTGCTGCTGCGCGGCATCGACAGCTATCCGGTCGAGATTCTGATCACGCTCGCGCTCGCCACCGGTGGCTATAGTCTTGCCGAAATCCTGCACGTGTCGGCGCCGCTCGCGGTCGTCATCATCGGGCTCGTAATCGGCAGTCACGGCGCGCTGACCTCGATGTCGGAGAAGACCCGCGAGCATCTATTCAACTTCTGGGACCTGCTCGACGAACTGCTCAACCTGTTGCTGTTCGGCCTGATCGGGCTCGAGATCATCGCGCTGTCACTGCGCGTCCATATCGTCTGGCTCGGGCTCGCCGCGATTCCGGTCGTGCTGCTTGCGCGCGCCGTGAGCGTTGCGATCCCGTTGCTCGCGCTGCAGAACTTCCGGCGGCTTAATCCGCATTCGACAGTCGTGCTGACCTGGGGTGGGCTGCGCGGCGGCATTTCGATCGCACTCGCGTTGTCGCTGCCGGACTTCCACGGGCGCGAGATGTTGATTGGCGTCACGTACCTCGTGGTGGTATTCAGTCTGCTGATTCAGGCGACCACGTTGGGGCCGCTGATCCGGCGCCTCGATTTCGCCCGCGCTGAGGCAAAGTCCGCACCGCCGCCGCGCGGCACGGAAGTCGTGGCGAGGGAATGAGCGCGAACGAGTCGGGCTCCGGGTAGGAACGGCGGGAAGCTGGGCGATCAAGGGATCTAACGGTGCAAGTGGAGCTGGTCAACAACGGTCAGGCTGTTTGTCGTGCAAATCGCGCGGATCAACTTTCAGGACTTGCTGCTGTCAAACACACCACACCCGTCCAGCCCTTCCTCTCTCTGCGCGGGCCTACGCGCTTGCGCGCATCGTACGTGGTGCGGGCATCGTACGTGGTGCGCCTGGTGCGCCTGGTGCGCCTGGTGCGCCTGGTGCGCCCAAATTATGGTCTGCACGAAAGCCGTGTAGATCGTAAAGTGGATGCTCGCGCGCGGCTGATCAGGAGCAACGTCGGGCACGGAACTACCCGGGCAAGAGAAGCGTTTCATAAGCAGCAAAGTTGGTGGGACAACTTCAACCCACGTCTGAGACGGACGTGACGAAGCAAAAAACGCATTCATAAGCTGTGCACGGACGGAAATGTAAAGTCGTTCGGGGCTGACGTTGGGGCCTGGGCAGTCCACGTGTTACTTCTGGAGTCGATTTAAGCATCTTCCGAACAAGGTCAGGCCGCTCACTCGGGCCATCATTATGGCTCTGTCCGAAAACCTTTCGAGCGCATATTCAAGTCATTGCCGGCGCGCCGCTGCGGCCGCGACCGGCTTTGCTCCGGCCACAGTCCGCACCGTGGTCCTGGCCCCGGCTCTACGCGAGCGTTCCCGGCCAGCTTCGGGCGTCCTTTCAGCCAGTGACCGGTCTGCCGTGCGAACCGCGGCGCCGGGCATTTTGCCGTGAATGCCGGTTCTCCAACATACCCGGCAGGCGCGGTTTGTCATCCTGTCGATTCGGGCGTCCGAAGGAGTTCGCCATGTCGGTCTATGTCGATGAAGGGTTCAGGCCCTGTGTGACGGAATGCGCGACCGTCGCGTTCCGCGTGTGCTGTGACGATCGCGCGCAGATTTTCGAGGTGAGTGCGGAAGCACTGGTGGCTTTCTGTGGCGCGGCGAGCAATCGCAAGGAGGACCTGCTGGTCGCGTTCGAGGACGCGCAGGACGAAATCCTGTCGGTTGCCGCGCAAAAATGGAAGTTCGTGCCGACTGAATCGGTGCGACTCGGGCTCGACGACTTCAAACTGGTCAGACATTAGCCATAATCGCGTGCAATGACCTGGATCGCCGCCTTGCCGATGTACAACGTGACACCCGCGCTCGACCTCGAGTGGCGCGAGTGGCTCGACGACGTGCTGCGCCGGGTCACACCGGCGTGCCGCATCGTCGAACCGGACGAGGAATTGCACGGCTTCTGGCGGCGCCCGAACCTGCTGATGTCGCAAACCTGCGGCTATCCGCTGATGCGCGGACTGCACGAGCAGGTCCAACTGGTTGCGACACCCTGCTTCGATGCGCCGGGCTGCGACGGCGCTCATTATTCGAGCGTGCTGATCACGCGCGCCGACGCGCAGTTCGACACACTCGCGTCCTGCCGGGGCGCACGCGCCGCCTACAACCAGGACGATTCAAACAGCGGTATGAATGCATTTCGTCACGCGGTCGCACCGCTCGCGCGCGCCGGCATGTTCTTCGGCACGGTCGCGCGCACCGGCTCGCATCTCGGCTCGCTGCGCGCGGTCGCCGACGATCGAGCGGACATCGCCGCAATCGACTGTGTGACGTTCGCTTTCGTGCGCGATGTGTTACCGGGGCTGGCGGCGCGCGTTCGCGCGATCGGCATGACCGCCGCGTCGCCGGGTTTGCCGTTGATCGCGGCAGCCAACGTGCCCTCGGCCACGATCGACGCGTTGCGCGACGCTTTGACCGAAACGCTGACGGTCCGGCCGGAGCGCGCCCGGCGTCTACGCTTAATGGGTTTTTCGACGCTGCCGCTCGCCGCCTACGCGCGCATCCGCCAGTTGGAAACCGAAGCGCGCAACGCCGGCTATGCGCGCCTGGCCTGATGTGTCCACCTACTGGGCCGGCCCGATGTTCCGGCCTGACCGTCCGGCCTGATTTTCCGGCTTACCTTCCCGCCTGATTTCTGCGCCCGATGTTCCCGCCTGACCCTCCCGCCTGATCTTCCCGCCGGACCCTCCCGCCTGATCTTCCCGCCTGATCTTCCCGCCTGATCTCCCCGCCTGATCTCCCCGCCTGATCTCCCCGCCTGAT
>NZ_DASXHN010000057.1:0-6368 GCF_036488505.1 Paraburkholderia sp. | reverse complement strand
TGCCTGGCCATGGTTGCGGGAGGGTAGATAGCGTCGGCCGCACCGCGTGCGATCGCGGCGAGCGGCATGTCGGGCGAGCTGGCGGTTTCCGGCGCCTGTACCCATGCGGTGCCGCCAAACGCGCGCACGCGCTCGAGTCCGAGCGCGCCGTCGTCGTTGGCGCCGGACAGCAGGATGGCGAGCAGCCGCGCGCCGTACACGGTCGCGGCCGATTCGAACAGCACGTCGATCGACGGGCGTGAGAAGCGCACCGCCGCGTCGGTCGACAGCGCGACGGTGCGGTCGACTTCGACCAGCATGTGATAGCCGGGCGGCGCGACGTGCACGCGGCCTGGCAGGATCCGCTCGCCTGCATCGGGTTCGAGCAAGGGCAGCGCGCAGCGATGCGCGAGCGCCTGCACAAGATAGCTCGGCGAATCCGGCGGCAAATGCATGACGATCATCACGGCCGGGGCGAAGCGCGCGGGCAACGCGCCGATCAGCACGTTAAGCGCGTCGAGGCCGCCCGCCGAGCCGCCGATCACGACCAGTTCGTACGCGCGCGGCGCGGCCGTGCGCGCTTCGGCGTCGGCAGCCTGTGTGACTAGGGTTTCGGCGGTCGAGCGTGGCATCGGGCGACCTCGCTAGCGCTTCTGATAAATGCGTTCGGCCGCGCGGAATTCGTCGAAGGCCGGGTAATGACGGGAAAACCGCAGGCTCTCCTTGCTGCCGAGCCCGAGAAAACCGCGCCGCACGAGCGCGTCTTCAAACAGACCGAGTGCGCGATCCTGCAGCCCGCGATCGAAATAGATCAGCACGTTGCGGCACGACACCAGGTGCGCTTCGAGAAAGACTTCGTCGGTCGACAGGCTGTGATCGGCGAACACCACGCGCTCCTTCAATGAACCGGCGAAGCGCGCGCCGCCGTACGCGGCATGATAGTAGTCGGACAGCGAACGCGTACCGCCGGCCGCCAGATAGTTCTGCGTGAAACCCTGGATCCGGTCCAGCGCGTAGATGCCCGCTTCGGCGCGCGCGAGGGCGTCGGGGTTGATATCGGTTGCGTAGAACAACGTGCGCTCGGTCAGCCCTTCCTCGTCGAACAGGATTTTCAGCGACCACAGCTCCTCGCCGGTGCTGCACCCGGCGACCCACACCTTGATCGACGGATAAGTGCGCAGCCGCGGCAGCACGTGTTCGCGAAGGGCCAGGAAATACGCGGGGTCGCGAAACATCTCGCTGACCTGCACGGTCAGGTACTGGAACAGGCGCGAGAACGCGTCGCCGTTGCGCATGATGCGGTCCTGCAGCTGCGACAGTGTCGGCACACCGAATTCGTCGAGCGCCTGGGCGAGGCGGCGCCGCAGCGACGACATCGCGTAGTGGCGGAAGTCGTGCTGATACTTTAGGTAGATCGCGTCGAGCAGCAGCTTCAACTCGATATCGAAGTCGCTGATGTTGCGCGGCGCGTCGAAGGCGGATGGGCTCATCTCGGTTGGCGTTCCGGTTTCCGTTTCGGCACTCGTTTCAGATTCTGGTCTGGCTTTCGTTTCGGTTCTCACCTGATCCGCCATCAGCGTTGCCGCAGCCACACGCGGCATAGCGCGACGAGCTTGTCGACGTCGATCGGCTTCGACACGTAGTCGTCGGCACCCGCTTCCAGACAGCGCGTGCGGTCGTTCGCC
Source organism: Paraburkholderia sp. (assembly GCF_036488505.1). Taxonomy (GTDB): domain Bacteria; phylum Pseudomonadota; class Gammaproteobacteria; order Burkholderiales; family Burkholderiaceae; genus Paraburkholderia. The sequence goes on along the minus strand of NZ_DASXHN010000057.1, from coordinate 4,704 downwards.
ATGGCCTTCGCGGTCAGCGCGATAATCGGCAGATGCGCAAAACGCGGATTGCGGCGAATCTCGCCCATCGCGGTCAGGCCGTCCATCTCCGGCATCATGATGTCCATCAGCACCAGATGGACTTCCGGACCGGTTTCCAGTTCGTCGAGCGCTTCGCGGCCGTTGCGCGCGATCAGCAGCTTCGCGCCGAGCGGTTCGAGCACGTGCGACAACGCGAAGATGTTGCGCACGTCGTCTTCGGCGAGCAGGATCGTGCGGCCCTCGAATGCATTGTCGCGCTGACGCACGGTGCGCAACATCCGTTGCTGCTCCGGCGCGAGCGACGACTCGACGCTGTGCAGGAACAGCGTGACCTCGTCGAGCAGTCGCTCCGGCGACTTCGCGCCCTTGATGATGATCGATTTCGAATAGCGCCGCAGCCGGTGCTCTTCCTCGTCCGACAGCATGCGGCCCGTGTAGACGATCACCGGCAGCGCCGCGTGTTCGGTGTTCGCGGCGAGCCGTTCGAGCAGGTCGTAGCCGGTGCCGTCGGGCAGCGCGAGATCGGTGACCACGCAATCGAACGTGATTTCCGACAGTTGCGTGAGCGCGTCGGCGAGCGTCGCGACCGCGACGATCTCGGTGTTCTCGCTTTGCAGCAGCGCGCGGATGCTTTCGCGCATCGGCGCATCGTCCTCGATCACCAGCACGCGCTTCAGACGTTGCTGCAGGCGCGCTTCGAGGCGGCGGATCGCCGCTTCCATCGTCGAGCGCGCGGTCGGCTTCACCGTGTAGCCGATCGCGCCGAGGTGCAGCGCCTTGTCGGCGTGGTCGGTGGCCGACACGATATGGATCGGAATGTGGCGCGTGAGCGGATCGCTTTTCAGCCATTCGAGCACGGTGAGGCCCGAACGGTCCGGCAGACCGACGTCGAGCAGCACCGCTGCCGGGCGCATGTCGCGCACGAGTGCGAGGCCGCTCGTCGCATTGCTCGCGTGCACGAAATCGAAGTCGAGTTCATGCACCAGATCGCGCAGGATTTCGGCGAACGCCAGATCGTCTTCGACCGCGACGATCAGACGGCCCGCGCGCGTGCGATGATCACGGTCGTCGGCGATCGGTGCGCAGGTTTTGACCGCGTCGGGGTGCGCGAGCGCGCGCGGCGAGGCGGCTGATGGGGCGCCTGAGCCTGAGCCGGCCACTGAGCCCGGTACTGAGCCCGATACCGACGCCACGGCCGACACTTCATCGACGGTTGCTGGTGCAGCCGACTGCCCACCGCCCCAGCGCGCATGCATCAACGGTGCTTCGCCCGCCGCCGCGGCATCGCTGCGCGCCAGCGCGTCGCTCACATCGCGCGGTAGCCACAGCGTGAACACACTGCCCTTGCCGACTTCACTGGATACGGTGATCCGCCCGCCGAGCAGACGCGAAAACTCACGCGAAATCGACAGCCCCAAACCGCTGCCGCCATATTGCCGGCTCGTCGAACCATCGGCCTGCTGGAACGCCTCGAAGATCAATTCGAGTTTGTCGGCGGCAATGCCGATGCCGGAATCGCGCACGTCGAAGCGCAGCGTATCGCCTTCAGCCGGCGCCACCGCAAGCGTGACCTCGCCGCGCTCCGTGAACTTCAGCGCGTTCGACAGCAGGTTGCGCAGAATCTGCGTGAAACGCTGGCCGTCGGTCACGAACGTATCCGGCGTGCCGGGCAGACGATCGAACGCGATGCGCAGATGTTTGGTCGCGGCAAGCGGCTGGAACATTTCTTCGAGCGATTGCAGCGTCGCGTCGATCGACACCGTTTCCGGCTCGACCGTCACCTGCCCTGCCTCGACCTTCGACAGATCGAGAATGTCGTTGATGAGCACCAGCAGATCGCTGTTGGACGCATGAATTGTCTCCGCGTAGCGCACCTGCTCTTCGGTCAGATTGCCGCTGCGGTTCTGTTGCAGCAGCTTCGCGAGAATCAGCGAGCTGTTCAACGGCGTGCGCAATTCGTGCGACATGTTGGCAAGAAACTCGGACTTGTAGCGGCTCGCCTGTTCGAGGCGTTCCGCATTGGCGGCGAGGTCGTCCTGCGCGCGCAGCAGGTCCGACTTCTGCCGCTCCAGACGATGCGCGTACTCCTCCAGTTGCACGTTGGTTTGCTCGAGTTCGGCCTGTTGCGCTTCGAGGCGCCGTTGCGAGTCCAGCAGCGCGCGGCCGCGTTCTTCGAGTCCTTCATTGGAGACCCGCAATTCCTCCTGCTGGACCTGCAACTCCTCGTTCAGTTGCTGCGTTTCAGCGAGCGCGTCCTGCAGGCGTTCCCGATACAGCGCCGCCTGGATGAAATCGCCCATGCTGTTGCGGATCAGCTCCATGAACTCTTCGTCGCGCGAGGTCACATCGCGTAAAAAGCCCATTTCGACGACACCGTTGACCTGGCCGTCGTTGTCGATTGGCATGATCAGCAGGTTGCGCGGCGCGCTGTCGCCGGTGGCCGACACGACTCGCACGTAATCAGCCGGCACGTCGCGCAGCACCAGCGTGCGACGTGAACGCGCCGCCTGGCCGACCAGCGTTTCGCCTTCTTCGAAACTCAGCGCGGACACCTCGTCCTTTTCGCGGCTAAAGCCATAAGTTGCGATGCGGCGCAGCGTGCCATGCTGCGTGTCGCGCACATACAGCGCCGCGACCACAACGTCCAGATACTGAGCGAGAACCTCGAGCATCGCGCGGCCGACGAGCGGCGCGCTGGTCTGGCCCACCACCTTCTCCGCGAGCAGGCGCTGGCCCGAGCGCAGCCAGACCTGCTGCACCAGCACGCTGGTCTGTTCGGCCTGCTGACGCAGCGCATCGTCGTAGCTCGCCGACAGACCCAGCAGTTCGCGGCGGCCCACCCAGGCGAGCAGCCCGCTCACACCGAGACTGAACAGCAGGAACAGACCGACGAGCGTCGCCGTCACGCGGCGGGTCGCTTCGGCCCGCTGCTCACGCAGACGCAGTTCGACATCGATGAAATCGCCGAATTCGCGGCGCGTTTCATCGAATTCGACCTTGCCGCGCCCCGCTGCGATCGCGCTTTCGAAGTCCTGATTGCGGCGGCGCGCATCGACCATGTCTTCGGCGAATCGGCTCCAGCGCTGCTGCAACGCCCGAATTTCCTCGACCCGTTCGACCTGCGGAGGATTGTCGGCGACGAGCCCACGCAACTCGTCGAGTTGCGCGCGCAATTTCGGCCCACCGCTTTCGTACGGTCCGAGGAAGCTCTCGTCGCCGGTGATCAGAAAGCCGCGCATCGACGATTCGCGGCTCACCGCGAGCCGCAGCATTTCATTGGCAGCGCCAATCACGCGTTCGGAATGCTCGACCCAGCTCATCGTCGAGACCAGGTAGGCGATCAGGCCCACGAACAGCCCCATCGTGACGAGTCCGACGCCTAGCGGCAGCGCGATATTGCGACGGAGAATGCGGCGAAAGCGGAGTTGGTCGACCGCCTGTGAGGCGGTCAGTTTTTCTGTTTTCGACATGGAGAATCGAATCGATGCGGAATATTTTTCGGATCAGATGACGTACGTTTTCACCGCGACATGACCGCCGCCATCATACAGGACGCGCTTAATTTCAAGATACGTGGTCCCGCGCCGAGGCTTGTTGGGCGCGGGTTGCGGGGAGAGACACGATCGACTGGCCCGGCCGGTGCCGGGATGACAGAAGCAGAGTGAAGCGGGCCGCCGACGCGGTGTTCAAGCTCATCGCGCGGCGCCGCGATCGCATCGCCGGCGGCGTTCAGCGGCGCGTGCGCACGACCACGCGCGAAGCCGCTCGGCGCGATCCACCACCGCCTGCAGCAGGTCGTCGTGCGGTTCGTCGTTGCCGCTCGCGATCGGGGACGTCGCTCACGCCGCCGTCCCGGTGCTTACCGGATGCACCGAACGTGTAATCAGCCGTTCAGAACCGGTAGTTGATCGACACGTCGGCGACACCGGTCGCGCGGCTGCGTGTGATCGGACTGTTGCCGGCGCTGCCGACCAGTTGCTCGAACGCGCCATCGGCGGTCGCGAACCAGTGCTTGTTGAACAGCCAGATCGCGCTGACGCCAAAGCCGACCGACTTGAAGCCCGCGCTCGCGTGGTACTGCGAATATTGCGAATGCGCGGCCTGCTCCTGGTTCACGCCCCACCAGCTGTTCATGTACTTGGAATCGGCGAGCGATACGTTCGGGCCCGCGAACCAGAAGAATTGCTTCGTGCTGCCCGGCATCGGCATATATGCGCCGAGGTCGCCGATCCAGCCGTTCGAGCCACCGATGTAGCGGCGGATGTCGGCGCGCAGCACCAGCGGAAACTCCTTCGATATCACGTATTCGGCCGCGAGTTTCAGGCCCGGCGCCGGATTGATATTGCCGAGTCCGTTCAGCTCCTGCGGATCGTCATGCCCGCGCCGCCCGAGATCGTAGACGGCGGCGACGCTCACGCGCCAGTTTTCGCCGCGCGCGACGTTCGCACCGAACCCCTCGCCGCTCGACAGGAAGAACAGATCCTTGTAGCGCACGTCGATGCTCGGGCCAGCGACGACGTGGTAGCGATCTGAGCCCTCGAAGCGCGGCTGGAAAGAAGTCGCAGCGCCGAGGCGCACCTGCCAGTCGGGAATATTCGCCTGATACATCTTCTGCAACGGAATGCCAGCCGAGTATTGCCATTCCCCGAGTGGCGATGGGGTCTGTGCCAGCGCCACGGACGG
>NZ_DASXHN010000028.1:0-1828 GCF_036488505.1 Paraburkholderia sp. | reverse complement strand
ATGCTGATCGCTGTGCCGACCGGCGTGAAGGTGTTCAACTGGGTCGCGACGATGTGGCGCGGTTCGCTCTCCTTCGAAACGCCGATGCTGTTCGCAGTCGGCTTTCTGCTGGTGTTCACGTTCGGCGGTCTGTCGGGCCTGATGCTCGCCATGGCGCCGCTCGACATCCAGTATCACGGCACTTACTTCGTGGTGGCGCACTTCCACTACGTGCTGGTGGCGGGCTCGCTGTTCGCGCTGTTCTCGGGCTGGTATTACTGGGCGCCGAAGTGGACCGGCTGGATGTACAACGAGACGCGCGGCAAGATCCACTTCTGGGCGTCGATGTTCTTCTTCAACCTCGCGTTCCTGCCGATGCACTTCGTCGGTCTCGCAGGTATGCCGCGTCGTTACGCCGACTACCCGGCACAGTTCACCGACTGGAACCAGGTCATCTCGATCGGCGCGTTCGGCTTCGGTCTGGCGCAGGTGTACTTCCTGTTCGCAGTTGCACTGCCGGCCTACCGTGGCGGTGGCGAGCACGAGAAAGCGGGCGACAAGCCGTGGGACGGCGCAACGGGCCTCGAATGGACCGTGCCGAGCCCGGCTCCGTTCCACACGTTCGAAAACCCGCCGACCGTCGAGTAATCGGCGTTCAGCGAGCTTGCCGGTTCTGGCGGCGTGGTGTCAGTCGCCGTCAGAACCGGGCAGCCATGCGAGCAGTGGTGGCACCCTGTAGTGACGAAAGTATTCAGAAAGTCGAGCATGACGCGCAATCCTCAAGAAAGACGTACGCCCGAGCAGGTTCGCGCGGGCAACCGGCGGATCGGTATCGTGATGTTTGTCATCGCCGCGGCTTTTTTTGCGAGCGTCATCATTCATCAGAAGTGGTTCCCCTGACGCGGTACGCGGGTGTTCGAGTCTGTGTGCAGGATTGTTGAGGATTGAGATGTCGACGCAACCGCCGGCTCAAGCCGACCGCTCTTTTAACCGTTCGATGCTGATCAAGCTGTTCATCGTCGCGTTGATGATGTTCGGTTTCGGTTTCGCGCTGGTGCCGATGTACCGCGCAATCTGCCAGATTACCGGCATCAACAACCTCGTGCAGCGTGATGCGACGGTGCGCGAGGCGAAGAATACGCAGGTCGACATGAGCCGCACGATTTCGATCGAATTCGATGCGAATGCGCGCGGCCCGTTGGGTTTCAAGCCGGAGCAGCGCAGCCTCGACGTGCATCCGGGCGAAGTGACGACGGTGATGTACGAGGTGAGCAACGAACAGGCGCGCACGATTCAGGCGCAAGCCATTCCGAGCTACGCACCGAAGCAGGCCACTGAGTACTTCAAGAAGATCGAGTGTTTTTGCTTTACGCAGCAAACTTTGACGGCGAATCAGACGAAGCGCATGCCGGTGGTGTTCGTGGTCGATCCGAAGTTGCCGAAGGACGTGAAAACGATCACGTTGTCGTACACGTTCTTCGAATTGAATACGCCGTCAGCGGCGACGGCCGGCAGCGCGGCGCCCACGGCCAACACGGCGACAGGCGCGCCAGCCACCGCCGCCAATCCCGCCTGATGGCTCGCGCCGCAAGCGAAGGAAGAAGAAACAAGATGAGCGACAACGGCGGCAGCCCGCGCAAGAGCAGTTTTGGTCAGTCGATGCGCGCGGTGTTCTGGTCGTTTTTCGGCGTGCGCAAGCGTCGCGATCTGGAGGCGGACGCCACGCAGTTGAACCCGCTGCACGTGATCGCGGCAGCGTTGATCTGCGCGGCAATTTTTATCGTGGTGCTGATTCTGATCGTACGGGCCGTAGTAGGGTGAAGCGCCAGGCGCACACGTAGAATCGGGC
>NZ_DASXHN010000016.1:0-5320 GCF_036488505.1 Paraburkholderia sp. | reverse complement strand
GCAACAATCATCACGTCCGACTGGCGCGGACTCGGACGGAACACCACGCCGAAGCGGTCGAGGTCATAACGGGCAGCGCCCGCATGCATCATCTCGACAGCGCAGCATGCAAGACCAAACGTCATCGGCCACAACGAGCCGGTGCGCGTCCAGTTGATCAGTTTGTCCGCCGTCGTGGTGACAAACCCTTCCTTCAAGACCCCTTCGATACTCATTTGCTTTCCACTCCAGACAGGGTAGCAAGCCCGGCCACCCGCGCAAACCGGCGATTAATCCATCATTCCCAGTCGAGCCCGCCCTTCTTCCAGATGTAGGCGAAGCCCAGCAGGAATTCGAGCAGGAAAATCATCATTGCCATGAAGCCGGACCAGCCGATGTCGCGCAGGGCCACGCCCCACGGAAACAGGAACGCCGTTTCAAGGTCGAAAATAATGAAGAGAATGGCGACGAGGTAGTAGCGCACGTCGAACTTCATGCGCGCATCTTCGAATGCTTCGAAGCCGCACTCATACGGTGCGTTTTTCTCGGTATCGGGCTTGTTGGGACCGAGGATTTTGCCGATACTGACCAGCGCTACGCCCAAACCGGTGCCCACAATAAGGAACAACAAAACGGGGAAATAGGCTGCGAGGTTCAAGACAATCCTCAATCGGTTGGTTCTGAGTGCCGTCAGGAGCATAGCACCCCTAACGCGAAATCACTTCGCCAGCGCACGTGACGCAAGCCGCGCGCCAGAAGCAAAAATGCCAGCCGAAGCGAAGCAAACGGCTGGCATTAGATAACATTTGGTGCCGACGGCGAGACTCGAACTCGCACAGCTTTCGCCACTACCCCCTCAAGATAGCGTGTCTACCAATTTCACCACGTCGGCACTATATGCAATCCGGGAAAACAACTTATAAAACCCGCGAATCGCTTCAAGACTTGAATTGTAACTTGTCCAAACAGATTGTTCAACGCACAAAGGGACGTCGGACGAAAAATTTTATTTCGGCACGCCCGTGGCCGGAACCGACGCCGGGGACGCGGGTGCAACTGCGACAGGGGCCGAACTACCGGTCGGCGCGGACGCCGCTGCGGACGCCGTAGGCGCCGTCGCCGCCGCGCCCAGCACGCCAGCGGAAGGTTTCGCGTGATACGCACCGAGGTAAGTTAGCGCCAGCGTCGAAACGAAAAACAGTGCGGCGAGTACGGCGGTCGTGCGCGACAGGAAGTTGGCCGAGCCAGTTGCGCCGAACAAACTGCCGGATGCTCCGCTGCCGAAGGCCGCGCCCATATCGGCGCCTTTACCGTGTTGCAGCAAAACGAGGCCGATGACCCCGAGTGCGGACAACAATTGAACGACGATAATCAATGTCTTGAAATACAGCATCACACTCACCTGAGTCTTTAATTAACCGCGCCGCACATTACGTGTTGCGCGCAATGAATTCACCGTCGTCGAGGCGCCCTGCTTAATCGGCCACGCTTGTTGCAGCCGCCTTGCAAATCGCCAGGAAATCCTGACCTTTCAACGACGCCCCACCAATGAGGCCACCATCGATATCGGGCTGACGGAACAGCTCTTCCGCGTTTTCCGGCTTCACACTGCCGCCGTATAGCAACGGCACGTCGGCAACCGCCTCGCCCTTTACCGCGAGACGCGCCCGCAGAAAAGCGTGCACGGCTTGCGCCTGCTCCGTGGTCGCGCTCTTGCCGGTCCCAATCGCCCACACCGGCTCATACGCGACGACGAGACGGCTAGCTTCCTGTGCCGACAGCTTTGCCAGCACGCCGTCCAACTGCGCGCCAACTACCTGCTCGGTAGAGCCGGCTTCACGCTCTTCAAGCGTTTCACCGACGCAGACAATCGGCGTCAAACCGGCTTCCAGCGCGCGCTGTGTCTTCACCCCGACCAGCTCGGCGCTCTCGCGGTGATACGCACGGCGCTCCGAATGCCCGACGATCGCGAGCGTCGCGCCAAAATCGGTCACCATAGGGGCGGCCACTTCACCGGTATAGGCACCGTGCGTGAACGCGGAAACGTCCTGCACACCCCACACGACGCGGGTGTCCTCCAGCAACGACTGCGTCTGCGCGAGGTAAAGGCTTGGCACACACACGCCAACACGTACGTTGACCGGTAATTCGCCCGACGCCTGCGCCACCGCCTGTAGCAGCGTCGCATTCGCGGCGAGCCGGCCATTCATCTTCCAGTTACCGACTACCAGTTTGGCTCGTTGCTGTTTCGACATCGTCTCGTATTGTCCTGTTTTGCCGGCGAACCTGGCTCGCGAGTCGCGGCCATTCGCGACTGACGATTTGCTGACACCCGCGGCCTACTAGTCTGACCTATCCGGCGCGCGCAAAACACGCGATTTTACTTCGCGGGGTGGATCGGGTCAAACCGATGGTGTCAAGCCCTGCTGATCCCACGTCAGCACGATCTTGCCGACGTGCGTGCCGCTTTCCATCAATGCATGCGCTTCGGCGGCCTGCGCAGCCGGGAACACACGATGTACGACCGGTTTGATACGGCCCGACGCGATGTGCGGCCACACATGCTCCTTCAGCTGTGCGGCGATTTGCGCCTTGAATTCGATCTGCCGCGGACGTAGCGTCGAGCCGGTCACCGTCAAACGGCGGCGCAGTACTTCGTTCAGGTTCAGCTCTGCCTTCGCGCCGCCAAGCAACGCGATCAGCACAATCCGGCCGCCATCGGCCAGCGCCGAAAGTTCGCGCGATACGTAGCTGCCAGCGACCATATCGAGGATCACGTCGACGCCTCGATCGTTGGTTAGCGACTTGATCACCTCGACGAAATCCTCGGTCTTGTAGTTGATGGCGCGCTCGGCCCCAAGCGCCTCGCATGCACGGCACTTGTCGTCGGACCCCGCGGTCGCGAATACACGAAAGCCGAGCGCGTGCGCGATCTGGATCGCCGTGACGCCGATGCCGCTCGAGCCGCCCTGCACGAGGAACGTTTCGTTCGGTCCGCCCTCGCCTTTGCCGAGCTGCCCGCGATTGAATACGTTGCTCCACACCGTGAAGAAGGTTTCGGGCAGCGACGCCGCCTCGACATCCGACAGACCGGCCGGCACGGGCAGGCATTGCAGCAACGGCGCGGTTGCGTACTCCGCATAGCCACCGCCCGCGAGCAGCGCGCACACACGATCGCCCAGCTTGAGGCCGAACGGGTTGTTCTTTTCATCGAGCGTACCGCCGACGATCTCGCCCGCGACTTCGAGCCCCGGCAAATCCGAGGCGCCCGGCGGTGGCGCGTAGCCGCCCTTGCGCTGAAACACATCCGGACGGTTGATGCCGGACGCCGCCGCCTTGATCAACACTTCGCCGGCCTGCGGTTGCGGCATCGGCCGCTCAGCCAGCTTGAGGACTTCCGGCGCACCGAATTCGGTGATTTCGATCGCTTTCATCTGCGTCAACTCCAAGATTGGATTGCGTTGCCTAACCGTTGCCGACACCTACCGCGTTGCCGCCGCAAACGCAGCCGCAAAGCACACCCGGCGCACCGTCGCATGGTCCTGCACTTTGGCGGACGACTCACCACGCTCGCCGCGTTGCGTTCGAATCCGCAACGCAATCCATCCTGCATGAAAAACGGCCGGCGCGCTTGCGCGCTGCCGGCCGTTTTTTGTTACCGCATTACTGCGGGTTCGGTTCGCCTTGCGGCGCGTCGTTCAGCAATGCCTTCGCCGACAGACGCACGCGACCCTTCTCGTCCGTCTGGATGACCTTGACCTTCACCTGCTGGCCATCCTTCAGATAGTCGTTAATGTCCTTGATACGCTCGTTGGCGATTTCGGAGATATGCAGCAGACCGTCCTTGCCCGGCAGGATGTTGACGATCGCACCGAAATCGAGCAGCTTGAGCACGGTGCCTTCGTACACCTGACCCACTTCGACTTCCAGCGTGATGTTCTCGATACGCTTCTTCGCTTCGGCCATCCCTTCGCTGCTCGTGCTCGCGATCGTGACGACGCCGTCGTCGGAGATGTCGATCGTCGTGCCGGTTTCCTCGGTCAGCGCACGGATTACCGAGCCGCCCTTGCCGATCACGTCGCGGATCTTTTCCGGATTGATCTTGATCGTGATCATGCGCGGTGCGAACTCCGACAACTGCGTGTTAGCTCCCGACACGGCCGAGGTCATCTTGCCGAGGATGTGCATGCGGCCTTCCTTCGCCTGCGCGAGCGCCACCTGCATGATTTCCTTGGTGATACCCTGGATCTTGATGTCCATCTGCAGCGCGGTCACGCCTTGCTCGGTGCCCGCCACCTTGAAGTCCATGTCGCCGAGGTGATCTTCGTCGCCGAGGATGTCGGTCAGCACCGCGAAGCGGTTGCCTTCGAGGATCAGGCCCATTGCGATACCCGCGACGTGCGCCTTCATCGGCACGCCGGCGTCCATCAGCGCGAGGCAGCCGCCGCACACCGACGCCATCGACGACGAACCGTTCGATTCGGTGATCTCCGACACGACGCGAATCGAGTAGCCGAATTCGTCGGCGCTCGGCAGGCATGCTGCCAGCGCGCGCTTGGCCAGACGACCGTGGCCGATTTCACGGCGCTTCGGCGATCCGACCCGGCCCGTTTCGCCGGTCGCGAACGGCGGCATGTTGTAGTGGAGCATGAAGCGTTCGCGGTACTCGCCTTCGAGCGCGTCGATGTTCTGCTCGTCGCCCTTCGTGCCCAGCGTTGCCACCACCAGCGCTTGCGTTTCGCCGCGCGTGAACAGTGCCGAACCGTGCGTACGCGGCAACACGCCGGTACGGATTTCGATCGGGCGCACGGTGCGCGTGTCGCGGCCGTCGATGCGCGGCTCGCCGTTCAGGATCTGCGTACGGACGATCTTCGCTTCGATGTCGAACAGCACGTTGCCGACGGTGGCCTTGTCGGCCGCCGCCGTACCGCTTGCCGCCGCGTCTTCTTCGAGCTTCGCCGACGTCGCTGCGTAGATTTCCTTCAGCTTCGCCGAACGTGCCTGCTTGTCGCGGATCTGGTAAGCGGCGAGCAGGTCGGCTTGCGCCAGTTCCGTCACGCGTGCGATCAGCGGCTCGTTCTTCGCCGCCGGTTGCCAATCCCATTCCGGCTTGCCGCCTTCACGGACCAGCTCGTGGATTGCGTCGATCGCGATCTGCATTTGCTCGTGACCGAACACGACGCCGCCGAGCATCACTTCCTCGCTCAGTTGCTGCGCTTCCGATTCCACCATCAGCACCGCGCGTTCCGTACCGGCGACGATCAGGTCGAGCGCCGATTCCTTCATTTGCGGACGCGTCGGGTTCAACACGTATTCGTTGTTGATGTAGGCCACGCGTGCT
>NZ_DASXHN010000520.1:0-3776 GCF_036488505.1 Paraburkholderia sp. | reverse complement strand
CCGGCGAGGCCCGCGAGGCCGCCGCTGATCAAAAGCGCGGTCCAGATGGTTTTCTTGTCGGAGAAACCGGCGTAGCGCGCGGCGAGCGGCGCGAGACCGCCGACGTTCATCCGGTAGCCCGCAAAACTCTTGCGCATGAAGACCCACACGAGCGGGATCGCGATCAGCGTGACGAACACCGACGCGTTCAGGCGCGTGCCGCGCAGCCATTTCCAGTGCCAGTCGCCGTAGAGCGTCGGATAGAGCGCGTCGCCGCTGAACATCTCGGAGAGCGGGAAGTTCATCCCTTGCGGATCGCGCCACGGGCCGCTCACCAGATAGATCAGCAACTGCGTGGCCACATAGGTGAGCATCAGGCTCACGAGAATCTCGTTGGTGTTGAAGCGGCTCTTCAGCAGCGCGGGAATCGCGGCCCACGCCATCCCGCCGAGCACGCCGGCAATCATCATGGTCGGCAGGATCCACCAGCCGGTGGCCTGATCGAAGTAGATCGCGACGCCGCTCGCGGCGATGCCGCCGAGCAGCATCTGCCCTTCGGCGCCGATGTTCCAGACGTTGGCGCGATAGCCGATTGCGAGGCCGAGGCCAATCAGGCACAACGGCGACGCCTTCAGCAGCAGTTCCGACCAGCCGTTCACGCTGGACAGCGGCTCGATGAAAAACGCGTGCATCGCCTGCAGCGGATCGCGGCCCACCAGGCCGAAAATCAGAAAGCCGATGGCGAGCGTGAGCAGCGCGGCGATCAGCGGCACGGCGAACTGCATCGTGCGCGAGGGCGTCGTGCGTGCTTCGAGTCGATAGGGAAGCATCATGGAAGCGGGTGATTTGTCTGGTTCTGTGTCTGTTATCCAACGCGACGATTCAGGCATGCGCGGGCTGTTCCGCCGAAGGCGCCGCATCCTCCCGGCCGCCGAAGAGGCCCGCCATCCAGCGGCCGATTTCCTCGGCATTGGTCGCCCCGGTCGCGCGCACCGGTGAGAGCCGGCCGCCGGCGAGCACCGCGATGCGGTCGCAGATGTCGAAGAGCTCCTCCAGTTCCTCGGAGATCACCAGAATCGCGACGCCGCGCGCGGCCAGATCGAGCAACTGTTGGCGGATGAATGCCGATGCGCCGACGTCGACGCCCCAAGTAGGCTGCGCAACCACCAGCACCTTGGGCGCCTGCAAAATCTCGCGGCCCATGATGTATTTCTGCAAATTGCCGCCGGACAGACTCTGCGCGAGCGCTTCCGGGCCGCCGCAACGCACGTCGAAGGCATCGATGCAGCGCCTGGCGAACGCGCGCATCGCGCCCGCCCTGATCCAGCCCGAACTCACCATCTGCTGACGGTGCGCGGTGAGCAGCGCGTTTTCCGACAGCGACATCGCCGGCACCGCGCCGCGGCCGAGGCGCTCCTCCGGCACGAAGCCGAAGCCGAGCGCGCGCCGGCCGCCTGCGCCCAGGCGCCCGGCGGGCTTGCCGCAAATCGTCACCGCGTCGGCGCGCGTGCCGCGTTTTTCGCCCGACAACGCTGACAGCAGTTCCGCCTGGCCGTTGCCCGACACGCCCGCGATGCCGAAAATCTCCCCGGCATGTACGCCGAACGACACGTCGCGCAGCGAGGTGCCGAACGGGTCGTCGCTTTCCACCGACAACTGCTTCACCTCGAGCAGCACGGCGCCGGGGTTGTGCTCGCGCCGCGTGTAATCAGGCAGCGAATGGCCGACCATCAACTGCGCGAGCGATGCATGAGTCTCGCCCTTCGGCTTCACATGACCGGTGACGCGGCCGCCGCGCATGACCGTCGCGGTGTCGCACAGCTCCTGGATTTCGTCGAGCTTGTGGCTGATGTAGAGAATGCTGCAGCCTTCGGCCGCCAGCCGGCGTAGCGTCGCGAACAGCTTTCTCACCGCTTGCGGCGTCAGCACCGAGGTCGGCTCGTCCATGATCAGCAGGCGCGGGTTCTGCAGCAGACAGCGCACGATCTCGACGCGTTGCCGCTCGCCCACCGTCAGGCTATGCACGTGGCGCTGCGGGTCGATGTCGAGACCGTAGTCGCCCGAGACTTCGCGAATCCGTTTCGAAAGCGTCTTCAGATCGAACGGCTCGTCGAGTGCGAGCGCGATGTTTTCGCCGACCGTGAGCGTCTCGAACAGCGAAAAATGCTGGAACACCATGCCGATGCCGAGCTTGCGCGCGGCCGCCGGGCTCGCGATCTCCACCGCCTCGCCTTCCCAGCGAATCTCGCCGGCGTCGGGCCGCACCGCGCCGTAGATGATCTTCATCAGCGTGCTTTTGCCGGCGCCGTTTTCGCCGAGCACCGCATGGATTTCACCCGGCGCGACGATCAACGTGACGTCGTCGTTGGCTCGCACGGCCGGATACTGTTTGGTGATGCCCTGAAGCATCAACCGGGGCGCCGCCTGTTCCGGCCTGTTTGCCGGCTGCGCGGCGGCGCCGTCGCTATAAGAAGAGTCGCTCATGTGATTCCGTAGTACGTCAGTGACTGCCGGTTGCCGCGCGTCCGTCCGCCTTGCCGGCGGGCGATCCGTCACCTTAACCGGGTGACAATACCTAATTCGCCCCACTCAGTCGAGCCGACAAAATTCCCGCAAACCCGCGCCGCAGCAAGCGCTGCGGGTATGCCACGCTTGACGCCGTTTTTCGGCCATATTAAAACGCATATACCCCCACGCCTATTCGATCAGCCTGCACATATATCTGGAGAGTCCATGAGTCAGCAACGCGAGGCGATCGACACGTACCTGCTGCGGGTGTTGCATACCTTGTTGATGGAGCGCAGCGTCACCCGCGCCGCCGTCAAACTGAATCAGTCCCAACCCGCGATCAGCGCGGCGCTGCGCCGGCTGCGCGACATCACCGGCGACCCGCTGCTGGTGCGCGGCAAGTCCGGCATGGTGCCGACCGAGTACGGCCTGCGGCTGCTCGAGCCGGTGCAGAACGCGCTGCGCGAAATCGAACGCATCCGGTTCCAGCAGCACAACTTCGATCCGGCCACGTCGATCCGCTGTTATCGAATCGGCTGTCCCGACTATCTGAACGTGCTGTTCGTGCCGACGGTGGTCGAACGTTTTCGCCAGGCCGCGCCGAATGCGACGCTCGAATTTCATTCGCTCGGCCCGGCGTTCGACTACGAGCTCGCGCTCGAGGACGGCAAGCTCGACATTGTCGTCGGCAACTGGCCGGAGCCGCCCGAGCAGTTGCATCTGTCGAACCTGTTCGTCGATCAGATCGTCTGCCTGATGGGCAACACGCATCCGTTCGCGAGGCGCGGCGGGCTCACGCTCGACCAGTATCTGAACGCGCCGCATCTCGCGCCGACGCCGTACTCGGTCGGCCAGCGCGGTGCGATCGATGTCCATCTTGCGCGCGAGCGGTTGAAGCGCCATGTGGTCGTCACGTTGCCGTACTTCAATCTCGCGCCGTACGTGCTGATCAAGTCGGACCTGATCTTCACGACGACGCGCCTCTTTGCCGATTACTACGCGAAGTTCCTGCCGCTCACCGTGGTGCCCGCGCCGCTCGATTTTCCGCCGATGCAGTACTACCAGCTGTGGCACGAACGCGTGCATTACTCCGACGAAGTGCGCTGGCTGCGCGGCCTCGTCGCCGAAGCAACCAGAACGCTGATCGCTAAGCCTTGACGCCGCTCGCGGCGCGGCTGGCATCCATGGGTTCTTCTCGTATGGATGCCGCCAGCGTCGCGTGCTTTATCCTCCGCTTTCCTGCGCTACACCGCCGCCTCGTACAGCACCCGTGCGAGCCGGTTGTGCCG
>NZ_DASXHN010000492.1:0-17492 GCF_036488505.1 Paraburkholderia sp. | reverse complement strand
CGGCGCGGTTTCTTCGGCGAAGACGTCATCGCCGGATAAAAGTGCGACCTGTGCGCCATATTCTTCCGCCAGCGCGCCATAGACGCCCGCCTCGCCGACCTCGACACCGTTCAGCGAAACGCGCGCGAAGGCAAAGCTGTTGATCGTGTGCGCGAGGATGCCGCGCGTTTGCGCCTTCGCGTGATAGCCGATCATGAAGACGAGCGCCGCGCCGTATTCGAGCCCGGCCATCATGCCGAGCGTGCGCGGCTTGCCGAGCACGACCTGCGCGCGCGGATCGAGCAGATCGGGTAGCAGGTTGCGAAAGCCACCGTGCGAATCGTTGGCCCACACGTCGGTCGCGCCGCCCGCGAACGCGCCTTCGATTGCGGCGTTGGCTTCGAGCGTCATCCAGCGGCGCGCGGCTTCGTATTCCCCGTTGCCCGCACGGGTCTGCTCAGAATGGAAGACGCCGGCCACGCCTTCGATATCGGTCGAAACGAGAACTTTCATCGCGTATTGATCAGCAGTTGGCAGTGAGCAGTTGGGCCAGGTCCGGCACGCTGTCGCGCAGCGACACGCGCCGATGGCCGTCCCGGCCTGTTACGGATTCGGCGCTCCACAACGCATCGACGATCGCCTGTTCGACGCTGTCCGCGCACGCGCGAAACAGCGGGTCCATGCAGTGATCGGCGACGAGCAGCTGCAGTGTGATGTGATCGGCGCCGTGCGGCACCGTGTACGCGGTCGAGAACGCCAGCGCGATATCGCCGCTGCCGTGCCCGTACACCGAGCCGGTGCGCGCGAGGCCGGCCGCCGCGCGCAGCGACAGGCGCTTCAGTTGACGCGCGTCGAGCGGCGCATCGGTCGCGACGATCATGATGATCGAGCCTTGTTCGGGCTTCGCGGCCGTAGCGGACGCACTCGGCTCGGCGGTTGCGGCCGCGCGTTCGGCCAGCACCCGGCCGAGCGGCGTGCCGTCGATCGTCAGCATCGGCAGACGGCCGAAGTTCGCGAGCACGAGCGCGCCAACCGTGTAATCGCGCCCCGCCGCGCTGACCACACGCGAGGCATTGCCGATCCCACCCTTCAGATCGAAGCACGACATCCCACGTCCGGCGCCGACCGCGCCGCTCGCGATATCGCTGCTCGCGGCATCGAATGCTTCGTCGAAATGGCGCGCGGTGACGGCCATTGCCTGGATATCGTTCAGATACCCATCGTTGCATTCGAACACCAGCGGATTGACCGTCGGCCATTCGCGTCCGATGCGCGGATTCGCGCGCACCGCCGCGCGGATCTGCGCCTGCGCGAGCGCGCCGACGCTGAACGTATTGGTAAGCGCGATCGGCGTCTCCAGCGTGCCGAGTTCTTCGACTTGCACGAGCCCGATGCTCTTGCCGAAGCCGTTGATGACCGACGCCGCCGCGGGCACCTTGTCGACGAACGGATCGCCCGGATGCGGACGGATCACGGTCACACCGGTTTGCAACGCGCCGTCGGCGAGCGTGCAATGGCCGACGCTCACGCCCGCGACGTCCGCGATCGAGCCCAACGCTGCGGCCGGCAACTGGCCGATATGCGGCGCGCGCAATGCAGCAGAAGCGGGCGTACTCATGGCCGGTCCAGCTTCGGATCGAGCGCGTCGCGCAGACCGTCGCCGAGCAGGTTGAAGGCGAGCACGGTCAGAAAGATCGCGAGACTCGGAAACAGCGCGATATGCGGCGCGGTCACCATATCGGCGCGCGCTTCGTTGAGCATCGCGCCCCACTCGGGGGTCGGCGGCTGCGCGCCGAGGCCGAGAAACGACAGACTCGCCGCGGTGATGATCGAGGTCCCGATGCGCATCGTCAGATACACGACCACCGACGAAATCGTGCCCGGCAGAATATGCCGCATGATGATCGTCCAGTCCGACGCGCCGATGCTGCGGGCCGCCTCGATATAGGTGAGCTGCTTGAGCATCAGCGTATTGCCGCGCACCAGCCGTGCGAATGCCGGAATACTGAAAATCGCCACCGCACAGATCACGTTGATCATGCCGTTGCCGAGAATCGCGACCACGCCGATCGCGAGCAGAATGCCGGGGAACGCGAACAGCACGTCGGCCACGCGCATCGTGATGCGATCCCACCAGCCCTCGTAGTAGCCGGCCAGCAGGCCGAAGAACGTGCCGATCACCGCGCCGATCGTGACCGACAGAAAGCCGGCCTCGAGCGAGATGCGCGAACCGGCGAGGATGCGGCTGAAAATGTCGCGCCCCAGCGAATCGACGCCGAACCAGTGCGCAGCCGACGGCCCCGCGTTCAGCGCGTCGTAGTCGAAGAAGTTCTCCGGGTCGTACGGCACGATATGCGGCGCGATGATCGCGACCACGATCAGCAGCAGCACGAACACGCCGGCAACCATCGCGACGTGCTGCTTGCGGAACTTGCGCCAGAACTCGCTCCACGGCGTGCGGATCGCGCGTTCGGCGGGCGCGGCGTTGGCCGCGTTCGGCTCGGTGGCAGTCATGCTCATGCGGGCCTCACTTGAAACGGATAGTCGGATTGATCACGGCGTACAGCACATCCACGATCAGATTGATGATGATGAATTCGAGCGAGAACAACAGCACCTCGGCCTGAATGATCGGATAGTCGCGCATCGACACCGCATCGACGAGCAGGCGCCCAAGGCCCGGCCAGTTGAACACCACCTCGACGACGATCGAGCCGCCCAGCAGAAAGCCGAACTGCAAGCCCATCATCGTGACGACGGGAATCAGCGCGTTGCGCAGGCAGTGCTTGACGATCACCAGCCGTTCCGGCACGCCCTTCGCGCGCGCGGTGCGCACGAAATCCTCGTGCATCACTTCGACGAACGACGCGCGCGTAAAGCGCGCCATCACCGCCGCGACCGCCGCGCCGAGCGTCAGCGACGGCAGCACGTAGCCGCGCCACGTGCCGTCGCCGACGATCGGCAGCCAGCCGAGTTGCACCGAGAAGATTTCCATCAGCAGCATGCCGAGCGCGAACGCCGGAAACGAAATGCCCGACACCGCGAGCGTCATCCCCAGCCGGTCGGGCCAGCGGTTGCGCCACACGGCCGAGACGATGCCGAGCGCCATCCCGAACACGACCGCCCACACCATGCTCGCAATCGTCAGCCACAGCGTCGGCATGAAGCGCTCGGCGATTTCCTCGCTCACCGGCCGCTTGCTGCGCGTCGAGGTGCCGAAGTCGCCGTGCGCCATCCGCCAGAAGAAGCGCACGAACTGCTGCGGCAGCGGTTTGTCGAGGCCGAGATCGGAGCGCACCAGCGCGACGGTCGCCTCGTCCGCTTCCGGACCGGCGGCAAGCCGCGCCGGATCACCCGGCAGCAGATGCACGAACAGGAACACCAGCACGGCGACGATAAGAAGCGTCGGCAGCAGGCCAAAAAGACGTTTGACGAGAAAGTTCAGCATGAAACCAGTCCGGCAAGGATGCGGGCGACGGAGGATCGGAGGCGGCGGCAGCCAGGCGGCGCGAAGCGCGGCTGCCGCCGCGAACGTGCGGCCCGCGCTCGCGCGAGCCGCACGTTCGAACTGATCACTTGATCGCGATTTCGTCGAAATTGAACGAGCCGTCCGGCGCGACGTAAGCACCCGACAGACGCTTGCTGCGCGCGTACACGACTTTCTCCTTGACGAGGAAAATCCACGGCGCGTCGGCCCAGATGCGCTTTTGCGCATCCGTGTACAGCGCGGCCTTCTGCGTGCGGTCGGTGGTTTCGAGCGCCTGCTTCAGATCGCTGTCGACGGTGTCGTTCTTGTAGTACGAGGTATTGACCATCTTCGGCGGGAACGAGTAGCCGGCCAGCAGCGGGCTGATTGCCCAGTCGGCTTCACCGGTCGACGACGACCAGCCCGCGTAGTACATCCGCACCGGCGCGCTCGCCGGGTCCTGCGCGCTTTCGACCCTGGCGACGCGCTGGCCCGCTTCGAGCGCTTCGACGCTGGCTTTGATGCCGACCTGCGCAAGCTGCTGCTGCACGAACTGGATCACCTTCTGCGCGGTCGAGTAGTTATACGCGGACCACAGCGTCGTTTCGAAACCGTTCGGATAGCCGGCTTCCTTCAGCAACTCGCGCGCCTTCGCCGGATCGTACGGCCACGGGCCGAGCTTGGCCGCGTAATCGACGCCCTGCGGCACCACGCCTTCGGCCGGCGTCGCATAGCCAGCGAACGCGACCTTGGTCAGCGCATCCTTGTTCACCGCGTAGTTCAGCGCTTCACGCACCTTCGGGTTGTCGAAGGGCTTCTGGTTCATGTTCATGCTGATATAGCGCTCGATGATCGACGGCGCCGCGATCAGGTCGACCTTCGGGCTCGACTGCAATTGCGCGGCCTGCTCGAACGGCACCTGGAACGCGAAGTCCGCTTCGCCGGTGCGCATCAGCGCGGCGCGCGTGTTGTTGTCGACCACCGGCTTCCAGTCGATCGCGTCGATCTTCGGGTAGCCCTTCTTCCAGTAGCCGGCGAACTTCTTCACCGTCAGGTCGCCCGCCGGGTCCCATTTCACGAGTTCGAACGGGCCGGTGCCGACCGGATGGAACGCGATGTCCTTGCCGTACTTCTTCAGCGCGTCGGGCGAGATCATCACCGCCGACGGATGCGCGAGCACGTTGACGAACGCCGAGAACGGCGCCTTCAGCGTGACGCGCACCGTGTACGGATCGACCACCTCGGTCTTCTCGATGCGGCTGAACATGTTGTAGCGCTTGAGCTTGTTCGCCGGGTCGGTCACGCGGTCGAAGTTCGCCTTGACCGCCGCCGCGTTGAAATCGGTGCCGTCCTGGAACTTCACGCCATGGCGCAACTTGATCGTGTAGACGCGCGCGTCGGCGCTCGCCTCATAGCTGTCGGCCAGCACGTTGACGAGCTTCATGTCCTTGTCGAAACCGAACAGCCCCTGGTAGAACGACTTCGCGACCGCCTGCGACAGCGTGTCATTCGCGTCGTACGGATCGAGCGTCGTGAAGGTCGACGCGACCGCCATCACGGCCGTGGTTTCGGCATGCGCGAGATTGCCCGCGAGCATCGCGAACACCACCGCGCCGCCGCTGAGCAGCGCGCGCAAACGAAACGGAGAAGACGGGACCAGCAGGTTCATGAGGTTGCTCCAGGCTGCGAGATGAAAAGGGGTTGATGGTGTAACGGGTTTGTTCTGATTGGCTTGCTTGTGCTTCTTTCCGATGCCTCTGTTGCGGGGCTTCCACTTGGGTCCTGGCTGCCTGCGACTCAATACGCGCCGCCCACGCGATGCCGCGCGACGAAATGGTCCGGTCCCACCGCAACGAGCGGCGCGACCGCCGGCTCGTCGTGCAACGCGCGGATCGGGCTGGGGATCTCATCCGCGGCGAGCATGCGCTTCGCGTGCCGGCGGGCCGGATCGGCGACCGGCACCGCGCTCATCAGCTTCTTCGTGTACGGATGCTGCGGCGCCTCGAACACCGCGCGACGCGGGCCGATCTCGACGATCTGGCCGAGATACATCACCGCGACGCGATGGCTGACACGCTCGACCACCGCCATGTCGTGCGAAATGAACAGATACGCGACGCCGAGTTCGCGCTGCAAATCGAGCATCAGATTGACGATCTGCGCCTGCACGGACACATCGAGCGCGGACACCGATTCGTCGGCGATCACCACTTTCGGATTCAATGCGAGCGCGCGTGCAATCGCGATGCGCTGGCGCTGCCCGCCGGAAAATTCATGTGGATAGCGGCGCGCGGCGTCGGCCGGCAAACCGACCTTTTCGAGCAGCCACGCCACCCGCGCCTGCGCCTGCGCACCTTGCGCGACGCGATGCACGAGCAGCGGCTCCATAATCGAGAAGCCCACGGTCAAGCGCGGATTCAGCGACGCGAACGGGTCCTGAAAAATAAACTGGATATCGCGCCGCAGCGCCTGCAACGCGGACCCTGTCAGCGCGCTGATGTCCTTGCCGCCGAATTCGATCGAGCCGCTCTGGCTTTCGACGAGGCGCAGCAGCGAGCGGCCCGTGGTCGACTTGCCGCAGCCCGATTCGCCGACGAGCGCGAGCGTTTCGCCGGGCCGCAGATCGAAGCTGACTTTCTCGACCGCATGCACGCGGCCCGTCATCCGGCCGAACAGCCCGCTGCGAACCGGAAAGCGCGTGACCAGATCGCGCACGCGCAGAATCGGCGGCGTGTCCTCGCGCACTAGCGGCTGCGCTTCTGCCGCGACCGCGGCGGCGGGTTGCACCGCGGGTTCGTCACCGCTCAGGCCGGCCTCGGCGACGCTCACAATCGGGAAGCGCGCCGGTTGGTCGGTGCCCTGCATCGAGCCCAGACGCGGCACCGCGGCGAGCAACGCCTTCGTATATGGATGCGACGGCTCGGCGAACAGCGCATCGGCCGCGCCCTCTTCCACTTTTTCGCCGCGATACATCACGAGCACGCGGTCGGCCACTTCGGCGACCACGCCCATGTCGTGCGTGATAAAGATCACGCCCATATTCATCTCGTCCTGCAAGCCGCGAATCAGTTGCAGGATCTGCGCCTGAATCGTCACGTCGAGCGCGGTGGTCGGCTCGTCGGCGATCAGCAACGCGGGCTTGCATGACAACGCCATTGCGATCATCACGCGCTGACGCATGCCACCCGACAGTTGATGCGGGAAGCGCGCAGCCACCCGTTTCGCCTCGGGAATCCGCACGAGTTCGAGCAGCCGCACGGTTTCTGCGCGCGCGGCGTCGCGGCTCTTGCCCTGATGCAGCGCGATCGCCTCGCTGATCTGATCACCGACCGTGAAGACCGGGTTCAGCGAGGTCATCGGCTCCTGGAAAATCATTGCGATGTCGGCGCCGCGAATCGTGCGCATCTTGCCGGACGACGCGTGGGCGAGATCGAGCACGCTGCCGTCGCGACGCCGGAACGCGATGCCGCCGCCCGCCACCCGTCCGCCGCCGTGCTCGATCAGCCGCATCAGCGCGAGCGACGTGACCGATTTGCCCGAGCCCGATTCACCGACGATCGCGAGCGTCTCGCCGCGCTCGACCGTCAACGACAGATTGCGCACCGCGTTGAACGTCGAGCCGCCGCGGCGGAACGCGACCGTCAGATCGTCGACCGCGAGCACGCGTTGCGGCGGCAGGGTTTCGATAAGCGGGCGGGCGGTGTGCGATGAAGTCGGCACAGTGATTCCTTTGAATTCGAACGCGGCTAACAATGGTCGAGCACAGTTCAACGAGGTTCTGGCGGCGATGCAACGGCGTACGCCGCTGGCGTGGCTAGCGATAAATCGCCGTCACCGGCGCTTCGCCAAGCCGCGCGAAACCGCGGTACATGCCTTCGGTATTGAACGGCAGCGTCACGTTGCCGCGCCCGTCGACGGCAATCAGGCCGCCGCGCCCGTCGATTTTCGGCAGACGGTTCATCACGACGTCGCGCGCGGCTTGTTCGAGCGAGATCTCCCGATAGGCCATCTGCGCGGCGACGTCATAAGCTGCGACCATGCGCATGAACATCTCGCCGGAGCCGGTGGTCGACACCGCGCAGGTCGCGTCGTCCGCGTAGCACCCCGCGCCGATCAGCGGCGTGTCGCCGACACGCCCGGCCTGCTTGTTGGTGACGCCGCCCGTTGAGGTTGCCGCGGCCACGTGACCGTGCCGATCGAGCGCAACCGCGCCGACTGTGCCGAACTTGCGATTCGGGTCGATCGGTTCGTGCGGTGTCGGCTCGCCGTTACTCGACGCCGCCGCCGCGAGCGTCGCGCCGTCGTGATCGAGCATCGGGCGCTGCTGCTCGCGCGCGATCTGCCACTGGCGGTAGCGTGCATCGGTATCGAAGTAGCTGTTATCGACGACCTCGAGACCCTGCGCGGCCGCGAACGCCTCGGCGCCCTCGCCGGTGAACAGCACGTGGTCGCTGCGCTCCAGCACGCGGCGCGCGGCCAGGATCGGATTGCGCACGCGCTTCACGCAGCAGACTGCGCCGGCATCGAGCGTGCGGCCGTCCATGATCGCGGCGTCGAGCTCGTGCGTGCCGGCCGACGTATAGACCGCGCCATGGCCCGCGTTGAAGAGCGGGCAATCCTCGAGCAGGCGCACCGCTTCGCTGACCGCGTCGAGCGCGCTGCCGCCGTCGGCGAGCACGCGTTGTCCGGCACGCAGCGCTGCGTCGAGCGCCGCGTGATAGTCGGCTTCGGCGCTGGCCGACATCGATGCGCGCAGGATCGTGCCTGCCCCGCCGTGAATAGCAATGACTGCGTTGGAGTTCATCGTTTGGAGTGTGGAGTGCGGGTCGTTCGGGTGGTGCGGGAATCTGCGGCAGCTGTGGGGGCTTTGGGTTCGGTGCGGCGAGTGCTCGTGACGTGGGCTTCGGCGCGCCTGGTTTTAGTGCCTGTTGCTTGAGTGCCTTTTGCTTCAGTGCCGTTAGCTTCAGTGCCCTTTGCCTCAGTGCCCTTTGCCTCAGTGTCCATTGCTTCAATTGCCTTTGCTTTCGCGCCCTTAGCTTCGGTGCCTTTCGCTTGAATCCGTTGCGCCTTCGCATCCTTCGGCCGTGCGCTTTTGCCCGGCGCATGCACCGGCTCGCTAGCGTTGCCGGCCGGCTTGCTTTGCGGATCGAACAGCCACGGCAGCACGAATTCGCTGACATCCGCGGCCGCTTCGACCGAGCGTTGCGCGCGATACGCGACCGCGTCGCACAGCGCCTCGATCACCGCAAGCACGGCCGAGTCGGCATTCGACGCGAGCCGCCGGTGGGCGCGGACATATAGCGCAAGGTCCGCGAACTGCGCAAGCGGCGAGTGCGGGCCGTCGGTCAGCGCGAGGACGCGCGCCCCGCGCCCGGCCGCGCGTCGCGCGAGTTCGATCGTGTCTTCGACGTAACGGGGAAACGCGATACCGATCACCAGATCGCCGTCGTTCGAGCGCACCAGATGCCGCGCCGCATGCGACGGGCCGCCGCTCACCGCCAGCGAGCGCACGTAGTCGTGATACGGAAGCAGGCCGTGCTCCATCAGCCCCGCGAGAAACGCGCTCGCGCCAAAACCGACGACGAACACGCGGCGCGCGGCGATGATCGCGTCAACGGCGGCGTCGGCCGTGGCGCGGTCGATCGACGTGCGTGTCGCGTGCAGATTGTCGGCGGCCTGCTCGAGCGACGCATCGACCAGATCGTCGCCGGCCGCGGGCGATTCCTGCGCGCTGCGCAGCCGCTCGACCGGCGCGAGCGTCGCCTCGAAGCCGCGTACCAGCGCTTCACGAAACTGCGGATAGCCGTCGAAGCCAAGGGCGCGCGCGAAGCGGTTCGCGCTCGCGACCGACGCGCCGACCGCGCTTGCCAGCTCGTCGATCCGCATCGTCGCCGCGCGAAACAGATTGGCCAGCACATAGTCGCCCATGCGCCGGTGAATCGGCGTGAGGGTCGGCATGGCCGCGACGATGCGCGCGGCAATCGCCTGCTCGGCGGGATTCGAAACAGCGGACGGGTGATGGATCATGCAGGCGGACGGGCGCGGTCGCTCTGTTCGAAATGAATGAAAGTATATTTACATGGAACTCGTCCAGGAAAAAATTCATTTTCATGCGTTGAGGGTTTTCACGGACAAAGCACCGTCAATGAAGGGGCTTTGACATTCGCACGGCGCCGCGTCAATGAAAATAAATTTTCAACGACGCGGTTTGCGGCACGCCGCGACGTCCGCTTCGGCGCCCAACTCCGGGATACGCACGAGCAGCGCCGCCGGCGACATGACAATGATCAGCGCCTGCACGACGAACGCGAGCGCCGCCGCGACCAGGCATGCGTCGACGTTCCAGCGCGCGCTCAGCACCGCGCCGAGCAGCGCACCCACCGGCCGCGCGCCGTAGGTGGCGGTACTGATCAGCGCTGACACGCGGCCCATCATCCGCTCGGGCGTGATCGCCTGACGCAGCGTCGTCGAGCCGACGACCCACAGGATCGGCCCAGCGCCGAGCAAAAAGAAACTCGCGAGCGCGAGCCAGAACGACGGGACGGCGAGCGTCGCCACCATCACCAGCGACGCAAGCAGACCGCACACGGGTCCAATCGTCAGCAGGCGGCCGAACGCGACACGCCGCGCGATCGCGGGCGCGGCGAGCGCGCCGCATACCATGCCGACGCCGTACGCGCCGAGCGTCACCCCGACCGCCGACGCGCCGAGCCCCAACCGATGCACCGCGTACGGCACATACACCGCCTGCAGGATAAAGAAGCCGAGATTGAAGAACACGGCGGTCGCGAGAATCGGCAGCAGCAACGGATCGCGCAGCACGAAGCGCGTGCCGTCGCGCAACTCGAGCATGAAATGACGGGGTGGCGTCGCCGCGCGCGGCGGCTCGCGCAAGCCCGCGAGCAACCCGACCGCCAGCGCGGAGAACGCCGCCGCGCCGCCATACGCCCAGCCCGCGCCGATCCAGCCGACCAGCAAGCCGCCCAGCGCCGGGCCCGCCGAATACGCGACGCTGCGCGCGAGTTCGAGCCGGCCGTTGGCGATTGCATAGGCTTCGCGCGGCACGATCGATGGCACCAGCGACGGCGCGGCAACGTTGTACGCGACCGTGCCGGTCGCGGCGATGAAACCCAGCGCTGCCAGCAGTGGCAGGCTCAGCGCGTGCGTCAGCACGAGCAGCAATACGCCCAGCATCGCGAACACGCGCACGCTTTCGGCGAGTGTCATCAGCACGCGGCGCGAGCGGCGGTCGGCCCATACGCCGAGCGGGATGGACAGCAGCAGGAACGGCAGCGTCTGCGCGGTTTGCAGCAGACCGGTGCCGCGCGCGCTCGCGCCCAGCGCGAACACCGCGACCAGCGGCGCGGCGGCGAGGCTGATCTGCTCGGCCAATTGCGCGCACAGATTCGACCAGGCAAGGCGATGAAATGCGCCGGGCAAAATGGCGGCGGCCGCGGACGAAGAACGCGCAGATGAAGAAGACGATGATGGCGTGGCGGACATCGATGAACTCCCGGAATCGAACGTGAGGTGTTCATCGTCGACGCTTACGCGTCGCGGGGCGCTCCGCTTCTTGCGGTGTTATTCTTCGCTCGCCATGAATCTCGAAAGCATCCTCTTTACCCAGGGTTTCGGCTCGCGCCGGCAATGCCGCGCGCTGATCGGCGATGCGCGCGTTGCTATCGATGGCACCGTGTGCACCGATGCCGACGCCGATTTCCCGATCACCGGCGAGACCTTTCGCTTTAGCGTCGACGGCGTCGAATGGCCGTATCGCGAGCACGCGTATCTGCTGCTGAACAAGCCCGCCGGCTACGAATGCTCGCGCGATCCGCAGCATCATCCGAGCGTGTTCACTCTGTTGCCGCCGCAGTTCGCCGAGCGCGGCGTGCAGTGCGTCGGCCGTCTCGATCAGGACACCACCGGCCTGCTGCTGCTCTCCGACGACGGCAAGTTCGTGCATCAGTTCACGTCGCCCAAGCGCAAGGTGCCGAAGCTGTATGTGGCGACCACGCGCCATCCGCTCGACGACACCCAACTCGGCGCGTTGCGCGACGGCGTGTTGCTGCACGGCGACAGCAAATCGAGCGCCGCGCTCGACGCGCAGGCGCGCGATACCCACACGCTCGCGCTGACCGTGCTCGAAGGCAAATACCATCAGGTCAAACGGATGATCGCGGCCGCCGGCAACCGTTGCGAGGCGCTGCATCGCGAGCGCATCGGCGGCCTCGCGTTGCCCGCGACGCTCGCGCCGGGCGCATGGCAATGGCTCGACGAAGCCGGCCTTAACGCGCTACGCGGCGCCGCGGGGCGGGTAAACATCTAGCGGGCCAATAGTCACGCCATAAGCCATTGATGCGCCGGGAAAAGGCGGCGCGTTGTGCTTGCGTCGCCCACCGCGCGTTGCGTCGCAGCATGCTGTTCGTCACCTGTCGCCCTATACTCGTTGAAACAACGACTACAAAAGTTTCAAGGAGGGGCGCCATGCATATCGACGGCACGATTACGATCTCGCAGGCGATGATTGCGTTTATCTTTTTTGCGCTGCTGCTGGTCGGCGGCTCACTGGTCGTCATGCGGCTGCGGCACAGGTACCAACCGAACCTGATCGGCGCTTTGATTGGCGCGATGCTGTGTTTCCTGCTGCTCGAAATGCTGCCGTCACTGACCTGACACGGCACCCACCGGTGGACCGCTAACGCTGTCAGCTTGCGCGGTCCATTGATGCGGCGCGGCGGATGCGCGTTGTTCGGTCGAGCGATGCTTGGTGGCGCGGATTTTTGCGCCGCTTTCATGCCTTCGCCGCCTATATGCCTTCGCCGCCTTCAGGCCTGCGCCGCGTTACCGTTCCCCCCGTGCTTGTGGCTTCCGGCTGACCGGGCCTCGGCTGCTTGGCGGCTTGCGTTGTCCGGCGCACAAGCGCTAGCCGCCCGCCTTCGCGATTTCGCTCAGGAAACTCGCCACGTTCGGATAGCGCAGACGCACGCGCAACTCCTCCTTCAAACGCCGGTTCACGAGCCGTCGCGATTCGCGCATGAACGACAGCAAAGTCGGATCGATCTGCGCCTGCGCCTGCGCACGTGTGATGCGCGGCGCGCGCGCAACGCCGAACGTATCGGCGACCGCGTCGAAGTACGCGCCCATTTTCAGCGACGAGTCGTCACACGCGTGGATCGCGCGCGCGGGCCGCCCATGCGTCGCGAGGCGCACGAGAATCGCGGCGAGATCGTCGGCGTGGATGTGGTTGGTGTAGACGTCGTCGGCTTCCGCGAGCGCGGGTGTGCGTCGTTCCAGCCGCGCGAGCGGCAGACGATTGCGCGCATAGATGCCCGGAATGCGCGCGATGCTCGCGCTCACGCTGCCGCGTGCGGTCGCGCGCCGCAATTGAGACTCCGCCGATACGCGCCGCTTCGCGCGTGCGTTGGCCGGCCGCCGCGCGCGTGTTTCGTCGATCCACGCACCGCCGCAGTCGCCGTAGATGCCCGTCGTACTGGCATAGACGATCCGCGTAGGCGCGCGCGAAGCGGCGGTCCGGCGTACCCCGTCGGGTACAATATCGGGTGTTTCAGCGTCCAGATATGAAGCCCAGGTGCGGCGGATTCGCCCGATCGGCGTGACCGCCGGCACCGCTGCGAAAACGGCCCTCCGGCGCGCGGCAGCCGTTCTGATGCGAGGAGTGACACGAGGTGCGAGGCCAGCTGTGGCGCGCGTCGAATGCGGCCTCGCGAGTGTCGCGAGCAGCGCGCGCGTGCGCCGGTCGTCGTCGCCGGACTTCTGCGGCGGAGCGAGATGCAGCACCGTCGGCGCGAGACCCGCAAGCCGTTTGAGGCTGTGCGGGTCGTCGAGATCGCCGCGCAGCGGCGTGACACCCGCGGCGCGCAACTCGGCACAACGCGCGGCATGGCTCGTCAATGCAAAGACATGCGCGCGCGGCCGCAACAGACGCACGCAGCGCATGCCGACGTCGCCGCATCCTACGATCAGCACGCGCGGCCGGCGGAAGTTTCGTGTCGCTTTCATGGTGGACGCATTGTAGCCGTCACACGCAACAGGTACCGCGCGCTCAAGCCGCCGGGTCCGCTAACGATTTTCGTTTTTGATTTCGCACACTCTATGGCATTTAACGTCACGCTCCGGCAAAGCGGCCGGCAGTTTCAGGTAGAACAGGACGAACCGGTGCTGTCCGCCGCGCTGCGTCAAGGCGTCGGCCTGCCGTACGGCTGCAAGAACGGCGCATGCGGTTCATGCAAGGGCACCATCGTGAGCGGCGAGATCGAGCAGCGCGCGCATTCGTCGTCGGCGCTGTCGAACGACGAGAAGACGCGTGGCATGGCGCTGCTGTGCTGCGCGAGCGCATGCTCCGATCTCGAAGTGGACATCCGCGAAGTGGCCGGCGTCGGCGACGTGCAGGTCAAGAAGCTGCCGTGCCGGGTCAGCTCGATCGAGCGCAAGGCAGACGACGTGGTGGTCGTCAGGCTGCAGCTGCCGGCCAACGAACGTCTGCAATATCTGGCCGGCCAATACCTCGAATTCATCCTGAAGGACGGCAAGCGCCGCAGCTATTCGATGGCGAACGCGCCGCACGTCGAAGGTCCGATCGAGCTGCATATCCGCCATATGCCCGGCGGCGCATTCACCGACCACGTGTTCGCGACGATGAAGGAACGCGACATCCTGCGTTTCGAAGCACCGCTCGGCACCTTCTTCCTGCGTGAAGACTCCGACAAGCCGATCGTGCTGCTCGCGTCCGGCACCGGGTTCGCGCCGCTGAAGGCAATCGTCGAGCACGCGGTGTTCAAGAACATCACGCGGCCGATCACGTTTTACTGGGGCGCGCGCCGCAAGAAAGACTTGTATCTGCTCGAACTCGCCGAACAATGGGCACGCGAGATTCCGAACTTCAAGTTCGTGCCGGTGCTCTCCGAGCCCGACGCGGGCGACGCGTGGACGGGTCGCACGGGCTTCGTGCACCGCGCAGTGATCGAAGATCTGCCCGATCTGTCGGGCTATCAGGTGTACGCGTGCGGCGCACCGGTCATGGTCGAATCGGCGGTGCGCGATTTTACGCAGCACCATGGCCTGCCCGAAGACGAGTTTTACGCGGACTCGTTCACCAGTGCGGCCGATCTCGCAAACGCAGTCTGATCCGCTGCGAACGAACGGCCCGCGTAAAACGCGCGGGCTGGGCAGGCTGAACGTGTCAGCATCGAGACAGCGCGAGAAATCTGCGTCGATGCA
Organism: Paraburkholderia sp.; assembly: GCF_036488505.1. Classification (GTDB taxonomy): domain Bacteria; phylum Pseudomonadota; class Gammaproteobacteria; order Burkholderiales; family Burkholderiaceae; genus Paraburkholderia. The sequence continues at coordinate 2,809 of NZ_DASXHN010000492.1, read as the reverse complement.
AATTCATGGTTTACATCGGCGCTTTCCTTGTCGTATTCTTTCGCGCATGAACCGCATCCAATCCGAACTCCGACGTCGCCGCTCGCCGCTCCCATAGGGGCGCCGCTGGCTTCGTCACGGATTCGCGCCGCACAAGGCGCAAGCTGTTCGAATCATGAAAGCCACGGCATGCCGTGGCTTTTCTGTTTTTCCGGCCGCATTTTGGTGGGCCACCCCGTCATTGATCCTTTACCTGCTTTCACCCCTTTGCCTGGAGTCTGCCGTCATGAATTTCAATGAATATCCGATCGAGTCGCTGATGTACATCACCAACCGGCCCGAAATCGTTTTCACGCACGGCAAGGGCTCGTGGATTTACGACAACAACGGCAAGCGCTATCTGGATTTCATTCAGGGCTGGGCGGTCAACAGTCTCGGTCACTGCAACGACGGGATGATCGACGCGCTGAACACCCAGGCGAAACTGCTGATCAACCCGTCGCCGGCGTTCTACAACCAGCCGATGGCGAAGCTCGCGGGCCTGCTCACGCAGCACAGCTGCTTCGACAAGGTGTTCCTCGCGAACAGCGGCGCCGAGGCGAACGAAGGCGCGATCAAGCTCGCGCGCAAGTGGGGCAAGAAGTTCAAGGACGGCGCGTTCGAGATCATCACGTTCGATCACAGCTTCCACGGCCGTACGCTCGCGACGATGTCGGCGAGCGGCAAGCCGGGCTGGGACACCATCTACGCGCCGCAAGTGCCCGGCTTCCCGAAGGCGGATCTGAACGACATCGCGTCGGTCGAGAAACTGATCAACGCGAAGACCGTCGCCGTGATGCTCGAACCGATTCAGGGCGAAGGCGGGGTGATTCCGGCGTCGCGTGAATTCATGCAGCAACTGCGCGAGTTGACGAAGAAGCACAACCTGCTGCTGATCGTCGATGAAGTGCAAAGCGGGTGCGGCCGCGCGGGCACACTGTTCGCGTATCAACTGTCCGGCATCGAGCCGGACATCATGACGCTCGGCAAGGGGATCGGCGGCGGCGTGCCGCTCGCGGCGCTGCTGTCGAAGGCCGACGTCGCGGTGTTCGAAGCAGGCGACCAGGGTGGTACTTACAACGGCAATCCGTTGATGACCGCGGTCGGCTATTCGGTGATCTCGCAACTGACGGCGCCGGGCTTCCTCGAAGGCGTGCAGGCGCGCGGCGAATATCTGCGCACGAAGCTGCTCGAGCTGTCGGCAGAGCGCGGTTTCGAAGGCGAGCGCGGCGAAGGTCTGCTGCGCGCGTTGCTGCTCGGCAAGGACATCGGCAACCAGATCGTCGAGAAGGCGCGCGAGATGCAACCGGACGGCCTGCTGCTGAACGCGGCGCGCCCCAACCTGCTGCGCTTCATGCCGGCGCTAAACGTGACGAACGAAGAGATCGACCAGATGCTGGCGATGCTCCGTTCGGTGCTCGACTCGCTGTAATCAAACGGAGCGCCGATGACGACGAACACGCCACTATCGATCCGCCGCTTCGACGCGAGCGACACCGATGCCGTGGTCGCGCTGTGGCAGCAGGCTTTTCCCGAGTATCGGGACCTGACCAGGCCGCAGCGCAATCCGCATCTGTCGATCGCGAACAAGCTCGCGACACAACCCGAGCTGTTCTTCGTCGCGGTGCTCGACGGACGCATCGTCGGCACGGTGATGGGCGGCTACGATGGGCACCGCGGCTGGCTCTATTCGCTCGCGGTCGATGAGTCGGTGCGGCGTCACGGCATCGGTACGCGGCTCGTCGCGCAGGTGGAAAACGCGCTGACCGCGCTGGGCTGTCCGAAGCTGAATCTGCAGGTGCTGTCCGCGAAGGCCGATATCCGGGCGTTTTACGAGGCACTCGGTTATCGCGCCGATGCGGTGATCAGTCTCGGCAAGCGGCTCGGCGAATTCGCGGCTGCTGCGCCGGCCGGTTGACGTATCGAACGCCGTTGAATGGAAAAGGCCGCATGCGCTTGCATGCGGCCTTTTTTTCAGTGGTACGGCGAAGCTCGTAAGCTAGCGTTATCCGCTCAACTTATTCACCCAGATATGCCGCCCGCACCTTCGGGTCATCGAGCATCTGCTTCGCGTCACCCGACATCGTGACCAGACCGGAATCCATCACGTAGCCGCGATTCGCCGCCTGCAGCGCGAGACGCGCGTTCTGTTCCACCAGCAGCACGGTCATGCCTTCGGACGAAATCAGACGCACCACTTCGAAGATCTTCTCGACCATGATCGGTGACAGACCCATCGACGGTTCGTCGAGCAGCAGCAATTTCGGACGCGAGATGATCGCGCGCGCCATCGCCAGCATCTGCTGCTCACCGCCCGACAGGGTGCCCGCGAACTGCGCGGCGCGCTCCTTCAGACGCGGGAAGAAGCCGAACATGCGCTCGACGTCCGCCTTGATCGCGTCGGTATCGTTGCGCAGATACGCACCCATCTGCATGTTCTCGACGATCGACATGCGTGAGAAAATCCCGCGGCCTTCCGGCACCATCGCGAGACCGCGCTTGAGCAGCTCGTGCGCCGGGATGCCCTTGATCGACTCACCCATGTACTCGATATCGCCTGCCGAATACGGCTTCAGACCCGTGATCGCCTTCATCGTCGTGGTCTTGCCTGCGCCGTTCGCGCCGATCAGCGTGACCAGTTCGCCCTGCGCAACTTCGAGATCGATACCCTTGACTGCCTGTATGCCGCCGTAATTGACCTGCAGGCCCTTGATTTTCAACATTGCCGTTGCCATTAGTGGACCCCCGCACCCAGATAAGCTTCGATCACCTTCGGATCCTTCTGTACGTC